>CAZJCW010000175.1:0-9129 GCA_964544365.1 uncultured Alsobacter sp.
ATCATCCCGGAAGCGGGGCATGGGGCGGTAGCCTACCAACCCTGCGTCGCAGACATGGGCGTCGCTTTCATCGACAATCCCAAGCGTCGCATCGACGATTTGTGCGCCCGGAGCATCAAGATCGACTGGCACATCGCGTCGTGGGTGAGTGCTGGAAAGAAGTGACCCAGCTCCCGTCTCTGGACGCCAGGAGGTCACGACTCAGTGGTGTCGAGACGAACCACGACGTCGGACGGGCACGTCTGCGCGCCCGTGATGCCATTCTGGTGGAGTGAAGATGACCGAGTGAGCCATGCTGCCAGAGCGGATGGTGCGGTCCGCTTGATTTATGTGTGCGGGCAATGTGACATGGGCGAGGACATCGCCGGTCAAGTCTTCGCTGTTGCAGCGCGGGCCGCCACACGACTCGGAGAGAAATCGCATGATCGGAACTGATGGCGCCGCACAACCGATGTGGCTTCGTGTGCTTCAGTTCCCGTTGACACGAATTCTCGTCCTGGGCGGGCTCATGATCTTGCTGATGGTCCAGACCGAAGGTTACATGCGGCAGTTCAAGGACAATATCCTTCTGTTGATCGCTAGTACGTTCGGCATGGGACTTTTGGCGATCGCCATTTACGTGGCTTACGGAAGACTTGTCGAACGTCGCGACGTCAGCGAGTTGTCCCTGCCGGGAATGGGCCGGGAATGGGCAATGGGCGCGCTGGTTGGCGCAGGCCTCTACGCGTCCTGCATGCTGATCCTGATGATGCTGGGCATGTACCGGATCGACGGGTTGAATCCCTTGACCTTTCTGCTTCCGGCGGTGGCGATGGCGCTGAAGTCGGGGATTTTCGAGGAACTGTTGTTTCGCGGCGTCCTGTATCGGTCAGTCGAGGACATGGCCGGCAGCTGGATCGCCATTGCAGTTTCGTCGTTCGTGTTCGGCTTCCTTCATCTGATCAACCCGGGTGGCACGATCACCGGAGCCATCTACATCACGATCGAGGCTGGATTGCTGCTTGCCGCCGCTTACCTGCTCACGCGCCGCCTGTGGGTCTGCATCGGCTTCCATATGGCCTGGAACTACACCCAGTCAGCCATCTTCTCGGGGACCGTATCGGGCGATTTCACTGAACCGGGACTGATCCGGAGCACCATTCAGGGTCCGAACCTGCTGACAGGTGGCAGCTTCGGGCTGGAATCATCCCTGATCGCCCTGATCCTCTGCACCGCCACGGGTGTGGCTATGCTGATCATCGCCATCCGCCGCGGCCATATCGTGCCGCCGCCCTGGAAGCGCGCAGGCTGAAGCGCAGGATCAAGACACGGATTTCGTGGCCTGAGTGCAGATCGCTTTGGCTATGACGATGGCTTGCTGCCGACGTTCGCGCAAAGCTTTGAATTCATTGATCAAACGACAGGATCGGCAAACGGTTCTCCCGGATCGCAGACGTAGAAGAGGGCCATCCGCGCCGCGACGTCGCCGTTGTTTCGTCCCGTCATATTGATGCCTGCAGGCTCCACGAAGACCTGACCGGCCCCGATGTCGACCGGCGGCAGACCGTCGAGTTCAAGCGAGAAGACACCCTCCATCATGTAGACCGTCACCGGATGACGGTGCGAATGGCGAGGGGTGACATCGCCCGGCAGCAGGACCGCATGCAGGACCCTGATCTCCTGCTCCTGCGCCTCCGGCATCCTCCGCACGACTTCGCGATGAAGCGGTGTCAGCTTGGCCATGCCGCTCTCGCTGGCGCTCCGGGTCAGGCCCACTGTCAGGGCGGCGGTCATGGTGGCGACGTCCGTCTTCTCGTGCATGGCTTCCTCCATTCGCGACATCAGGAAGGCTAGCTCCCGGGGTGACGTGACGGCAGCAGCGAGTCTGCCCACCGGGCGGGCAAAAGTGCATAATGGATCGATGTTCGAGTGGGACGACTTGCGTCACCTCATCGCGGTCTCGCGGCATGGCAGCACGCTCGCCGCGGCGAGGGCGTTGGGCGTCAACCAGTCGACGGTCCACCGGAGGTTGCTCAACCTCGAACGATGCGTCGGCCTGAGCCTGGTGAAGCGTCACCCCACCGGCTACCGCCTGTCCGAACTGGGAGAGGGGCTGATCGACGAGGTCATGGCGGTCGAGGCCGCCGCCGGGCAACTCGTCCGGAAGATCGACACGCTGAAGCTGGACCTGAAGGGTACGATCCGCCTGACCTGCCCCGAACCGACCGTGTCTCGTATCGCTGCCTCCGGGTTGCTCGATCGGTTCCATGCGCTTTACCCCGGCCTCGCGGTCGAGTTCGTCACCAGCGACCGCTATCTGGACCTCGCCAAGGGAGAAGCGGATGTCGCCTTCCGCTCGGGCGAGCCGGTCGACGATCGTCTCGTCGGCCGCAAGATCTGTGACTCGGTCTGGGCCGTCTACGCGAGCCAGACCTACGTCCAGCGACATGGCCGACCGGCAAGCCTCCACGACCTGTCGGCGCACGTCCTGATCGGGTTCGACGGCATCATGCAGAACCATCGGGTCGCGCAGTGGCTGCCGCGGGTTGTTCCGGATGCCCGGATCGCCAGCCGCCAGTCCAGCATGCTGGGCGTCCTGTCCTCCGTGAAGGCGGGAGTTGGCGTGGCGCCGTTGCCGACGACGCTGGGCGATGCCGAACCCACGCTGGTCCAGGTGCTCCCCCCAGTCCCGGAACTCACGCGGGCCTGGTATCTGCTGACACCCCCCGACTTGCGGAAAAGCCCTCGCATCGCGGCCTTCGTCGACTTCGTCCTCGACGATGTTTCCGCTTTGCGCTCGGCTCTCGTTGGCTGACGATCGCCACCGGCCACCGACCACCGGAGCGGCGCGGCTGCGGAACGCGGCAATTGCGGGCCAAGGGACATAACGCCTATCTTCCGATCGCGCCGTGACGCCCGCGCATCCGGCGCACGCATCTCGACACTCCAGGCAACATCACATGTCACTCGATCTGACCCAGGCCTTGCGCACGATCGGCGCCGGTTTCGACGGCGCGGTGGCGCTCGCGCAACTGTATCGCGAGCCGAAAAACTCACCCTCCGCCGCACTCCTCGTCGATCGCCCGCTGCAGCCGGAGCCGGCGCCACCGGGCACCGACCGCCTGCCGGTCGACTGGTACCAGGCGCGCAGCGAGGCGCTGAAGCAGCGCCTGCCGGACGTCGACGCCATCCTGCTCGCCACGAAGGCCAACCAGATCTACTTCACCGGCTGCTTTCGAGGGGGAGACTCGCGGCGCTCCTGGGTGCTGCTGCCGGCGCGCGAGAGGCACGCGGCGCACTGGTTCATCCCCCGCATCGACCTCGCCCTGGTGCAGGCCTGGTGGGCGACGAGCTGCACCAGCTATTTCTGCGACCCGCACGCCGCCGACGGATATCCCAACGAAGGGCGCGTGACGCCGGGAAACCGCGTCGATCTCTTTGCCTGGATGCTGGGGAACCTCCAGGGCAAGGGCTACAGGACCATCGGCATCGATGCGCGTCTCGCCGACGAGGAGGTCGCGGCCATCGCGGCGCTGCTGCCGGGTGTCCGGTTCGTTCCCATCGCGGCGGACTGCCATGCGCTGCGCTGCCGCAAGACGCCGGAGGAGATCGCGCTGACGCAGCGCGTCTACCGGTATTTCGACCTGCTTCACTGCTTCGCCCGCGACTACGTGCTGGCGCGCGGAACCGACGCGACGGACTTCGAGATCGGCCTCGCCATGCGCGCCGTCGGCATCCACCTCCTGCTGCAGGACGTGGAGCGCGACGGCCGGCCGCATAGCGCCGTCGGCGTCGACGTCACCGCGCACTATGTGCGCTGCGGCCCCGCCACCGCCTATCCGCATCCCAACCAGTTCTTCTGCAACCCCGTCCGGCGTGGCGAGCCGCTCTACATCAACTCGGACATGTATCTCGGCGGCTATGGCGGGGAGTGCTATCGCAACTACCAGATCGCCCCGGTCGCGCCCCACCAGGACAAGATGTGGCAGGTGGTCGCCGATACGGTCGAGATCATGGTGGAGGGGTGCCGGCCGGGTCGCGCGTGCAGCGATGTCGCGCGCGACGTGCACGCCCACCAGGTGAAGGAGGGGATGCGCGATTTCATCTACCACCGTCCCGGCCACGGCATGGGCATGAACGGCGAAGGGCACCAGATGCCGTGTCTCTCGCTCGGCGACGAGACGCCGATCGAGGCGGGCATGATGTTCAGCGTCGAACCGGGGCTCTACGACACGGAGCGCGGCCTCGGCATCAACCCCAGCGACACGCTGCTGGTGACGGAGACGGGCGGCGTGCTGATGAGCCGCGTGCCGTTCAGCCGCGCATGGAGCTTCCTGTCTCTGTAGTGGATCTCTGCTCCCGCCAGCGCGGCATCAGCCGAGCTAACGGCCAGCGCGATCCTTTCGAGGCAGCCGTCATTCCAGCGACGGAAAGGACCGCAGCAGCGGCACAAGCCCGGTGACCTGCACTTTCGAAGGGGATGAGCGTCGGCGCCGCTGCCGCCGGCGGGCGTCGTCTAGCGTCCCTTCCTGGGCGTCAGAAGCATCCTGAACAGAACGCCGTCACCGAGCTCGCTGTTGAGCTCGCGCATGGCGAAATACGGCATCAGGACGAGCACCATCAGAAGGCTCGTCGCGGCCGCCTCCATCAGGCTTCCGTCCGCGAGTTCGGACATGATCGTCATGGGGGACTTGCCGTGGAACGTGCCGACGATGAGTTCCTCGATCACGGTGAGAACGATGAGGAGCGCGGCGAAGAGCAGCGCCTGCCAGGCGATGGCGTTGACAGGACGGCTCTTGCGCCCGATGCGCTCGCCGACCCGGGCGCCATGCAGGAGCAGCAGGAACTTGCCGAGCACGAGCGCCTTGATGGCGGCGAGCCCGAGGGGCACGTAGGACACGCCCGCATGGGACAGCACGGCCGCCTTGTAGAAAAGCAGGGCGCCGAAACAGACGTAGAGGTAGGCGGCGATCACCGCATAGGCGACGAGTTCGTGGCGGGCACGCTCGGCGAGGCTTTCACGGTGTTCCGCGGGCGCTCGGGTCGAGCGCGCATGCGCACCTCCCGCCGCCGCGCCGCCGTTCCGCAGGGCCGCAACCTCGTCGGGCTTGCACCACGCGCTGAAGCCGTCCGCCCAGACGAGGAGGTTTCCATCCGGTTCCGCGGCCACCATGGCCGCGACCTCGTTCAGCGCCATCGGCCCGATGACGTCACCGTGCCGTGCCACGAACCACTGGGAATCCATCGTCTCGCCCCGTTGCCCCGTCCGCAGGAACTCTCCGATCCGAACGACATGATGGCAAGGCCGAATTGGCCGTCCGCCGTAAAGCCGGCCGCTGAGGCTCTCCTTCACGGGCCATCGGAGTCATGCCCCGACGCGGACAGGGCGTCGTCCCTTGAGCGTCGGGTTCGAAGGCGTGGGTGGGGGTGAGATCGGGGGTCTCTGTTCACCGCACGCGCGTCAGCGTCCAACCCTTCGCAGCGATCTCTCTCTGCGCAGTCGGCGTCGCCGTTCCGGTGAGGGCGATGACCGGCGGGGACGTTTCGCCCGCCGCGGCGGCTGCCATTCGGGCGAAGCCGTCGGCGACGCGTGGCGTCCACGACACCTCGTCGAACGGGAACAGGGCCAGCAGCCTGCCGTCCTTCATGCGGTTGAGGGGGAAGCCGCCGACATCGACGAAGGCGCCGATGCCCATCTCCCTGGCGTTCTGCGCGAGGAGTTGCGCGCGCCGGCGCTGGAAGACCGCCTCCTCGCGCGACGACGCCATGGCCGCCCGGCCGACGAACAGGCTCGCCTTGCCAGCCTTCAACGTCGTCAGCGCCTCGGCCATGATCAGCAGGTCGGCCGGCGAATAGGCCCGGTTGTGGACCAGCTGTCCGCCGACCGAGGCCGGCACGCCGGCCTTGCCGAGCTTGGCCAGTACGATCTCGATGACCTGGGCCGACGTCTTCTCCCTGAGAGTGCCGCGGATCGTGTCCGCGGTGGAGGCCGAACTCACGGCGACCCCGGCGCCCCCGGGGATGATCATCATGAGGCCCTTCATCGTCAGGCCGCCGAAGGCGGAGGCCGAGGCGACCTCGCCGAGCTTTTCCGACAGAGGCGCGAAGTCGGTGTAGGGGTCGACGTCCAGTTGCACCGCCAGCGCCCGGCGCGCGCTGTCGACGCCAAGCACGCTGGTGACGACGTTGTCCCGGTTGGCGCCCCTGTTCTCGATGCTGGCGCCGATGCGGCCGAACATGTTGGCGACGCCCGAAGCCGACCTCTTCAGCGTCGCGCCGGGATCCTTGATCAGGTCCGCGCCGAACTCGAGCGGTGCTGCCGCGGTGCGGGCAAGAGACTTGGCGAAGACCTCGCTCTCCGACATCGCGGCGAGCTTGCGAAGCGCGGCCAGTTCGCGAAGGCGCGTCCGCATCAGGTCGTCGCCGGCGATGTCGAAGCTGCCATAGGCGGTATGGAGCACGAAGAGGTGCATCAGCCCGTCGCTGCGAACCTCCGGGGCGACGCGGTAGTTGGCGCCCGACGCGTCGGCGCCGAGCACCGCCTGCGCCGTCGTCGTCGCCGGCTCCTCGAAAGCCTGCGCGCGGGCCGGGGCCACGCCGATCGTCGCGGCGATGGATGCGACTGCGAGAAGACTCCGCATGAGGTTCATCGTCATGAAATGCTCCACCGCCATCCTGCCTGCGACTCGGCCTGACATCACCATGACGTCTCCAGCGGCACGCGCCAATCGTCGCGTGCCGCGACTGCGGCGTTCGGGGCGTCGGAACCTGGCCTCGGGACCAAGGCGCTGGCCGCGTCAGATCGCGTCACGAACCCTGATGAGGGTCTGGTCGAGGTGAATGCCGATGATCCGAACGAGCCGGTCCGCGTCCCGGGCCAGCAGAGCGGCGTTCATCTCCTCGTGCTCGGCGACGGCCCCCGACCACCGGCCCGGCTCTTCGTTGCCGACGAACCGGATGCGCTTGATGCGCGACTGGAGTTGCTCGTGCGTCTGCGCCAGGACGGCGTTCCCCGACGCCCGCGCGATGCCGGAATGGATGCGCTGGTTCAGCTTGAAATAGGCGAGCCGGTCACCCGCCCGGTAGAGCCGCATCATCTCGTCGTGGGTCGCCGCCAGTTCCGCGATCTCGGCGTCCGAGGCGCGCTCGCAGGCCAGGCGCGCTGCCGTCTGCTCGAGCGACTTGAGGACCTCGAGGATGTCGAAGATCGCCTTCTCGTCGAACCGCCGCACGATCGCGCCCTTGGCAGGGAGGATCTCCACCAGACCTTCGCTGACAAGGCTCTTGATGGCCTCGCGCAGCGGCGTGCGGGACACGCCGAGAGAGGCTCCGACCATGCCCTCGTTGATGCGCGAGCCCGGCGCCAGCTTGCCCTCGATGATCATGTCGCGCAGGCGGGTGAGCACCTCGTCGTGCAGCGTGATGCGCATGATCGGGGATACGTCGCCGAGCGGATCATCCGTTGCCATGGGCCCTGTCAGTCTCCGAAACGGGGTCATCGTCCGATGTCTCGTGGTCAAATCGTCCCGCACGTCAAGCGTCATCCCCCCAGAGCAAGACGAGGGATGACCGTCGTGATCCAGGGGAGGTAGGTGATCATGAGCAGTGTGATGGCCAGCGGGATGTAGAACGGCAGCATCTCGCGCAGCACGTCCTTCATCTTCACGCCGGCGATGTCGGCAACGAGATAGAGCGCCAGCCCCATCGGCGGGGTCAGAAGCCCGATCATCAGGTTGAACACGACGACCATGCCGAGGTGGACGGGATCCACGCCCGCGAGCATGAGCGGCTTGGCGATGATCGGCGCCACGACAAGGATGGCCGTGGTCGAGTCGAGAAACATGCCGACGACGAGCAGCAGCACGTTGACGAGCAGCAGCAGGACGTAGGGATCCTTCGAGATCGACAGCATCCAGCCCGTCAGCGTCTGCGGCACCATTTCCACCGACAGGATCCAGCCGAACAGCGCCGCGACCGATACGATCAGCAGGATGGCCGACGAGGCCCTGATCGTCTCGATGGCCGCGTCGTAGAGGCCGCGCCAGGTCAACTCCCGATAGAAGAGCGAGCTGATGAGCAGCGTGTAGATGACCGTGACCGCCGCGATCTCGGTCGGGGTGAAGAAGCCCATCAGCATGCCGGCGATCAGCAGGACGGGAGCGAACATCGCCGGCAAGGCCGGGACGGCGTCACGCCACAGTTCGCCGCCCGTCGGCCAGCGCTCCGCGCGCGGGTAGTTCCGCCGCTTGGCGAGCCAGGCCGTCATCAGCATCAGGCCGGCCACGCACAGCAGCCCGGGCAGGATTCCGCCCAGCAGCAGTTGCAGGACCGACACCCCCGTCACCGTGCCGTAGATGATGAGCGGAATGCTGGGAGGAAAGATCGGCCCGACGATGGCCGAGGACGACGTGACAGCGGCGGCGAAGGCGCGATTGTAGCCCTTCTGCTTCATGGCATCGATCTCGATGCGGCCGATTCCGCCGATATCGGCAAGCGCGGAACCGGACATTCCCGCGAAGACGAGGCTGCCGAAGATGTTCACCTGCGCCAGTCCGCCCGGCAGCCGCCCGACGAGCGTGTCGGCGAACTTGTAGATGTACTTGGAGATACCGGCGCTGTTCATCACGCTTCCGACGAACAGGAACACCGGCACCGCCACCAGCGGGAACGAGTCGAGTGCGTAGAGGGTCCGCTGCGCCACGAGATCGACTGGAAGATCGTTCAGCAGCACGTAGATCACGCACGGAATGGCCAGCGCCAGCACGACGGGAAATCCGAGCACGAACAGCCCGACGAAGGCGAAGACCACCATGAATCCGTACATCGATGCGCCTTGTCAGGTCAGGGTGGTGTGCTTGTCGTCGGGGCGGCCGCGCGACCAGGTGCGACGGAAGAGGACGAGGTTCGCGAAGGTCAGGAAGACGGCGCCCGCGGCGAGCGGTCCCATGAAGATCACGAAGGGCATTTCCAGCGTCGCCGTCGTGCTGCTGTAGTTGCGAGCGATCGTGCCGATGGACGCATAGGCGAGGAAACCGAACAGCACCACGCCGGACAACTCGATCGCGAGCTGGAGCAGCCAGCGCGGGCGGTCCGGAAGGAGGGCCTGGAACTCCTCCATCTTGATCTGGCCGCCGTCGAGCGAAACGAGTG
>CAZJCW010000176.1:0-9094 GCA_964544365.1 uncultured Alsobacter sp.
CCTGTCCGACCGGGTCGTGGTGCTCGACTACGGCCGCAAGATCGCCGACGGCACGCCGGCCGAGGTGAAGAGCGACCAGACCGTGATCGACGCCTATCTCGGCGTTCCGCATTGAGGGCCGCAGGATGAGTGCGATCGAAGCCCCGAACCCGCCGCTCCGCCTGTCCTCCACGGGATGGACGCTGGTCGGCCTCGCCGCGCTGGTCGTGCTCGTCGCGGTCGGCAGCGCGACGGGCCTCGTCGCCAAGGGCGACGTGCTCGACAAGATCCTCGTCGACCCCTTCCGGCAGATGAAGGACGCCCCGGACCTGCTCGTGCAGACCGTGTGGGAAGGTTTCGTCTCCGGGGTGCTCTACGCGCTGATCGCACTCGGCTTCGTGCTCATCTTCAAGGCGTCGGGCGTCTTCAATTTCGCCCAGGGCATCATGGTGGTCTTCGCCGGGCTCACGCTGGTCGGCCTGTACGAGATGGGTGTGCCCGCGTTCCTCGCGCTGATCCTGACGCTGGGCGTGATGTTCCTGCTCGCGGTGGCGGTGGAGCGGGTGGTGTTGCGGCCGCTGGTGAACCAGCCCGACATCATCCTGTTCATGGCCACCTTCGGCATCACCTATTTCCTCATCGGCTTCGGCGAGCTGATCTTCGGCGGCAACCCCAAGCAGATGATCGCCGAACAGCTGCTGCTGCCCAAGGGCGCGGTGGAATTCCAGATCCTCGGCGGCTTCGTCTCGCTGCAGAAGATCGACATCGCGGCTGCGATCATCGCCGGTCTGATGATCGCGGCGCTGGCGTTCTTCTTCCAGAAGACGAGGATCGGCCGGGCGCTGCGCGCCGTGGCGGACAGCCACAAGGCGGCACTCTCCGTCGGCATCTCGCTGAACCAGATCTGGGTGATCGTGTGGTTCACCGCCGGCATCGTCGCTCTCGTCACGGGCATCATGTGGGGCGCGCGCTCGGACGTGTCGTTCGCCCTCTCGGTGATCGCGCTGAAGGCGCTGCCGGTGCTGATCCTCGGCGGCTTCACATCGGTGCCCGGCGCCATCGTCGGCGGGCTCATCATCGGCATCGGCGAGAAGCTCGGCGAGTTCTACTGGGGGCCGCTCGTCGGCGGCGGCGTCGAGAGCTGGCTCGCCTATTTCATCGCGCTGCTCTTCCTCATGTTCAGGCCGCAGGGCCTGTTCGGCGAGAAGATCATCGAGCGGATCTGAGGGGACGGCGCACGTGTTCTACCGGGAAGCTGGCCAGTACAAGACGACCTACGCGGCCGACATGGCGGTGTTCCCGATCCGGCAGGACCGGATCGGCATCGCCCTCATCCTGCTCGTCGCCTTCGTCGGCATCCCGCTGTTCGGCAGCGAGTTCCTGCTGACGAGCGTCATGATCCCCATGCTCGTCTTCTCGCTGGCTGCGATCGGCCTCAACGTGCTGACCGGCTACACCGGCCTGATCTCGCTCGGCACCGGCGCCTTCATGGGGGTCGGCGCCTATGCCTGCTACAAGCTGACGACGATCTTCCCCGATGTGAACGTCATCGTCTGGATCATCGCCTCGGGCTTCGTCTCGGCGGCGGTCGGGGTGGTCTTCGGGCTGCCCAGCCTGCGCATCAAGGGCTTCTACCTCGCGGTCGCGACGCTGGCCGCGCAGTTCTTCCTGCAATGGTGCTTCGTGCGCATCCCGTGGCTGTACAACTACAACGCCTCGGGTGCGATCGAGGTGCCGCAGCGGACGCTCGCCGGCATCCCGATCACCGGCGCCAACGCCACGCCGGAGACGCGCTACCTCGTGCTGCTGTCCATCGTCGTGGTGCTGACGTGGTTCGCCTCGAACCTCGTCCATGGCCGCATCGGGCGCTCGTGGATGGCGGTCCGCGACATGGACATCGCGGCCGAGCTCATGGGCATCAAGCTGCTGCCGACCAAGCTGCTGGCCTTCGCCGTGTCGTCCTTCTACTGCGGCGTCGCCGGAGCGGTGATGATGTTCCTGTGGTACGGCGGCGGCGAGGCGAACGACGCCTTCAACATCAACCAGAGCTTCAACATCCTCTTCATGGTGATCATCGGCGGCCTGGGCAGCCTCATCGGCTCGTTCTTCGGCGCCGCCTTCATCTCCATGCTGCCGACGATCCTGAAGTTCGGGCTGCCCGCCATCGGCATCCCGCTGGCGGGGGCGACGGCCGAGCACCTCACCTTCCTGATGGTGGGATCGCTCATCATCTTCTTCCTGATCGTCGAGCCGCACGGCCTCGCGCGGCTCTGGCAGATCGCGAAGCAGAAGCTACGCATCTGGCCGTTCCCCTACTAGGGACGGCCTTGTCGAGAATGCGGACAGGGCATCCGCCCGGTCCGGCAGCCTTGTCCCGGTGTCCCCGCGACGCCGGAACAGCTTGGGAGGAACAAGAATGACACTGCGCACACTGACCCTGGGAGCCTTCGCCGCGGTGCTCGCGGCCGGAAGCGTGACCGTGACGCCTGCGCCGGCCTCGGCGCAGGACCAGATCTTCATCCCGCTGCTCACCTATCGCACGGGCGCCTTCGCGGGCTCCGGCATCCCGATCGCCGACGGCATGGGCGACTACCTGCGCATGCTCAACGAGCGCGACGGCGGCATCGGCGGCGCGCGCCTCGTGATCGAGGAATGCGAGACGGGCTACGACACCAAGAAGGGCGTCGAGTGCTACGAGTCGCTGAAGGGCAAGAACCCGGTCGTGGTGAACCCCTACTCGACCGGCATCACGCTGCAGCTCATCCCGAAGGCGTCGGTGGACAAGATCCCCGTCCTGTCGATGGCATACGGGCTCTCCGCCTCGGCCGTCGGCAACGTCTTCCCGTGGATCTTCAACCCGCCGGTCACCTACTGGGACGGCGCGTCGGCCTTCATCAAGCACGTCGCCGACAAGGAAGGCGGCTTCGACAAGCTGAAGGGCAAGAAGATCGGCCTGATCCACCTCGACGCGCCGTTCGGCAAGGAGCCGATCGCCCTGCTCGAGAACCTGGCCAAGGAGTACGGCTTCGAGCTGAAGCTCTACCCGATCGCCGCCGCCGACATGCAGAACCAGGGCTCGACCTGGCTCGCCATCCGTCGCGACCGTCCGGACTGGATCTACAACCAGGGCTGGGGCGCGATGAACCCGACCGCCGTGAAGGAAGCGGTGAAGAACAACTTCCCGATGGAGAAGCTGGTCGGCGTGTGGTGGGCCGGCGGCGATGACGACGCCCGTGCGGGCGCCGAGGGCGCCAAGGGCTACAAGAGCCTGAACTTCCACGCGGCGGGCGCCAACTTCCCGGTCATCCAGGACATCGTCAAGCACGTGGCCGACAAGGGCAAGAGCACCGCGCCGAAGGAGAAGATCGGCGAGAACCTCTACAACCGCGGCGTCTACAACTCGATGCTGATCGCCGAGGCGATCCGCACCGCGCAGAAGATCACCGGCAAGAAGGCCGTCACGGGCGAGGACGTCCGCCGCGGCTTCGAGGCGCTCAACATCACCGACGCGCGCCTCAAGGAGATGGGCATGGAGGGCTTCGCCGCCCCCGTCCGCATCACCTGCGACGACCACAACGGCCACAACAACGTCTATGTCGCCCAGTGGGACGGCACCAAGTACGTCAAGGGCTCCGACTGGTTCTCGCCGATGAAGGACAAGGTGCGCCCGCTGCTCGAGTCGGCCGCGGCTGACTACGCCAAGTCGAACGCCGGCTGGCCGCAGCGCACCGAAGCCTGCGAGAAGGGCTCCTGAGCCCCTGGCAAGCAGCCTCTCCCGCGCGGCGGGAGGGGCCTCCCGGACTGACCGGGAGGGAGCCCCGCGGCTCCCTCCCGCCCACCGACCTCCGGCCGCCCCGCCCGGGGGCGACGTTCAGGCCGCGGATCGATCGCTGGATCGGTGCCCGGCCACAGCAAGGACCCAGGCCATGAGCGCCGTGCAGCACGCCCAGGCCGCCGCGACGGCGGAGACCATCCTCTCGGTGAACAACATCGAGGTGGTCTACGACCATGTGATCCTGGTGCTGAAGGGCGTGTCGCTGACGGTGCCCAAGGGCGGCATCGTCGCCATCCTCGGCGCCAACGGCGCCGGCAAGACGACGACGCTGAAGGCCATTTCCAACCTGCTTCGCGCCGAGCGCGGCGAGGTGACCAAGGGCTCGATCGAGTTCGAGGGCACCCGCGTCGACCGCATGTCGCCGAACGAGCTCGTCAAGCGCGGCTGCATCCAGGTGATGGAGGGCCGCCACTGCTTCGGTCATCTCACGATCGAGGAAAACCTGCTCACCGGCGCCTTCACCCGTCGCGACGGCAACGCCGCGATCAAGCGCGACCTCGAGGCGATCTACGAGTATTTCCCCCGCCTGCGGCAGCGCCGCGGCTCGATGGCCGGCTACACCTCCGGCGGCGAGCAGCAGATGTGCGCCATCGGCCGGGCCATGATGTCCAAGCCGCACATGATCCTGCTGGACGAGCCGTCGATGGGCCTCGCGCCGCAGGTCGTCGAGGAGATCTTCGGCATCGTCGCCACCCTCAACCGCAAGGAGGGCGTGTCCTTCCTGCTGGCGGAGCAGAACACCAACATCGCCCTGCGCTACGCCACCTACGGCTACATCCTGGAGACGGGCCGCGTGGTGATGGACGGCGCCGCCGACAGCCTGCGCGAGAACGAGGACGTCAAGGAGTTCTACCTCGGCGTCGCCGGAGCCGACCGCAAGAGCTTCCGTGACGTGAAGAGCTACAAGCGCCGCAAGCGCTGGCTGGCCTGAGGGGGCTTCCATGACCGACCACCACGACGGCCGCGAAACCCGCTCGCCCGCCGAGCGCGAGGCGGATCTGTTCGCGCGACTGCCGAAGGTGCTCGGCAAGGCGATGGCGGCGCCCGGCTGGGCGAGGCACCTCGGCGCCATCGACCCCGCCGCCGTGACGTCGCGCGCGGCGCTGGCGCGGCTTCCCGTGCTGCGCAAGTCGGACCTGCCGGGGATGCAGAAGGCCGACCCGCCCTTCGCCGGCCTCGTGTCCGAGTCTGTCGGATCGTTCGGCCGGCTGTTCACGTCGCCCGGCCCGATCTTCGAGCCCGAATGCCGCCACGAGGACCCCTGGCACGCGGCGCGTGCGATGTTCGCCGCCGGGTTCCGGCGCGGCGATATCGTGCTGAACACCTTCAGCTATCACCTCACGCCGGGCGGATTCATCATGGACAGCGGAGCGCGCGCGCTCGACTGCCCGGTGATCCCGGCGGGCCCCGGCAACACCGAGCAGCAGCTCGACGTGATCGGCCACCTCCGGCCCGTTGCCTATGCCGGAACGCCCGACTTCCTGAAGATCATCCTCGACAAGGCGAAGGAGGCCGGCCGCGACGCCTCCTGCATCCGCAAGGCGCTGGTGTCAGGCGCCGCATTTCCGGCGTCGCTGCGCGACGAACTGCTCTCGCGCGGCGTCGCGGCCTACCAGTGCTTCGCCACCGCCGATGTCGGCGTCATCGCCTACGAGACCCCGGCCCGCGAGGGGCTCGTCGTCAGCGAGGACATGATCCTCGAAGTGGTGCGCCCGGGTACCGGAGATCCCGTTGCCGACGGCGAGGTCGGCGAGATCGTGGTCACGACCCTCGATCCGCACCACCCGGTCGTGCGGATCGCGCTCGGTGACCTGACCGCCGTGATGGCCGGGCCGTCGCCCTGCGGGCGCACCAACACCCGGATCCGCGGCTGGATGGGCCGGGCCGACCAGACGGCGAAGATCAAGGGCATGTTCGTGCGCCCCGAGCAGATCGCCGAGATCGCCCGCCGCCACCCGGAGGCGATGAAGCTGCGGCTCGTCGTGACGCGGGAGAACGAGCAGGACGCGATGACGCTGCGCGTCGAGACGAGCACCTGTTCCGACGGCTTCGTCGCCGCGCTCGGCGAGACCCTGCAGGCCGTCACGAAGCTCCGCGGCGCGGTGCAACTCGTCGCGCCCGGCGGCCTCCCGAACGACGGCAAGGTCATCGCCGACGAGCGCCCGGTCGGCTGATCCCCCTGTCGCCGGGGAGGATCAGTCCTGTGGCGCGTCCTTGAACCACACCTCGACCGGCCCCTTCAGCAGGATGGTCATCGGGTTGCCCCGGCGGTCCTTCGCCGTGCCGGCCTGCACGCGCACCCAGCCTTCGCTCACGCAATACTCGTCGACATTCGTCTTCTCGACACCCTTGAAGCGGACGCCGATGCCGCGCTCCAGCAGGGCTTCGTCATAGAAGGGGCTGCCGGGGTTGGCGCAGAGGCGGTCGGGAGGCGTGTCGGTCATCGTGGCCCTCGCTTGAAGTTGCGCCGGCACAGATAGACCATGCCGCCGAAAAGGTGAAACCGCCGCCCGGAAAGGACCGCCGATCGGTCGCGTCGTCCCGCGTTGGTCTCCCGAAAGGACCTCCGGTGCCCGTCAGGCGGCCCGCACGCCGCGCCGGCGCCGCCCGAAGGGCAGGGCGATGAGGCGAATGAAGGCCCACCCGCCGGCCACCCCGGCCGCCGCGGTCGCCGCGCCCTCCGTCGTCACCGGCACCGCGGGCTCGAAGCTGTCGAGCGTGCCGCGCAGGACGGCCGGATCCGGATCGCTCGCCATCACGAGCACGCGCTTGAACGGGCCGGCCTGCATCATCGCGTCGCGCTGCGCGACGAGTTCGTCGAGCCGTGCCGCGTTCAGGCGGGCGTCCTGCGCCCGCTTCTGCGCCAGGGGGTCGACGTTCCCCGACAGCCGCGCGATCGCCGCCGACCGGTCGAGCCCGTACTGGCGCGCATCGACGTCGAAGCGGCTCACCACCGTCTGGAGTTCGTCGATCGCCCCGCCGAGCCGCTGCCGGTACTGCTGCGCGAATTCGGGCGCCTGGGACGCGGCGATCCCGGAGGCCAGTCCGACGGCGAGGGCGAGCGTTCGTGACAGCATCAGCCCGCGCCTTGGCCGGCAGGCGGGGCGAGCGCCTTCTCGATCACGGGTCGCGTCTGAACGACGACGCTGCCCCGTGCCTTGAAGGCCGCGGTCGATTGCCCGGGCCGCATCACCAGGATGACCGTTTCCAGGCCCGGGCATGCGGGATCCGTGCAGGCGATCTCGTTGACGGTCACCGAGGCTTCGTCGGGAAGGGACAGCACGTCGCGGACCCAGCCCTTCACGCGCGCCACGCTGTCCGGATCCGGGCGGTTCGGCTTGAATCGGGCGAGAAGGGCGGAGAGCGCCATGGTGCGGTCATCCCGGAAGGGTCAGCAGGCCTGCGGCGCCGCCCTCGGTTCCGAACACGAGCCGGCGGCCCTTGCGGTCCCAAGCGAGCGCCGACACCGCGCCATTCTCCGGATCGCCCTTTCGCACGAGGATTTCGCCGCCGTCCGTCAGCCGGCACAGCAGGATGAAGCCGTCCTCGTAGCCGATGGCGAGCACCAGCGCGCCGGGGTGGAAGGCCACGCGCGAGACCTTGGCCGGCCGCACGCCGCACTCGCGCGGGGCCTTGCCCATCGGGCCGTCCTTCGTCGTGAAGGGCCAGACGATGGCCGCGTCCGCGCCGGACGTGGCGAGCCATTGGCCGTCGTGCGACCACGAGAAGGAGCGCGTCTTGGACGGGTAGCCGGACATCCTCATGTCCGCCTTCTCCGGCAGTCGCCAGCCGTGCAGCGTGTTCTCCTGCATCGAGCTCACGACGAACCGGCCGTCCGCCGACCAGGTCACGTCGAGGTGGGAGCCCTTCCACGCCAGCGTCTCCGGGGGCGTCTCCGTGTTCGGGAACCACAGGCTGACGCCGTTGTAGTGGCTGATCGCAAGCCGGTATCCCTTGGGGGCGAAGGTGAGCCCCTGCGGCGTCGACGGGGCCGTCCAGCTTCGCAGCCGGCCTTTCTCGTCGCGCGCCGTCACGGTCTTGCCGGCCGACCAGGCGACCGCGCCGCCCTGGGCCACGGCAACGGCGTCGATCCAGCGGCCCTGGCTGTCGCCCAGCGTCGTAACGGTGCCGTCCGCTGCCGTCCGCGCGACGCGCCCGTCGTCGCCACCGGTCACCAGCCCGGCGCCGTCGGCCGTCCCGACGAGGATGCCGGCGGCCGGATGGGCTTCCACGCGGCGCGATCCCGTGCCCGTTGCCAGCAGCACGCTGCCGTCGCCGAGGCCCAGCATCGCCGTGTCGCCGACGATCGCGGCCGCGACGACATGCTCGCCCGCGACGATCGCCGCCACGCTCTCGGTCAGCGAGGCGAGGCCGGGAGCCGGTGGCCTCAGCCCGGGTCCGCGAAGATCCCCGCTCACGCCGCGCATGCCTCCGCACCCTTGCGGATCGCCTCCGTGTCGAGGTCCCGTCCGATGAAGACGAGCCGGGACTCGCGCTTCTCCTCGGGCTTCCACTCCCGCTGGAGGTCGCCGTCGAGGATCATGTGCACGCCCTGGAACACGAAGCGCTTGGGCTCGTCGGTGAAGGCGACGATGCCCTTGCAGCGCAGGATGTTCGGCCCCTCGCGCTGCGTCAGGTCGTTGATCCACGGCATGAACTTCTCGGGGTTCAGCTCGCCGAGCCGCACGGCCACCGACTGCATGTGCTCGTCGTGGACGTGCTTCAGCCCGCCGTGATGGTGGTCGTGGTCGCAGCCCGGGCCGCACTCGTGGTCATGGTCGTGGCCATGGCCGTGGTCGTGGTGATGCCCGTCGTCCTCCTCGAGGAAGGCCGGCTCGATCTCCAGGATGCGGTCGAGATCGAACGCGTTTCGCCCCAGCACGGCATCGAGCGGCACGGCGGCACGCTGGGTCTTGTGCAGCACCGCATAGGGGTTGATGCCGCGGATGCGGCTCTCGACCTCGGCCAGCTCCTGCGGCGTGACGAGGTCCGTCTTGTTCAGGACGATCACGTCGGCGAACGCGATCTGGTTCTTCGCCTCGGGCGCATCCTTCAGGCGGGCGGACAGCCACTTCGCGTCGGCCACCGTCACCACCGCGTCGAGGCGAGCCTTGTCCGACACGTCCTGGTCGACGAAGAACGTCTGCGCCACAGGGGCGGGATCGGCGAGGCCCGTTGTCTCGACGATGATGGCGTCGAACTTGCCGCGCCGCTTCATCAGGCCCTCGATGATGCGGATCAGGTCGCCGCGCACGGTGCAGCAGATGCAGCCGTTGTTCA
>CAZJCW010000177.1:0-9056 GCA_964544365.1 uncultured Alsobacter sp.
AGCCGTCCTCGCTGCCGATCACCCCGACCGCGGCGACGTTCGGGTTGGATCCCGTGCCGATCCGGGTGCGGAAATGCAGGTCGAGATCCTCGCCGAACTGCAGGCGCCCGTAGGCATGCGGCAGGGCCATCGTGCCCTTGATGTTGTTGGCGACCGCCTCGCAGGCGGCGTTCGACAGGTCGTCGAGCGGCAGGATCACGACGTGGTTGCGCACGCCGACACGCCCGTTCTCGCGCCGCCAGCCCATCACCGTCATGCGTCCGTTCGCACCGGCCTTCGCCTTGACCGGCGCCGGGGCGGACGCGGCCTTGCCGGCCTTCTTGCCTGCCGCCGGACCGGCGGCCTTGGCGGCCTTGCCCTTGACGGCGACCGCAGCGGCGGCCTTCACCTTGGGCTCCTTGGCGGGCTTGCCCTTGGCGGCCTTGCCGCCGGCGCGGGATGCCTTCTTGTCGCTTTTTGCCATGTCGGCCTCCCTCACCAGCGCTTCGTCTTGACGTTGTGGACGTGGAGATGCTCGCCCTTCTTGATGTCGGCGACGGCGCGTCCGATGTCCTCGCCGTACTTCCAGATCGTGTCGCCCTTCTTGACGTCGCGGAGCGCGACCTTGTGGCCGATCGGGATGTCCGCCTTCGCCTTCAGGTTGAAGGTCGTGTCCGTTTCCGTGATCAGGCATAGCATCTGGGTGCCAGCCTTGAGGCCTTCGACCACCACGACCCCGACCGTGTCCTTGGGGCTGTGGACGAGGCAATGCGGAATGCTCATCGCGATGTCCTTCTGGCAAGTGCGGCACCCCGGTCTGTCCGGGCAGCCGGGCGTGTCCTCGTTCTGCAGGCTGTCGCCGCGCCGGCCCCGAAGCGGGCATGGCGTGAAACCGGGGACGGAGTCGTTCTCCATCAGTCTTGTATAAGATATAAGATGCTCTATCGTGTCAACGCATGACGGCCATGATCGCAGTTCGATGACACCGGTGCCCAAGCTCGGCTTTCGACCGCTCTACCAGCAGGTCCGCGATGCCTTCGTGCAGCGGCTGGTCGAGGGCCGCTGGACGCCGGGCCAGGCGTTGCCGAGCGAGATGGAGCTGGCCGCCGAGATCGGCGTCAGCCAGGGCACGGTGCGCAAGGCGCTGGACGCGCTGGCCTCGGAGAACCTCGTGGTGCGCCGGCAGGGCCGCGGCACCTTCGTCGCCGAGCACGACGAGGCGCGGATCCTGTTCCAGTTCTTCAAGCTGGTCCCGGACCACGGCGAGGCGCGCTTTCCCGAGAGCCGGATCGTCCACGTCGCGGAGGGCGAAGCGGCGCCCGTCGAGCGCCGCTCCCTCGGCCTGCCGGAGGGGGCCCGGGTGCTGCGGATCGCCCGCGTCCGGTCGCTCGGGGGCAAGCCCAGCATCGCCGAGACGGTCACGCTGCCGGCGTCGCTCTTTCCCGGCCTCGCCGACGACGAGATCCCGAACAATCTCTACGCCACCTATGCCGGCCGGTACGGGATCACCGTCGCGCGGGCGGAGGAGCGGCTGAAGGCCGTCGCCCTCGACGGCGCGGACGCCGCCCTGCTCGGTGTCGCGCCCGGCCACCCTGCCCTGCTCATCGACCGGCAGGCCATCGCCCTCGACGGCGTCACCGTCGAGTGGCGCGTCAGCCGCTGCCTCACCGACGAGTTCCACTACATGTCGGACCTGCGCTGAGGCCGGACTCCGGTTCGTGTTGGTCTTCCCGCCGATCGACTTGGTCAGCCTTCACGTCGTGCCACGACTGCACGTCGTCTTCGCCCGGTCTCGCGTCGCGACTTCAGGTCGTCTCCGCCGGACTTGGCCCGCGCATCGACATCCCGAGCCTTGCCGCCGCCGCACGGTGACTTACTTTTCCCGGTCATTGCCGCGCGCAGACGCGGCCGCCGGATGGGAGGTTGATCCAATGCGCAGTGCCGTCATCGCCCTAGCCGCCGCCCTGTTCGCGACGGCTCCCGTCGCTGCCCAGGGCTTTCCGGACAAGCCAATCACTGTGGTCGTGCCCTATGCCGCCGGCGGGCCCTCCGACGTCATCGGCCGTCTGATCGGACAGCACATGTCGGCGACGCTCGGGCAGCAGATCGTCATCGAGAACGTCGCCGGTGCCGGCGGAACGACCGGCGCCGCCCGCGTCGCGAAGGCCGCTCCGGACGGCTACACCTTGCTGATCCACCATGTCGCGCTGGCCGCCGGAGCCTCGCTCTACCAGAAGCTAACCTACGACACCGCAACGGCTTTCCAGCCGATCGGCCTGGTCAACACGGGGCCGTTCGTGCTCACCTCGAAGCTCGGCTTCGAAGCCGCCGACGGGAAGGCGATGCTGGCCAGGCTCAAGGCGGACGGCCCGAAGATCAACGTCGCCCACGCCGGCATCGGGTCGGGCTCTCACCTGTGCGGGCTCATGCTGACCCAGGCGCTGGGAACCAGCTTCACCTATGTCGCCTATCGCGGCACGGGCCCGGCCATGAACGACCTCGTCGGCGGGCAGGTGGACGTGCTGTGCGACCAGACCACGAACGCGATTCCGCAGATCAACGGCGGCAAGGTGAAGGCCTTCGCCGTCACCGCGCCGCGCCGGATCGAGCAGCTGCCGAACCTGCCCACGGTTGCCGAACTCGGCATCGCCGACTTCGACGTCGCCGTCTGGCACGGCCTCTACGCCCCGGCCGGAACACCCAAGCCGGTCGTCGACAAGTTGCATGGCGCCTTGCAGGCGGCCCTGGCCGACGCGACCATCCAGAGCCGCTTTTCCGAACTTGGCACGGTTCTCTTCCCGGCGGACCGCAGGTCGCCGGAAGCCCTCGGTGCGCACCTCAAATCCGAGCTCGCCCGCTGGAACGAGGCGATCAGCAAGGCCGGCGTCAAGGCGGAGTAACGGGGAGCGGAGGCGCCGGAAAGGACGCAAAACCGGCGCCTTCAGCCCTGCCAGACGGTTTCCACGCGGGGGACCCCGGCCGTTTCGGCCGTTGACGTGGTCACAACCGGTCCTAGAGGGATGGCCGCCCCGTCGCGGGCGAAGACGGCGATTTCGTCGAGCGCCAGCGTGAGCCGGAGCACACGGCCGCCTTCCACCGTTCCGCCGCCGGAAGGGAAGCGCCGCCAGCGGCCTGCGGGCAGGTACACTTCGACGGCGCCGCCCGGTCGCGGACAGGCCGCGACGAGGAGATCGGGTCCGCACATCCACTGTTCGTCGAAGGCCCAGGAGGCTGGATCGTCCGGGAACGCCAGCGCCATGGCGCGCTGGACGGGCATGCCCGTCCGGCTGGCTTCCTCGACGGCCGTCCAGATGTAGGGCAACAACCGGTAACGCAGTTCGAGCGCCTGCCGGATTGCCGCCTCGGCGGCAGCCCCATAGGCCCACGGTTCACGCTCGCCGATCCCGTGAAAGCGGAAATGGGAGATGAAAAGGGCAGCCTGCGTCCAGCGGACATAGAGCTCTGGATCCCGGCGATCCTTGTAGAAGCCGCCGATATCCGACGCGTGGAACGGTCCGCCGCTCATGCCCCAGGACAGGCCGCCGCGGATCGAGGCGGCCAGGCCCTCCCAGTCCGCCTGCGGATCGCCGCCCCACTGGACCGGGTAGCGCTGGCTGCCGGCCCAGCCGGCGCGACCGAACAGGAAGGCGCCGGACGGGCACCATGCATCGGCCGCCTCGTGCACGCACTTGTTGTAGAGCAGCGGGTAGACATTGTGCAGCCGCTCGCCGGTGTCGCCGTTGTAGGCGATGCAATCAGGCTCAACCTGTTCGCCGAAGTCCGACTTGATCATGTCGACTCCCATCTCGAACAGCTCGCGGTGGGCTTCGCACCACCACTGGTACGCATCCGGGTGCGTGAAATCGATGATGCCGGAATCCGGAAGCTGGGTGAGGACCTTGCCGAAGGGCTCGGGATCGAAGGCGTAGCGGTACGGTTCGCCGGTGCGCCGGTCCTTGAGCAGCCAGCCTTTCGCGGCGAAATCCGCGAAGTAAGGGCCGTCGACAGAAACGAGCGGGTACTCCCAGACGCAGATCCGGAATCCCATGTCGCGCAGCGTCTTGAGCACGGGGCGGGCATCGGGATAGCGCTTGGGATCGAAGAAGAAGTGGAACCGCGTGTCGGTATCCTGCCAGGCACGACCGTCGAAGGTGATGGTGTCGCAGGGCACGCCCCGCTCGCGCACCATGCGGGCGGCGTCGAGGATCTCGTCGGCGGTCCGGTAGTAGGCCTTGGACAGGATGGCCCCGAGCGACCAGTAGGGCGGAAGCGGAGCGCGCCCGGTGAGATCGGTGTAGCTCTTCAGGATCGCGGCCCCGTCCTCGCCGGCAAGGATGAAGAGGTCCAGCGCCTCGTCCTCGACCACGATGCCGTAAGTGCGCTGCGACCAGAGCGCGAAGCCGACGGCATGGGTGACGGTGGCAGGGGTGTGAACGAAGCACCCCCAGCCCGAGCGCCCGGGTGCGCCGGGCGACCACGCAAAGGGCGCGTTCTTGTAGGCGCGCTCGGCATTGACGCCGAGCGCGTCGAAGACGAGCGAGCGGACGAGCTGGCCGCGCTTGTCGAGACGGCCCCACTTCTCGCCGAGACCGAAGACAGGCTCAGACGCCGCGAGGTCGAGGGCTGCGAACCATCCGCCCTCCGGCCGCCGCGCGAAAGGCGGGAGGCGATGCTCTCGCACGAAGTGCCCGTCCGTCCCGCTGCGCTGGACGATGCGCCCGTTCCTTTCGAGAAGAAAGGCCATGGGCTGGCGCGAGACCGTCAGACGGAAATCGCCCCAGGCCAGAAGAATGCCGGAGTCGTCCTGCGTCAGCGTGGCGTCGCGGGCTTCCGGTTCACCGACCAGGATCGGATAGGTCGGAAGATCCTGCCGGCCGAGACGCAGGCGAATTCCGTTCGCCAGGGTGTCGATCCGAAGCTCGCCCTCGTCCGTCGGAACCAGCGTTGCCGATCCCGATGGGCTGCGAGCCGGGCCGGTGACCTGGACCGGCGGCAACCGGGACCAGAGCGGCTCTTCCGGCAGGGGAAGGATGGAAGGCATGGTTCCGTTCTCCGTATCGTCCCGGAAGGAGGCAGCTCGACAGTCCAGGGGTTGGGCGCCAATCAATCGCTCCGGGGTGACCTAAGCCAGTTCGACGACTCCCAGGCCCAGCTGTGCCGCCGCCGCGCGCAGGGCCGGGCGGTGCTCGCCATAGGCGATGGCGACGTGATGCTCGAGCCGTTCGTCCATCATGGCCGCCGCCACCTCGCCCGCGGGGCGATCGAAGCGGATCACGCCCGACGTCCCGGTGAAGCTCATCGGAGCCGAAACGACCTCGGCGCCGGCAAGGATCATCTTGGGTTCGTTTTGCGCCTGGCTGATACGCGCGACGGTGATGCGGCCCGGCTTCAGGGTGAACTCGGCCAGCAGCGGCATGCGACGGTTGGAGTGGATCTGCGCCCGTGGCGGCGTCGCCGGATCGGCCATGCCGAGCGGCGCCGAGCCGCAATGCCAGATCACGCCGGTGTCCGACGCTGCGTCCATGTCGACCACGTCGACCAGCCACGCGGGCTCCCCGGCGATTTCCTGCATGAGCAGGGACGTGACCGTGCCGTACATGTCGGCCTCGCAGGCGCAGGGAATTCCCTGCCCTGTCATCATGCCCATCGGGCCGCATGCGGCGCAGCCGTACTCGGTGAACATCTCGGGCCAGCAGCGGACCGCCATGCCCTTGAGCCCGGCCGAGGCGGCAAGGCTCTCCAGCGCCTTGAAGACGCGCAACGACTTGTCGAGCTGCGGTTGATCGACGTCGGCGAGCCCGGAAATCGTGCGGGCGACGGACTGACGGGCGACATCGACACCGGCCGCGTCCGCGGCCTTCGCCGTGTCGAAAACACGAGTCAACGGAATCGCTTCCACGGACATGCCGACAAGACGATTCAACTCCGCGGGATCGTAGCGGCAGGTGTCGAAACCCGCAGGGTGCTCCCCGACAAGGCCGATCCGGCCGCCCTGCAAGGCCGAAAGCGCGGCCGCGGCGCGGGCGGACGTGGCGGGATCCTGCGCGGCAGCGGGCTTGGCCGTGGTGCGGGGTGGCGCGGCGGGGACCGCCATCGCGGCAATGGCAGCGGACGCTTCGGGCCCGTCGGGGGCGGCGTAGAGCCAGGCGGCCGATCGCCCCGCCCTGCCAAGGGCGTGCATGGCGAGGTTGAGCCCACAGAAGGCATTGAGGCGCAGGCGACCGCCGGCGCGGGGCTCCGGGAAGGCCCAGATGCCGAGCGGCGCCTGGGCAGCGCCGGCGATCTTCACGGTCATGGTCGCGTCGGTGAAGGTGACCTGCAGGATGAGCAACAGATCGAGCTTCTCCCCGGCGAGGGCCGCGAGCGCCGTCTCCGTCGCGGCGGCGTCGAACAGGAGGTCGCGGGCTCCGACGATTCCATGGCCTGCGCCCTCCAGCGCAGCATAGGCCTTCGCCGCCATCTCCTGCGCGTAGGGGACGTCGAAGGTCGGGCGGGCGAGCGGGAGAACGCCGATGCGGAGATTCATCTTACGCTCCGAAGCCTTTGTAATGATGCCGGAAAGTCTCGTCCGGGCGAGGTACCGTGACGGCGCCGCCGAACCGCGGATGCGCAAACCACGGCAGGGCCTTCGCATCGGTCAGCGTGTTCAGTTCCTTCATGTAGGGAACGCTGTCGCGGCGCAGCCCGGCCTGGATCTCGTCCCAGTCGGGGAATTGCTGGAACGGCTTTGCCCAGATCGCGCGGCCGGCGAGATAGCCCGAGGCGCCGGCCTTGTAGGCATGGCCGAGGATGGCCTTGAACTCCTGCATCCCGGCGCCGGCCGAGAGCATGACCCAGGGCCTCCCGGCGAGGCGGCCCATCTCGTCGAACAGCTTCTGCACGTCCCCGGCGCCCGGTCCGGCGGGTCCGGGAACGGCCTTGGCGGGGACCGGGCTTTCCAGCTTGAACATGTCCACGCCGAATTTCGGGTCGGCGAACACGCGCACGCTCTCCAGCACCAGTTCCGATTTTTTATCCGCCATTTCAATGTATTGCGTCGTCTGGTTCGCCTCGCCCGGAAGGGGATAGACGAGGAGTTCGAAGACGTAGGGGATGTCGTACCGGGCGCAGGCGTCGCCGATGCGGGCGACGAAGTCGTGCTGCGCGGCATTGACCGTGGCCGAGGCGTCGGGCCGGTACCATGCGAGCACCTTCACGGCATCGCCGCCGCAGCGCTTGATCTTTTCGACCGACCAGTCGTCGATCTCCGACGACAGTCGACCGCCGTCGGTCTCGCGGAAGACCGAGTCTTCCAGCGTGACGACCAAGCCCTTCGCAGGCGAGAGGAGCGTCATGCCGCCGGGAAGCGCATAGTGGGGATCGAGCAGCATGGCGGAGGACTCCGCCTGCAGTTCGTCGATCAGCATGCGCTTGAAACCGGCCACGTCGGCGTAAGGCGCCTCGGCGGTGCCGCGCTTCTCGCGGATCGGGTTCTTGATCGGAGGGCGCTGGTCGACCGCGGTCATCTTGAAGCGACCCTGGGAGTCGGCCATGCGGCGCATGCCCCACAGCTTGCCGGGCGAGAGTTCCATCAGGCGTTCTCCCTCTGCGTTTTTGTCATGAATTCCTCAACCTCGGCGCGCGTGGGGGTTCCCGCGCGACCGCCGAAGCGGGTGCATTTCAGGGCGGCGGTCGCCGCAGCGAACACGACGGAACCGCGCTCGCCCATGCCCTCGGCGAGACCGAGCGCCAGCGCGCCGTGAAAGACGTCTCCCGCGCCCAGCGTGTCCACCGGGACGATCGGAAAGGCCGGTTCGTGGGCGATGGCGCCATTCTCGGTGAACCAGACGCCGTTGGCGCCGTCGGTCACCGCCATCCAGTTGGCGGCCCCCCGGGCGACGGCAGCGAGGCCCTCGCGGGGATCGGCGTGCCCGGTCGCCTCGCGCAGGGCCTGAGCGGCCCATGCAACATGGGTCGCCGCGGGGAGAAGGTCGGGAAGGCGAGGAGCGCGGTCCACGTCGAGGACGCCGTGTCCACCGGAGGCGCGCGCGGCCCGGAACAGCGCGAGCCCGCCTTCCTCCCAGCGCGTGTCCGCCATCACGGCGGTCACGCCATCCGGCAGGCGAGCAGGCAACCAGGAGGGGTCGGCGGGCATCGGGTCGGCGTGATTGATGACGATGCGTTCGCCCGCGGCGTCGACCAGCACGGCGGACAGGGAGGAGCGCAGGCCGGGATGGCGGCGGGCCAGCGAACAGTCGATGCCTTCCGCCTCGAGCGCCGCAACGATGTCGCGCGCGACGGGATCGTCGCCCAGTCGCGTCGCGATCATGGCGCGGCCGCCCAGCCTCGCGACGGCGACCGCGGCGTTTGCGGCGATGCCGCCTCCGACGACGGCGAGGTCGTCCGCCCGGTACTTTTCAGCCCGGGTCGGCATCTCTCGAAGTCCGAAGACATAATCCTGCGTGGCGATACCCACGCACAGCACGCCGGCCATGCTCCGCCCGGTCCGTTCTCGTCGCGGAAAAAAGGATCCCGCCTGGGTCGAAGGGGACCGTAACAGGTCTTGTATCTTTTACAAGACTTGGCGATGATAGACAGCGACGGGCCCACGGCGATGGTCGGGGACGTGTCGTCGATGCGGCCGGAACAAGGCTGGCGGACGAGGGAGGTGACGGTGGCGGCAGTCGAGATCCGATCCGTACGCAAGTCGTTCGGTCGCGTGGACGTGATCCACGGGATAGACCTGACCGTTGCCGACGGCGAGTTTGCCGTGCTGGTGGGCCCTTCCGGTTGCGGGAAGTCGACCCTCCTGCGGATGATCGCCGGTCTCGAGGGCGTCACCGACGGCGAGATCCGCATCGGCGACCGGGTCGTGAACGACCTGCCGCCGCGCGAGCGGGACATCGCGATGGTGTTCCAGGACTATGCCCTGTACCCGCACAAGACCGTGGCGGAGAACATCGCCTTCGGCCTGCGCATGCGCGGCACGCCGAAGCCCGAGATGGAAAAGCTCGTGCGCGAGGCCGGGGAAATCCTGCAGATCACGCACCTGATGGATCGCAAGCCGGGCCAGCTGTCCGGCGGCCAGCGCCAGCGCG
>CAZJCW010000178.1:0-9000 GCA_964544365.1 uncultured Alsobacter sp.
CGGGCGCGATGCAGACCTTCTTCGTCGAGATCAAGTGCAAGCTGGGCAAGACCTACGAGGTGGCGAGCCGCCTCGCCGACGCCGAAATCGCCTCCGAGATCTACTCGACCGCCGGCACCTACGACATCCTCGCCAAGTTCCATGTCGACGACCACGTCGACATCGGCCATTTCGTGGGCGAGAAGGTCCAGGTCATCCCCGACATCATGGACACCCACACGATCATCACGTTCAAGGCGTTCTGAGCGAACCGCGATGCCGGGGCGGGCGGTTGCCGCGAGCCGTTCCGTGACGTAAGGCCCGCCCATGAGCGCCCGCCTTCCCGACCTCGACGACCTCGCCGGCCGCCTCGTCGCGGGGGACCGCGCGGCGCTGGCGCGTGCCATCACCCTCGTCGAATCCCGCCGCCACGACCACCAGTCGGCGGCGCGGCACCTCGTCCAGCGGCTTCTGCCGCGCACCGGCGGCGCAGTGCGCGTCGGCGTGACGGGAGTGCCCGGGGTTGGCAAGTCGACGACCATCGACATGCTGGGCTCGAACCTGACGGCGGCGGGCCATCGCGTCGCGGTGCTGGCCGTCGACCCGTCTTCGAGCCGGACAGGGGGCTCCATCCTGGGCGACAAGACGAGGATGACCCGCCTCGCTGTCGATCCGGCAGCCTTCATCCGTCCCTCGCCCTCCTCGGGTACGCTCGGCGGCGTCGGGGCGAGAACCCGCGAGACGATGCTGCTCTGCGAGGCGGCCGGATTCGATGTCGTGCTGGTCGAGACGGTCGGAATCGGCCAGTCGGAAACGACCGTCGCCGAGATGACGGACATCTTCGTCGTGCTGATGCTGCCGGGGGCGGGCGACGAGCTGCAGGGCATCAAGAAGGGCGTTCTGGAACTCGCCGACCTCATCGCCGTGAACAAGGCGGAGGGCGAGGGCCTCAACCGCGCCCGCGCGGCGGCGGCCGAGTACCGCGCCGCGCTGCACATCCTCGCCCCGGCCTCGCCGCACTGGACCCCGCCGGTGATGCTGATCTCCGGCCTCGCCAACGAGGGGCTCGACGCGCTGTGGGAGCAGGTGCTCGAGCATCGGCGCAGGATGACGGCGTCCGGCGAGTTCGCCGCCCGCCGGCGGGCCCAGCAAACGCGCTGGATGTGGACGATGATCGAGGACCGGCTGATGTCGCGCCTGCACGCCGACCCGGCCGTACGCGGGCGGATTCCCGCGCTGGAGGCGGCGGTGGCCGCCGGCGACCTGTCGCCCACGGTGGCGGCGGAGGAGGTCGTGGGCCTGCTCGGCCTCTGGGAGGAGGGGACAACGCCGTGACTTCGAAGGGTACAAGGGCGCCGCGCCTGCTCGTGACCGGCTTCGGGCCCTACCCGAAGGTCCGCGTGAACCCGACAGGGGTCCTCGCCCGCCGGCTCGGCGCGTCGCGCCGCCTCGCCCGCCTCGGCATCGCCGTGACGGCGGAGGTGGTGGAGACGTCCTATGCCGCCGCCGGCGCCGCCGTGCCCCCGCTCATCGCCGGGATCGACCCCGACGCCTGCCTGCATCTGGGCCTCGCGCCGCGTGAGCGTGCGGTGCGGATCGAGACGCGCGGCGAGAACCGCACCCGCAGGCTGTCGCCCGACGTGCGCGGCAAGCGGCCGGCGAGCCGCGCGCTGCGCCCGGACTCGCCGAAGGCGCTGACGGGTACGCCGCGCGCCGCCGCGCTCCTCGCCGGTCTGAAGAGAGCCGGCGTGCGGGCGCGGCTCTCCAATGACGCGGGAGCCTATCTCTGCAACGCGATGTACTTCTGGTCGCTCGACGAGGCGCGCAAGGCGGGGCGCCGGCGCGCCGTGGTGTTCGTGCACCTGCCATGGCCCGCCCCGGCCGCCGGCACGCGGCCGGCCGGGCGGCGGCGCATCGCCCGTCCGCCGTCGCTCGCCGTCCTCGTCAGGGCGCTGGAGGACATCGCGGTCCAGCTCGCGCTCGAGGCGCGGGCGACCGGCCGGGCCGGATCGAAGCGGCCCGCTTAACGCTTCGGAAAGCGTACTCGTCCACTGTGGATTCACCCAGGGGTCCGTCGGGCGGCCCTGGCAGTGTGCCCGCGTGGCCTTTCGCCGTGCGGGGATGTTCCCGGGGACGCGCGTATGAGTACCACCCAGATCCATCTGCTCGATCCGTGCGCCGGCATGGTTCTGGTGGTCGGCAGCGACGGCTCCCGGCTCCTCTACGGCTCGCAGGCGGGGCTCGGTTCGAGCAACGAGCTGCTGCAACGCCTGTTCGAGGTGCTCGAGGACGGCAAGATCGACTATTTCGTCCACCCCGGGGTCGAGACGGAGGGTGCCGTCGGCGTCGCCGACATCACCGACATGTTCCCGGTCGAAACCTGCCTCGAGCCCGCCGGCGAAGGCTTCGCCGTGTCGCAGCTCTATGCCAATTTCCGCGCCGACCGCGAGACGGACACGCTGGAGCCCGACGACATCTACGAACTGGGCGAGACCCAGGTCCGCATCATCGCCTCGCCGCACGGCCGCGAGACGCCCGAAGGCAAGATCCGCCCGGTGGCGCTGCACGTCGCCCATGGCGAGGAGGCCGTGGGCGGTTCGATCCTGTGCACGGGCGCGATGAACGGGCTCGACTGGCTCGATCTCGGCGAGGAGACGGTCCGGCTCTTCCAGGCCGACACGCTCATCCTCGACGGCCGCCATCCGCTCGACGTGATCCTGACCGCGCGCGACCGCGGTCTCGTCAGCGCCGATCCGCTGCGGTGGATCGCGCCCAAGACCGTCCTGCTCGGCACCGACCCGGACGGCGAGAACAAGCTGCGCGTCGCGGCGCGCGAGCTCTACGGCCACATCGCGCGGCAGAACGGCGCGGGCGCGGGCCTCGTCGAGCTGTCTCCCAAGGCCTGGACGACGCTGACGCTCGACGGCACCGTCGCCAAGATTGAGAACGAAGCGCGCGCGCTCGGAAAGGTGGCGTGATCCTTCACGGCGCGCCGCTCTACGCGCTGGCCGCCCTCTCCGAGATCGCCGGCTGCTTCGCGTTCTGGGCCGTGTACCGGCTCGGGCGCTCGGAGCTGTGGATCGTCCCCGGCCTGGCCGCGCTGGCGGCCTTCGCCTGGCTCCTGACCCGCATCGACGTCGACCATGCCGGTCGCGCCTATGCGGCCTATGGCGGGGTGTACATCGTCGCGTCCATCGCGTGGATGGCGCTCGTCGAGGGCGCCCGCCCCGACCGCTGGGACATCGCCGGCGGCGTCGTGTGCCTCGCCGGCGCCGGCCTGATCCTGCTTGGCCCCCGCCCGGCCGGCTGACGGCCCGACGAAAAAGGCGCCCCGGAGGGCGCCTTTCCGTGCCGGTCCGCGTCGTGCGGGTTCAGGCCACCTTGAGCACGGTCTTCACGCGCTGCTGAAGCGCGTTCGGTTCCACGGGCTTGAGGATGAAGGCGTCGACGCCGGCGGTCTTCGCCTGGCGCACGGTGTCCGAGGAGGTCTCGCTGGTCGCCATGATCACCGGCGTGCCGCGCAGCACCGGGTGCTGGCGGATCGCCTTGAGCAGGCCGAGCCCGGAGATGCCGCCCATGTGCAGGTCGGTGATGACCAGGTCGTAGCGCACCTGCGTGAGCTTCTTGATGGCCTCCTCGCCGCTCTCGGCGCCGTCCACCGTCTCCATGCCCATCTGCAGCAAGGCGAAGCGGACAAGGCCCCGCATGCTCTTCTGGTCGTCGACGACGAGCACCTTTTTCGACTTCAGATCAGCCATTCCGGCCTCCCATGGACCTGCGGGCGGACCGGGAACCCCGGCCCGAGATATGTGCGAGCACGCCGTCGGCGATGCGGTCGAGCGGGAGGACCTGGTCCACCGCACCCAGACTCGCCGCGACCTTGGGCATGCCGTAGACGACAGAACTCGCTTCGTCCTGCGCGATCGTGTAGGCGCCGGCGCGATGCATCGCCAGCAGCCCCTCGGCGCCGTCGCGGCCCATGCCGGTGAGCAGGACGCCGGTCGCGGAGCCGCCGGCCTGGCGGGCCGCGCTCTCCATCATGATGTCGATCGACGGCTTGTGGCCGCTGAACGGCGCCTCGTCCGACAGGGCGGCGACATAGCCGCCCGACTTCTTGACGATCCGCATGTGCCGCCCGCCCGGCGCAACCCAGACGGTGCCGGCGGTGAGGCGCTGCCCGTCCATCGCTTCCACGGAGGGCAGGCCGGCGGTCTGCTGCAGGCGCGCGGCGAGGCGCGCCGTGAACGTCGGCGGCATGTGCTGCACGACGACGATCGGGAAGGGGGAGGGCGCGAGCCCGCTCACCACCTTGCAGACCGCGGGAACGCCGCCCGTCGACGCGCCGATGCACACGATCGCGTCGGGATCGACGTTGGCGGCCGCCATGCCCGCCGCGCCGCCGCCCTGGGCGATGCGCAGCATGGCCTGCAGGCCGGACGTCTGGGCCGGGGCGACCGGGGTCGACGCGCGCCGGTTGCTCTGCGCCGCGCGCATCAGGCCGGCGGAGGTGTCGGCGATGAACCGGTCGATCTCGTCGGGCCGGCCGTCCGGCTTCTGGATGCAGTCGATGGCGCCGTTCTGCAGCGCCTCGAGGGTGAGGTCGGCCGAGGCGTCGGTGTGGCCGGAGACGACCAGCACCGGCATCGGGCGCACGCCCATCAGCTTCTTGAGGAAGTCGATGCCGTTCATGCCCGGCAGCTCGATGTCGAGCGACAGGACGTCGACGTCGACATTGGGCTGGCGGAGGACGTCCCAGGCGTCCTCGGCGCTTTCGGCGGTGCCGGCGAGCACGAGGCCCTCCGTCTCCTCGACGATCGCGCCGATCAGCCGGCGGATGGTGCGCGAATCGTCGACGACGAAGACGCGATAGGGAGGGCCGTTGCGCATCAGAAGAACTCCACATCGCCGGCCGGGGCACGACGGGCGATCGTGTTCCGGTAATTCTCTTCCTGCGTCGTCACCGTGGCCGCTCCGTTGCGGTCCAGTTCCTGAACGAAGGCCCTGCCGGTGGCAGGATGGAACCGCAGGCGGCGCGGCGCGGTGCCGCCCACGGAGCGGGAAACGATCGGGAAGCCTTCCGTCTTCAGGAAGCGCTCCACGAAGGCGATATTCTGCTCCCCGATCTTCAACATGGTGTTACCGCCGAGCACGCGGGCGCCGCCAAAGATCTTGAATTCGATCCGGCCGCGCGCGCCGCCCTTGCGGTAGATGGAGTTGAGCAGCGTCTCCATGGCGTAGTCGCCGAAGCGCATGGCCTCGTCGCTGCCCTGGGCCAGGTCGTGCGCGTCGCTGGACGGCAGCAGGAAGTGGTTCAGGCCGCCGACGCCGGTCACCGTATCGCGCGCGCAGGCGGCGACGCAGGAGCCCAGCAGCGTCACCACCACCTCGTTGGCATCGTTGGTGACGTAGTGGTCGCCCGGGGCGACCGAAACGAGGGTCTGTCCCGACGCCGCGTCCTGAAAGGACCGGCGGGCCGGCGACGCTGAGGCTGGCGAGAGCGCCATCAACGCCTCCTGTAGACGGTGCGCCCGATCAGCTCGAAGGCCGGATGGGGCGGAGAGAGCGATTCCGAATGGCCGAGATAGAGCCACCCGCCGGGGCGCAGGATGTCCACGCAGCGGTCGACGATGCTCTTCTTGGTCGGCGCATCGAAGTAGATCATGACGTTCCGGCACATCACGACGTCGAACGGGCCCTTCATCGGCCACGGCGTGACGAGGTTGAGCTGCCGGAAGGTCAGCAGCTTGCGCAGGTTCGCGCCGATGCGGACCATGTCGTGGCCGATGTTCTCGACCTGCAGCTGGCCCTTCAGGTCCGCCGGCGAACGCTCGTAGACCTCGCGGGAATACTCGGCGGCCTCGGCCCGGGCGAGGACGTCGGTGTCGATGTCGGTGGCGAGGATCTTCACGTCGAGATTGCGCGGCGGCTGCGACGCGACGACCGTCGCGGCGAGGGTATAGGGCTCCTCGCCGGTGGAGGAGGCCGCGCACCAGATCCGCACGCGCCCGTCGCCGCGGCCGGCGCGGGTGTAGATCTCCGGCAGCGCCTGGCTGCGCATGTGGTCGAAGTGGTGCCGCTCGCGGAAGAACGCGGTGTGGTTGGTCGTGAGGACGTTGAGCAGCTGCGGCAGCTCGCTGTCGGCATGGGGGCCGCGCAGCAGCTCGCAGTATTCGCTGACCGAGCGCAACTGCAGGGCGCGCAGCCGGCGCAGCAGGCGGCCGCGGATCATCGCCATCTTGTGGGCCCGGATGACGATTCCGGCCTGTTCCTTGGCGATTCCGGCAATCAGCTCGAAGTCGCGCTGGGACAGCGTGAAATCACCATCGTCGGTAGCTTGTGCAAGCACGGTCAAACGTCCTGCCGATCGGGCCGGTTGAGGGGGGTCACGCGGCGAAGGTTGTGTTCTCGCGAACGATCGCATGCAGGTCGAGCAGGGCGACGACGTCGTCGCCCTTGACCAGCAGCGCCTGAAGGACGTCGTCTCCGTCACCGGCGATGTCGGGCGCCGGCCGCAGGTCGGACGGCAGGATGTCGACGATGTCGGACACTGCGTCCACGAGGATTCCGCCGTAGCGCTCGCCGAGGTCGAGCACGATCACGACCGACGAGCGCGACACCGGCGACGGGCCGAGGCCGAGCCGCTGGCGCAGGTCGTAGACCGCGATGATCGCGCCGCGCAGGTTGATGACGCCGAGCACATGGGCTGCGGCGTTCGGCAGCGGGGTCGTCGGCTGCCATCCCTTGATCTCGCGGACCGCGCCGACGTCGACGCCGAACGAGCGGCCCTCGACCTTGAAGGTGACGATCTGCTGCGGCTTGCCCGCCGCGAAAGCGCTCATGCCCGCGACGGCCGCCGGCACGGTGGTGTCTGTGGAGAGCGTTGTCATCAGGCGGCTCCGGTGTTGATCTCGGTGGCGGAAGGAAGGCGACGCTGGGACTGCGACAGCCCGGGCAGCGCATCGACGTCAAGGATCAGCGCGACGAGGCCGTCGCCCAGGATGGTGGCCGCGCTGACGCCCTCGACGCGCCGGAACGAGGATTCGAGGTTCTTCACGACCACCTGCTGCTGGCCGACGATCTCGTCGACGGCGATGGCGAGGCGCGGGACGCTCTCGGTCTCGACGATGACGACGTTGGGCTCGTTGCCGATGGCGCGGATGCCGAGCAGCTCGCGCAGCTTGAGGAGCGGGGCGATCTCGCCGCGCACCTGCAGGATGTGGCGCCCGCCGGGCAACTGCTCCACGGTCTTCGCGTCGAGCTGCATCGTCTCGACGATGTTCGACAGCGGGAACACGAAGCGCTCGGTGCCGGCCCGCACGATCATGCCGTCGAGGACGGCCAGGGTCAGCGGCAGGCCGAGCGTGAACTTGCAGCCGCGGCCCGGCGTCGATTCCACGGTGATGCGGCCGCCCAGGGCCTCGACGTTCCGCCGCACCACGTCCATGCCGACGCCGCGGCCCGACACGTCGGTGACGGCGGCGGCGGTGGAGAGGCCGGGATGGAAGATGAGGTTGTCGGCTTCCTCAGGCGTCGGATCCGGCGCGTCGGCGGCGATCAGGCCGCGCGAACGGGCCTTCTGGACGAGGCGCTCGCGGTTGATGCCGCGCCCGTCGTCCTGCACGCAGATGAGGATGCGCGAACCGCGATGCTCCGCGCTCACCCGGATCGTGCCGTCGGCGTTCTTGCCCGCCTCGGCCCGCTCCTCGGGCGTTTCCAGCCCGTGGTCCATGGCATTGCGGATCATGTGGATGAGCGGGTCGGCGAGCTCTTCCACGATGGTCTTGTCGACCTCCGTGTCCTCGCCGGCCAGCACGAGATGGGCTTTCTTGCCGAGCGTGCGCTCGAGTTCCCGGACGAGGCGCGGCAGGCGCTGGAACACCACCTTCACCGGCTGGGCGCGGACGGCCATCACGTTGTCCTGCAGCTCGCGCGTCTGGCGGGCGAGGGAGAACAGCGCATCGACGAAGGCCGCCGCCTCGCGCTTGGGCAGCACGCCGGCGCGCTCGGTGAGCATGGATTGCGTGATGACGATTTCGCCGACGAGGTTCATGAGCCTGTCGATACGGTCGAGATCGACGCGGATCGTTCCTCCGCCCGTCCGCCGGGCCGGCGGCTGGCCGCTGGCCGGGCCGGCCGGAGGCGTCGCGCCCGACCCGCCGCCGGCTCCCGCCGGGGGCGCCGCGGGGGTCGCGGGTCCGGTCGAGACAGACGCGGGCTCGCCCTCGACATGGGCTTCGAGCGGAATGGCCGGCGCGGCGGTGCCGACGGCCGGATCCTCGTCGCTCTCGGCGGTCTCACCCGGCTTTCCGATGCGGAACTCGTGGTCGGCGAGGAAGCTGTCCAGCGTCTCGACGATGGCCTGGTCGGTGGCGTCGGTCTCGATCGTCAGAACCCACACGAGGTGGCAGTCGAGCGGGTCGAGCGCGTCGAAGACCGGAACCTTCGAGGTGTCGCACACGACCTCCATGCTGCCGAAGCTCGCCAGGGCGTCGAACACCATCCGCGGATCGAAGGCGCGGCGGAAAACGTCCCGGTCGGGCGTGATGCGCACTTCGAGCTTGTGGCGGGCGGGCGCGTCGGCCGCAGGTTCGGCGGCGGTCTCCGGCGCGGCATCGGCCACGGCCGGCTCGTCGAGGAGATCGAATTCGGTGGGCTTGGGCTTCTTGACGGGATTGCCGCCCGCCATCGCCTCCAGCGCCTGCACGAGATCCGGCGGCGGCGGGCGGGACCCGCCGTCGCGCGCCGCCGAGATCACCTCGGACAGCACGTCGCCGGCCTGCAGCAGCGTGTCGATGGGGGCTTCCTCGACGGAGACGCGCCCGGAGCGAAGGGCGTCGAGACAGGCCTCGAAGAGATGGGCGAACTCGACGAGTTCGGTCAGACCGAACGCCCCGGCGCCACCCTTGACGGAGTGGACGGCGCGAAACGCTGCGTTGATGTCCTCGGAGGTGGCGCGACCATCGGCAACGGCCGCGAGACAGCCCTCGAGCTGGCCCATGAACTCGTCGCACTCGTCGAAGT
>CAZJCW010000179.1:0-8950 GCA_964544365.1 uncultured Alsobacter sp.
CGGGCGTGGTTCCACTGGAACGTCGCCTCGAGCTTGCGCCCGACCCGCCAGTAGGCGTCGCCGAGGTGGTCGTTGATCACCGGGTCGGCCGGCTTCAGTTCCACCGCCTTTTCCAGCAGCCGCACGGCCTCGTCGTAGCGGCCGAGCCGGTAGTAGGCCCAGCCGAGGCTGTCGACGATATACCCGTCCGTCGGCCGCTGCTCGACGGCGCGCTTCAGCATCCTGAAGGCCTCGTCGAGGTTCATGTTCTGGTCGACCCAGGAGTACCCCAGGTAGTTCAGCACCAGCGGCTGGTCGGGAAACAGCTCCAGTGCCTTGCGGAAATCCGCTTCGGCCTTGGGCCACTGCTTGGTCCGCTCATTCGCGATGCCGCGGAAGTAGAACAGGCTCCAGTGGCTGTTGTCGATCTTGTCGATCGAATTGAGCGCCCGCGTATAGACCTCGCCGGCCCGCTCGAAATCCTTGCGCGAGCGGTAGATGTTCCCCAGCGCGCTGAGTGCCTCGGTGTCCTTCGGTGCCGAGGCGAGCAGCTTCTGCAGGTGCTCGACGGCCTCCGGACGGCGCTCGAGCTGTTCCAGGTTCAGCGCGATCTGTATATCGGCGCTGCGACGCAGCGGCGAGGACGCCGGCAGCAGGTCATAGGTGTCGTTGGCCCGCTCCACCTGCTTCAGCCGGTCGTAGATGTCGGCGAGCGTGATGGTGGTGAGCGGGTTGGAGTCGTCGAGCCACAGCGCGAGACGCAGATAGAGCATCGCGGCGATCTCGTCGCCCTGCCGGTTGCCGGCGGCGCCGAGGCCGTACAGCACTTCGGCGGCGCCCGCCGCCACGGAGGGCACGGCGCTCTCCAGCGGCTTGCCGGCCTCGAGCTTCTGAAGCGCATCGACCACGAGGGGATGGCGCGGCAGCAGCTTGTCGAACTCGCGGTAGACGGTCTTCGCCTCCTCGGTCCGCCCGCGACGGGCCAGGAACCGTCCGTAGACGTCGACCATGCGCAGCGTCTTGCTCTCGGCGTTGTAGGCCGCCTTCAGGCGCTTCTCGGCCTCGGCCGGGTTGCCGGAGACATCGGCGATCAGTCCGGCATGGTAGTCGCGGAAGACCGCGATGGCCTCCGCGCCCTTCATCCCGTCGATGATCTCGAGAGCCCGCTTCGAATTGCCCGATCCGGCGTAGGACCATGCCGTCAGGAGCGTGGCGGTGATGTCGTCGGAGCGGTTCTTGCCGCCCTTGGCGAGGCGGCCGCGGGCCTTCGAGTACTGCTAGTTGCGCAGGTCGCGGACGGCGAGGGCCAGTTGCGCCACGCCGTTGGAGGGATCGCGGGCCAGCACGCGCTCGGCGAGCTTGCCGGCCTCGGCATAGGAGCCCTCCACGGTCAGCGCGATGAAGGCGCGCTCCGTCAGTTCCGGGCTCCGCGGATCGTCCCGCAGCGCCTCGCGGTAGAAGAAGGCCGCGGCGCTGGTGTCGCGGGCGACCCCGGCCACCCAGGCCGACAGGTAGTTGCCGGCCAGCGTCGAGCCCGCGTCGATCGTGTCCGTGTAGGACTGCGTCGGCGGCTGGTTCGCCACGACGGGCGAGGCGACGGCCGAGAACAGGACGATGGCGGCTGTGAAGCTCAGCCTGCGCCGGGCGGTGAGTGAGGCAAACGTCACGGCGATCCGCTTTCCCTGTGAGCACTGCGAGTCGAGCGGCCGGAAGCGGCCGCGCGCGCACCCTGAGTCGCCCGGGCAACATGGCGTTTTTGGGGTGTTCCGGCAAGCGATGTGCCGCGCGGCCAAGAGTCCGGGGTCGAATGTCGCGCGCCGACTCCCGGGCCTCCCATGCGTCCGACATTGCCGCGAGGCCCTGCTCCGGGCGTTCCCGAGGCGTCTGGCCGGAGGCCCGACGCGACGGACTGGCTTCGCGTTCGCCAGATCGTCACTTGGAATGGATCGATCGGCGAGGCGTCGAGAGGGCGAGATTGCCGCTTGGATCGCGTTCACGATCTCAAGATGAGGCCGCGGCGCGATAAAATCCGCGACCGGAGCCACAACTTTTGCTCGTTATTTACTTATCGGGCGCAATCTTGTCGGGCTTCACTGTCGAGCCTAGGAGGGCCGCCATGACCAAGACCGTTGCCAAAGCCGTCGCCGTTGTCCTGATGATGAGCTTCGTCGCCGCCTGCGCCACGAAGCCTGCTCCGTCGCCGGCCCCGATCGTCCGCAAGGGCTGATCCTGACGCTCGATGCAAAAAAGCCCGGCTTCGGCCGGGCTTTTTTCGTTTGGGTCGCCGCCGGGGCTGCCGGCTACATGTTCGGATAGTTCGGCCCGCCGCCGCCCTCGGGCGTCACCCATGTGATGTTCTGGGCCGGATCCTTGATGTCGCAGGTCTTGCAGTGCACGCAGTTCTGCGCGTTGATCACGAAGCGCGGGTCGGCCTTCGTGTCAGCGTTCGCATAGACGACCTCGTACACCCCGGCGGGACAGTAGAGCCGCGCAGGCTCCCCGTAGAGCGGCAGGTTCTTGCCGACGGGAATCGAAGGATCCGTGAGCTTGAGGTGGGCCGGCTGGTCTTCCTCGTGGTTCGTCGCCGAGAGGAATACCGAGGAGAGCTTGTCGAACGACACCTCACCGTCGGGCTTCGGGTAGACGATCGGCTTCACTTCGTCGATCCGCTTCAGCGTGGCGTGGTCCGGCTTGCCATGCTTCATCGTGCCGAAGATCGAGAAGCCGAACAGCTCGTTCGTCCACATGTCGAGGCCGCCCAGGGCGACGCCGACGGCCGTGCCGAAACGCGACCACAGCGGCTTGGCATTGCGGACGCGGAAGAGGTCCTTGCCGATGTCGCTGTCCCGCCACGCCTGCTCGTAGGATGTGATCTCGTCATTGGCGCGCCCGTCGGCCAGCGCGGCGGCGACATGCTCCGCCGCGAGCATGCCCGACAGCACGGCGTTGTGGCTGCCCTTGATCCGCGGCACGTTGACGAAGCCGGCCGAGCAGCCGATCAGCGCGCCGCCCGGGAAGGTCAGCTTCGGCACCGACTGCCAGCCACCTTCGGTGATGGCCCGGGCGCCGTAGCTGATGCGCTTGCCGCCGACGAACGTGTCCCGGACAAGGGGATGCGTCTTGAAGCGCTGGAACTCGTCGAAGGGCGACAGCGTCGGGTTCGAATAGTTCAGGTGCACCACGAAGCCGACCGCCACGAGGTTGTCCTCGAGGTGGTAGAGGAACGAGCCGCCACCCGTCGTGTTGCCCAGCGGCCAGCCGAAGCTGTGCTGCACGAGCCCGGGCTGGTGCTTCTCCGGCGCGACCTGCCAGAGTTCCTTCAGCCCGATTCCGAACTTCTGCGGCTCTCGGCCGTCCGCGAGGCCGAACCGGGCGATGAGTTGCTTCGACAGCGAACCGCGCGCGCCTTCGCCGAACAGCACGTACTTTCCGCGCAGTTCCATCCCGCGGGCGAAGCCGTCCTTGACCTCGCCGGTCTTGGAAATGCCCATGTCCCCGGTGGCGACGCCCACCACGGCCCCGTCCTCGCCGAAAAGCACCTCGGCGGCGGCGAAGCCGGGATAGATCTCGACGCCCAGCGCTTCGGCACGCTGCGCGAGCCACCGCGCGACGTTGCCGAGGGAGACGATGTAGTTGCCGTGGTTGTTCATCAGCCGCGGCATGAGGACGTTCGGCAGGCGGATCGCGCCCGCCGGCCCGAGGACGTAGAAGCGGTCGTCGGTCACCTGCGTCTTGAGCGGCGCCTCCGGATCGTCGCGCCAGTCCGGCAGCAGGCGATCGAGGCCGATCGGATCGACGACGGCGCCAGACAGGATATGCGCGCCGACCTCCGAGCCCTTCTCGACGACGACGACGGAGAGGTCGGGAGACAATTGCTTGAGCCGGATCGCGGCGGAGAGGCCGGCAGGACCAGCTCCGACGATGACGACGTCGTAGTCCATGCCCTCGCGCGGCATGTCTTGCGCCTCGGCCAGGTTCATCGTCTGCACGCTCCCGTCACGTCTCCGGGCGCGTCGCCTGGCCCGCGTTTCTCCTATGGACGAGCGAAATGCCCCCCGCAAGGGCGGAAATGCCGCTTGCGATCGGGCATTCGGAGGATGCGACGCCATGGCGCCGCAAAGCTGCGGCTGCGGGCAGGGCAGGCTGCGCGGAAGGCATACCGCCCGGTCGCCGCTTGCACTAGGATGCCGGCATGACCCAGCCGGACCTTCCCGTCGCCGCCGCGCAGCTCCTGCGCTGGTACGCCGACATGGGCGTCGACCTTGCCCTCGACGACGAGCCGCACGACCGGCTCGCCGAGGCCGCGGCTCTGACGCCCGGCACGGCCCGTGTCGCGGCGCCTCCGGTTGCCGCGCCCGTCGCCGCGCCGGTGGCGACGCCGGGCGATGCGGCGCAGGCGGCACGCTCTCTCGCGCGGTCGGCGGAGACCCTCGATGACCTTCGCGGTTTGCTGGAGCGCTTCGACGGATGCGCGCTGAAGACGACCGCCAAGTCGCTCGTCTTCGCCGATGGCAATCCGCAGGGCCGCGTGATGCTGGTCGGCGAGGCGCCGGGAGCGGACGAGGATCGCAGCGGCGTGCCGTTCGTCGGCCGTTCCGGCCAACTCCTCGATCGCATGCTGGCCGCCATCGGCCTCGACCGCGGCAAGGTCTACATCGCCAACGTCATTCCATGGCGCCCGCCGGGAAACAGAACGCCGACGCCGCAGGAGGCCGCTGTCTGCCAGCCCTTCATCGAGCGGCAGGTGCAACTGGCCGATCCCGATATCCTGGTCTGCCTCGGCGGCCCCGCTGCACAGTCCCTGCTCGGCATCCGGGAGGGAATCCTGAAGTCGCGCGGCCGCTGGACCACCTACGACACCGGGACGCGGACGATCCGCGCCATCGCAACGCTTCACCCGGCCTACCTGCTTCGCCAACCGTTGCAGAAGCGCCTCGCCTGGCGGGACTTCAAGGCGATCCGTGCCGCGCTGGCGGAAGGTCAGCCCGGCGGCTGAACGGCCGGGCGGGCGCGTGTGCCCTGTCCTGCGAGCCGGTGCAAACCCTCCGTCATCCCCGGCCGGAGCGGCGAAGCCGCGGAGGGGAAGGGGATCCAGGGGCAGACGCGAGGGCCGGGACGGCTCTGGCTCCTGGCCGTCCCCAGATCGTCCCGCGCGAAGCTCTCGGCGTTAGCCCGAGGGTCCCCTTTCCGGCGGGCTGCGCCGGCCGCGGGAGATGGCGGCGAGGGGAGGGCGGCGGTCGGAAGGACCCAGGGACGGGCCGGCAACGAAAAAGGCCGCCCGGAGGCGGCCTGATCGACATGGAGGCCGGGGCTCGGCGTCAGTTCAGGCGGGCCCGGACGTCCGCGAGACCCTGCGTCAGGAGCGCGTCGCCCCCGCCGCTCTTCACCGCATTGCGCAGGATCGTCTCCGAGGCCGACACCGCAGCGTCTGCAGCAGCAGCGCGAACCTCGGCGGTGGCCTGAACCTCGGCCTGAGCGATCTTCTGCTCGGCCATCTTGGTGCGGCGCGCGACGAAATCGGCGAGCTTGGCCTGCGTCTCCTGTGCGAGGCGCTCGGCCTCGGCGCGGGCCGTGCGGACGATTTCCTCGGCTTCGGCCTCGGCCTGCTGGCGCTTCTTCTGGTAGTCGGCCAGCACGCGCTGGGCCTCCAGCCGAAGCTGCTTCGCATCCTCGAGTTCGGCGCGGATCTTGTCGCCGCGGTTGTCGAGCCCGGCGATGGCGGCCTTCCAGCCGCCCATCTTCACGACGATGCCGACGAAGATGAAGAAGGCGACGCCGACCCAGAATTCAGCTGCGAGAAGCATGGTCGACCTCAGCGTGCCAGGGTGGAAGTCACGGCGGCCTCGACCTCGTCGGCCGACGGGGCCTTGCCGACCAGCCGCTGCACGATCGCGCCGGCGGCTTCGACCGCGATGCCGCGGACGTTCTGCATGGCCTTCGCCTTGCCGTCGACGATCTGCTGTTCGGCGGCGGCGAGCTTGGCATTGAGATCCGCCTCCAGCGCCTTGCGGCGGGCATCGGTCTCGGCTGCCAGTTTGTCACGCGTTTCCGCCGCGATCGCCTGGGCCCGCGCCTTGGCGTCGGACAGTGCCTTCTCGTACGCCGCGATCGCGGTGTCCGTCTGGCCCTTGAGCTTCGCGGCCTCGTCGAGGTCTTCGGAGACGCGACGGCCCCGCTCTTCGAGGATGGCTGCGACGCGCGGCAGCGCAACCTTCGCCATCAGCACGTAGAGTGCGCCGAACGCGATCGCGAGCCATACGAGCTGCGACGCGAAGGTGTGGCTGTCGAACGGCGGGAAGCCGCCCCCGTGCCCGCCGGAAGCCGGCACCTGCGTGGTTGCGTTCGTCGTCTGCGCCATGACCCTACCTCAATGCGTTGAACGGTCCGATGCGGGCCTGGGGACGGCCGTTCGCCATCCCCGCCCGCGCCCGGACGTCCGACCTCCTGCCGATCAGACGGCGAAGAGAAGCAGCAGCGCGATCAGCAGCGAGAAGATGCCGAGCGCTTCCGTCAGCGCGAAGCCGAGGAGAAGCGTGCCGCGCTGGCCGTCGGCGGCCGACGGGTTGCGCAGGGCGCCCGAGAGGAACTGGCCGAACAGGTTGCCGAGGCCGATGCCGGCACCCGCCATGCCGAGGCAGGCCAGACCAGCGCCGATGTACTTCGCAGCAACGGGATCCATGGAACTCTCCTTGAGGTCGGATCGTGGGGAAGAGGCCGGCCGATGAGGGATCAGTGACCGGGATGAAGGGCGTCGTGCAGGTAGATCGAGGTCAGCGTGGCGAAGACATAAGCCTGCAGCACGGCGACCAGGACCTCGAGCGCGGTGAGCGCGACGGTGAGCGCGAGCGGCAACGGGGAGAGCAGACCCCACGCGCCGGCGGCGAGAAGCGAACCGATGAACCCCGCGAAGATCTTCAGCGCGATGTGGCCCGCCAGCATGTTGGCGAACAGGCGGACGCTGAGGCTGATCGGACGGGAGATGAACGAGATCACCTCGATCGGGACGAGAATGATCAGCATGAGCGGATGCACGCCCGACGGCACGAAGAGGCCGAAGAAGTGGGTGCCATGCGCCATGATGCCGTAGATGATCACGGTCAGGATCACCACCGCCGCGAGCGCGGCCGTGATGATGATGTGGCTCGTCACGGTGAAGCCGCCCGGGATCATGCCGGCGAGGTTCAGGACGAGGATGAAGATGAACAGCGAGAAGACGAGCGGGAAGAACTTCATCCCGTCGTGGCCGGCGGAGCTTCGCACCGTGTCCGCCACGAACTCGTAGAGCAGCTCGACCACCGACTGGATGCGCGACGGCACCATCGAACGGGCCGAGGTGCCCAGCATCATCAGCAGGACGATGAAGGCGACCGCGCCGAACATGAACAGGGCCGAGTTCGTGAAGACGATCTCGCTACCCCCGATCTTGAACAGAGGGGCCCCAATGGTCTTCAGCTCGAACTGATGAATCGGATCGGCCATGGCCGGTCGGGCTCTCTCTTCTCTGCACGAAGTCCGGACAGCCGGCCCCCGTGTCGTCGCCGCCGGAGCGGCACCAGTGCGATCGTTCAGGCCGGTCGATCCGGAGGCGAGGGTGGCTTCAGGAAACCCGAAGCCCTCATCACGTTCCAGATGCCGGCGCCGAAGCCCAGCATCAGCAGGATGATCATGCCCCAGGGCCGCGTTCCGGCGAACGCGTCGAGCGCATACCCCAACCCTGCGCCCGCGAGGATTCCGGCCATGAATTCCGTCGAGAGACGGAAGGCCTTGCCCATCGCGGAGGGCGCTGTGCTGGAGGTCTGGTCGGCCGCCATGCGCTTCGTGTCGGCGGACTGCGCTTGCGCGAGCCGCTGTTCGAGGCGTTGAAGCCTACCGGAGAGCTCGACATCCCTGGGTGACCCGGATGATGCCCCGCGCTCGTCCTGCCCGTCGTCTGCCGCCATGGCGATAGCCGCACTGCATGAGCCCGGGGCGCCGTCCCTGACACCCCCTGAAAGTCGGGCGCACCATAGTTTCCGGTAGAACGGGTGTCAAGGATGGGCCAGACTCCGTTATCTCCTTGAGAAACAGGTGTATTTCACTTCTTCGACCAATGGACCGGGACGTTTCCGGCAAGCGGCCCGCAGCCGGGTCGGGCAAGGACCGCCGGCTCGGCGGCCCGCGGCGCGTTGACAGGCCCCGTATCGCCTTCGACACTCGCCGGATTGCTCGAACCAAGGTTTTTTCATCATGGCTTGTACTCCGCTGGGCATCGCGCCCGGGCTTTTCGAGACGACTCAGCAAGGCGTGTGGTCGACCGGCACCGGCAGCGCCGGGGGGCGCACCATCGCGGTGTCGCCGACGGGCTACACGATCAACGGGGCGTTCTTCCCGGCCGCCGGCCTCATTCGCCATCGATTCTTCGGAGCCGAAAGCCATCTCGCCGTCGTCGTCAGCAACGGGGCCGACCACACGCTGCTGATCGTCGACTTCACGGGATCGTCTCCCGTGCCGCGCCAGGTCTTCGGCCCGCTGTCGGGAAGCGGCCTGCCAATCCTCCAGCCCAGCCGCGGCAATGGCGCGGTCTGCCTCACGGCCGTCCCATCGGCAGGTGGGTGGCTCGGAATCGGCATCCACCGCAGCGACACCGGGCAGAATCTCGTCCCGCTCGGCGGAACGGTCTCCGTCGTCAACCTGCTCCAGGGCGAAGCGACGGCCACGGCGCTGCTCATCAGGGACGGCGGGGCGATTCTCGCGTCAGGCGCCCTGCCGGCCGGCCGGCTTCGGGTCTCCCCGTCGAGCCAGGCCTTTGGCAGCCTGCCCGTCGGCGGCTGCCCGGTGCCCGGGCCGCAACGCACCGTCACGCTGAGCAACGTCGGGACCGACTGCCTCAACGTCAGCGCCATCGCCGATGCACCGCCCTTTCGCGTCGTCGCGACCAGCCGGCCGCTCGGCCAGGGGATCCGCCCTGGCGAATCGCTCACCGCGACGATCG
>CAZJCW010000180.1:0-8944 GCA_964544365.1 uncultured Alsobacter sp.
GTAGTCCCAGCGGCCGCAGTTGAGGCCGACGATGTGGTCGCGCAGCTCGTAGAGGATCTCGTCCATCTCGAAGGACGCCGGCAGCGTCTCGATCAGGATCGTCGCCTTCATGGTGCCGTTCGGCAGGCCGAGCCGCTCCTCGATGTGCGAGAACACGTCGTTCCAGAGCCGCGCCTCGAGATGGCTCTCCAGCTTCGGCAGGTAGAAGGCGGGCGTCGACCCCTTCGCCGCGATGGCCCGGGCGTTGTGGAAGGCGTAGAGGCCGAGGTCGAACAGCGACGCCGACATCGGCTCGCCGTCCACCGTGACGTGTGACTCCGGCAGGTGCCAGCCGCGCGGGCGCACGAGCAGGACGGCCGGCGCGCCGGACAGCTTGTAGGCCTTGCCGGTGGTCGCGTCGGTGAAGTCGATGACGCCGTTCCAGCGGTCCTTCAGGTTGACCTGGCCCTCGAGCATGTTGTCCCAGGTCGGCGAGGAGGCGTCCTCGAAGTCGGCCATGAACACCTTGGCGCCGGAGTTGAGCGCATTGATGATCATCTTGCGGTCGACCGGCCCGGTGATCTCGACGCGACGGTCCAGAAGATCCTGCGGGATCGGCGCGACCCGCCAGTCGCCCTCGCGGACGTGCCGGGTATCGGCCAGGAAGTCCGGCATTTCGCCGGCGTCGAAGCGCTTCTGCCGCTCCTCGCGCAGCTTCAGCAGACGCTTGCGGGTCTCGTTGAAGCCCCGGTGAAGGCCGGCGAGCATGTCGAGCGCCTCCGGCGTCAGGATTTCGGCGCCACGGGCCCCCAGCGGACCCAGGACGGAAAGGCCGGACGAAGTTGCGGCTGCGGACATGCTGTTGTCTCCCCTCGAACCCGTGGCGCGGACGGATACCGGCCCGGTTGGCACTCTCGCCAAGGAACGGCCTTTGCGGAAGCGGATAGCAATACGATTCAGTCTTTCCAAATTGGAAAGAATGGGGTCCGCCCCTGGCGGGGTAGGCCGACATTTCCGAACGCCATGGTTTACCAAAGAAAAAATTGCAACTTCTGATTTGTTAACCGCGATGCCGTAGCCTTGCGATTGGCGATTCACCCCCCATTCCCGGAGCCCCGCGTGTTCTTCAGCCGTCTCCTGGGGCGCAGGCCGCCCGCGACGGACAAGGCCGCGGTCGCCCCGCCAGATCCGACGCCGGTCCCGCTCGCCGAGGTCGTGCCGAGCCGCGATCCGCTCGAATCGATCATCGGGCAGATCGAGGAAGACGTCCTGCTGACGATGCGCGTCGTCGGGCATGCGGCCGACGACGTGGGCGGCAAGGTCGATCGCACGATCGAGATCATGGAAAGCATGCGGGAGGCGAGCGTCGAACTGTCGGCGCTGTCCGCCACCGCGTTCGACGTCGCCACCGGCCTCGCCGACACCACCCGGCATCTCGAGCAGACGGGCGAGGCGATCGAAAGCCACATCGCCGGCAGCGACGAGTTCATCGCCGACGCGCAGTCGCTGGCCGGGACCGTCACCACCGACATGGACAAGCTCGCCGGAGCGGTCGAACGGATCGCCGGCGTCGTCGCCATCATCGGGGCCATCGCCCGCCAGACGAACCTGCTGGCGCTCAATGCCAGCATCGAGGCGGCGCGCGCCGGCGCGGCCGGCCGCGGCTTCGCCGTCGTGGCGACGGAGGTGAAGGCGCTCGCCGGCCAGGTCCAGGCGGCCACCAACGACATCTCGGACCAGATCGTCGGGCTGCAGGGCGTGGCGCGGGGCAGCGGCGCCACCGTGGCCGACATCGCGAGGCTGCTCGAACGGGTCGGGCCGGTCATGAGTTCGGTGCGCGATGCCGTCCGCACGCAGATCGCCGGCGCCCGCGAGGTCGCCGACAAGGCCGGCGAAAGCCTGCGCTTCGTCAGTGTCGTCTCGCAGAAGACCGAAGGCATGACCCGCATGACGGCGGAGGCGATGGAAGCGTCGCGCGTGGTCAGCGAGACCGCGGCGCGGATGGCCCCGGCGGTGCGCCGGCTCTCCGACCGCTCGACGGCCTTCCTGCACTACGCGGAAGGCCGGGGCCGGCGCCAGAACGCCCGCCTGCCGATCCGGCTCAAGGCATCGTTCCGGCCGCACACCGGCAGCAACCGGCCGTCGGCGGACCTGGTGACGCTCGACCTGTCGACCGGCGGCGGCCTGACGGAGCCGACCGCAGTGCCCCTGCAGAACGGCGACACGGGCACGTTGAGCATCGAGGGCGTCGGCGAGGTCGAGGCGGTGGTGCGCTCGCTCGGCGACGAGGGCATCCAGTTCGCGTTCCTGCAGGTCCCGGCGCAGGTGCTGTCCGTGCTGCAGGCGAAGCTCATCGAGGCCGAACGCGACAACCGGCCCGCCATCAAGCTGACGCAGGCGCTGGCCACGGCGGTCGCCGAAGCCTTCGCGGACGGCATCTCCGCCGGACGCGTGACGATGGACGATCTCATCACCTTCGACTACCGCCGGATTCCCGGCAGCGACCCGATCCAGTACGAGACGGCGGCCCTGCCCTTCTACGAGGCGGTCCTCGAACCGCTGCTGAAGCGCTACCGCGAGGAATGCCCCCAGCGCCTCTTCCTGATCGTGATCGACCGCAACTCCTATTCGCCGCTGCACGAGCCGGCGACATCGCAGCCGCAGCGACCGGGACACCCCGACTGGAACGACGTGAACTGCCGCAACCGCCGCATCTTCGACCGGTCGAACTTCCTGATGGCGGCGCGCAACCAGGCACCGTTCCAGCTCAGCTCCTTCATGCGGCACATGCCGGACGGGTCGTGGCGCGGCGCGAAAACCATCGCGGCACCGATCACCGTCGAGGGCCGGCTGTGGGGCAACGTCGTCCTCGGACAGGCGCTCTAGCTCTTGCCGTCCGCGCCGACCTTCTCCGCCATCCTGTGTGCAGCGCGACGGACGGTGCCCGCGAGGGAAGATCGAACAGGGCGCGCCGTCCCGGCCGCTCCGGTGCGGGTCGGGATGGCGCCGGGCGACACGCCGAGCGCGAAAATTCTTGGTTGCGATTCTCAAGAATTGTACCTTGCGCGTGTGATTTGCTTCCGATTCACGGGACTGATTCGTGGCTGAGACCGACGAACGCCGCGTCACCGACCTGAGCGGACCCGAACGGGCGGCCGTGCTGCTGCTCGTGCTCGGCGAGGAGCACGGAAGCCCCGTGTGGTCCGCGCTGGACGACGACGAGCTGCGCAAGGTGACGCTCGCCATGTCGACGCTCGGCACGGTGACGTCCAAGCTCGTCGAGCAGGTGCTGGGCGACCTCGCCAACCAGTACAACCGGCTGACGGTGGTCGGCGACTTCGACCGCACGCACGAGCTGCTGCTGAAGCTGCTGCCGCGCGAGCGCGTCGACCCGATCATGGAGGAGATCCGCGGGCCGGCGGGGCGGACGATCTGGCAGCGCCTGTCCAACGTCCAGGACAACCTGCTGGCGACCTACCTGAAGACCGAGCACCCGCAGACGGTCGCGCTGATCCTGTCGCGCATCCGGGCCGAGCACGCCGCGAAGGTGATGGCGCTGCTGCCGGAGGAGTTCGCCACGGACGTGATGCTGCGCATCCTGCAGATCGACACGGTGTCCAAGGAGACGCTCGACCAGATCGAGGAGAGCCTGCGCCTGAACTTCATCGCGAACCTGTCGCAGACGTCCCGGCGCGACGCGCACGACCTGCTGGCGGAGATCTTCAACTCGTTCGACCGGCAGAACGAGACGAAGTTCATGGAGGCGCTGGAGCAGGCGGCCTTCAAGTCGGCCGAGCGCATTCGCGCGCTGATGTTCACCTTCGAGGACATCACGCGGCTCGACCTCAATTCGGCGCAGGTGCTGATCCGCAACGTCGACAAGGCGGAACTCGCCAAGGCGCTGAAGGGAGCGTCGGCCGCCACCCGCGAGTTCTTCACCTCCAAGATGACGCAGCGCGCCGCGACGGTGTTCCTCGACGAGATGAGCAGCCTCGGCCCGATCAGGCTGAAGGAGGTCGACGAGGCGCAGCAGCGCATCATCGCCATCGCCAAGGGCCTGGCCGACAAGGGCGAGATCGTCATCGCCAAGTCGGGCAACGAGGACGACATGATCCTCGAATAGGCGGCCCAGGGTCGGCTTTTGCCGGATTCCGCCGACTCTGCAGTTTGCGCACCACCAAATCTTAACGCGGTCGATTGCATGTCGCGGGTGGTCAGCCCGCGGCGGAGCGTTGCCCGCCGCCGGGCGTTGGCTTCCGCCCACACGAACCTGGAGGAAAGCGGTGCGCATCCTGGCGATCGACGACACGCGGACCCTGCGCGAGCTGCTGTGCCGGACGCTCCGGCAGGCCAGCTACGACGTGGTCGAGGCGGAGAACGGCGAGGAGGGGCTCCGCCGGTTCGGCGACCATCGGCCGGACGTCGTCATCACGGACCTGAACATGCCCGTCCTCGACGGGATCGAATTCACGCGCGCAGTGCGCGAGCGCCCGGACGGCGGCGCCGTGCCGATCATCATCCTGACGACGGAGAGCGGCGCGGAGATCAAGGCGGAGGGCCGCAAGGCGGGCGCCACCGCCTGGATGGTCAAGCCGTTCGACCCGCAGCGCCTGCTCGACATGCTGGCGCGCCTGCGCAAGTGACGTGGCCCACGGGGCCTTCCCCGTTTCGAGATCGGATTTCCAGATGTCGCTTTCGACCGAGTTCGCATACCAGGCCGGCCCCGGCGCGGCGGCAGCCGCAGCCAAGCCGCAGCAGATCGTGACCTTCAAGGTGGACGGTCGCTCGTTCGGCGTCGACGTCAGCTCGGTGCGCGAGATCAAGGGCTGGCAGCCGACGACGCCGCTGCCCAACGCGGCGAGCCACGTGCTCGGCGTCATCAACCTGCGCGGGGCGATCATCGCGGTGTACGATCTCCGGCAGCGCCTGGGGCTGGGGCCGTCGCAGATGTCCCGCTCATCGGTGGTGATCGTGCTCGACCTCGGCGAACGCTACGGCGGAATCCTGGTCGACGCCGTGTCGGACATCGTCGACATCGTCGCCAGCGACCTGCGGCCGGCGCCCGACATCTCCGGCGACGGCGACGACGTCCTGCAGGGCCTCCTGGTGAAGGGCGACGAGGTGGTCGCGCTGCTCGACCTGCACGCGATCGTGCGCGAGACCACGCCCGACGCCTAGGATGCGGGCCGGAGCGCGCGAGCGCCCGCGGCGGCCGGTCAGCTCATGGCGAGGTCGCAGGCGGCGCGGTCGGACTCGGCCAGCAGGGTCTCGGCCGTGAACGGCTTCAACAGGATGTTGCGGATCCTGGCGCGCTCGAACTTCGTGCGGTCGTAGGTTTCCTCCTTCGTCGTCATGATGACGAAGGGAATTCGCTTCCAGTCCGGCCGCCGGTCCATGACCAGCTTCAGGTCGATGCCGTTCATCGGCATCATGAAGAAGTCGGAAATGACGAGGCCGTAGGGCTTCTTGGACAGGAGGCGGATCGCCTCCGGGCCGCTGCCGGCGCCGTCGACCTCGCGGACGCCCTGCGCCTCGAGCAGCGTCTTCACGATGCGGATGATCGCGAAGTTGTCGTCGACGACCAGAACGGGACGTGCGCGATCAAAGCTCACGGCATGAACCTCCGGGGGAAGCCACGCTGGCAAGCGCAACTCTACATTCGTGACTGTAGGTTGCTATTTGTGAAGATTTGCTTTGCGAGTTGTATCGCCGTTCAGCGCGGCGGGCCGTCCGTGGCGACGCGCAGCGCGACGGCGCGGCCTTCCGCCATCCGGGCGCGGTACTCGGTGACGACCTTGGCCAGGGTGCGGGCCAGCTCGACGGCCAGGGCATTGGCCTCGTCGCGCACGCCGGTGCGAACGATCGAGGCGATGGCCTCGACATAGCGACGCATGATCACCGCAGGGATCGGCGTCTCGCCGCGGCTTTCGATGAGATCGCAAAGCCCGCCGGCCATCTGCCCCGCGAGGGGATAGCCGAACTGCAGAGCCTGGCCGCGGACATCATGGACGACGATGAAGAACGACTTCGACGCCTCCTCGCCCTGGTCGCTCTGCTCGAACTGGTCCATCGCCTCGAAGAGGCGCAGGATCTCGTTGTTCATCCACTCGGTGAAGCTGGGGGCGAGGGATCCGAGCGCCCGGTCGGCGCGGGCGATCATCTCGTCGATCTCCGCCTGGCCCTTCTTGACGCGAACGAGCGCCTTGGCGCGCAGCGTGTTCGGCGGGACGATCACCGAGTGGTCGGCGTGGACCGTGCGCTGCGGCTCGAGACTGCCAAGCTTCTTCATGTCGCTCATCCTTCCTGCACGAGCCCGGCGGCCAGCTTGCGCGGCGCGATGAGTTCAGCGCTTCCGCCGGAGCGACGCTCCGGCCCGTTGTATTCGGCCGCCTTCGTGCGCCGCCTGTCGGGACCGAAATAGGTCGCCGTGCGGATGAAGGGCCGCGGCTGCGCGATGACACTGAGCAGGCGCTGGTGGATCACCTGCGCCGACAGAGGCTTGACGAGGAACTCGGTGATGCCGGCGTCACGCGCCTCGATCACCCGGTGTCGCTCCGAGTGGACCGTGACCATGATGATCGGCACGTAGGGGTTCACGCTGTTGTCGGAACAGCGCATGAGCTTGGCCATGTCGATGCCGTTGATGAGCGGCATCTCCCAGTCCGTGAACACGATGTCCGGATAGTGGGAGGCGAAGGCATCGAGGGCCGCGGCGCCGTCCTCCGCCTCGAAGACCTCGCGCGCACCGAACCCATGCAGCAGCGTCTTCACGATGCGCCGCATGTAGGTGTTGTCGTCGACGACGAGGAAGCGAAGGCGGTGGTACTCGACGCGATACATTGGGGCCGCCGGACGGGTTCGATCCGCAGACGCTACGGACGTATCGTAAAGTTTTCGTTCCCGTGACTGGCGCAACAACTACCGACAGTTGTGTGGGTAAACGGCCTTGCGCTCATGTTTCCCAAAACATTACGCCAGACAAGGACGACCCTGCCACGTTTCGCTGGCCGACTTAACCGATGTTTATCCGAGATTGTATACACGATCCGTTGCGCGCCTGGATCGGTGTCCGTTTCCAAGTGCCCTGCGCCGGCCCTGCAGATGGCCGCGCCTCCGGTTTTGCAGAGGGTTCCGAGATGAAGACCAACGCCGTGCCGTTTCAGCGACTTCTTGATTTGAACATTGGCTCGAAGATCACGATCCTCCTGGCGCTGGTTGCCGCGCCGCTCGCGCTGCTGACGTACATCTACGTCTCGCAGGTGATGAAGGACGAGGCTTTCGCACGCAAGGAAATCACCGGAACCGTCTATCTCGACACGCTCTGGTCGGCCTATTCGGCCGCAGCCTCGGGCGATGCGGGCCGCATGAGCGCCGCCGCCGAGAGCCTCCGCGGCACGATCGCCGAGGCCGGCGCCAAGTTCGGCAGCCAGGAAGCGGTGTCGGACTTCGTGAAGGCGCTTGGAACGGGACAGGCGGCCGCCGCCCTGGGCGCGGGCCAGACCGCCATGCGCAAGGTGGCCGACGGCTCGAACCTGACCCTCGATCCCGACATCGATTCCTACTACCTGATCGACGTGGTCGCGACGCGCTTGCCGACGATCGTCGCGGCGTCGCTCCAGTTCAACGCTGCGGTCGATGCGGTGATCGGCAAGGGTAAAGCCTCGATCGCCGACTACGGCGTGATGCGGCAGGCGATGAGCCACCTCGACGATGCCATCGGTGGCGCGAAGTCCGCCTATGCCACCGCGCTCGAACAGACCGCCGATCGCCAGATGGCAACCTCGCTCAAGCAGCTCGCGGCATCGTTCGCCCAGCGCGTGGATGCCTTCGACGATGCGGGCGAGGCCCTGATGCGCAAGGCCGAGGCCGGCGAGACGTTCCAGGCCGCCGACCGGCAGGCCGTGAAGGCGACGTTCGCGGCCCTCATGAACGACCTGGAAGTCGTCGTGGAGAAGACGGACAAGGCGCTGGTCCAGATCCTCGAAGCCCGGATCGCCAAGTTCCGCGGCGAACTGGCGCGCAATCTCGGCATGGCCGGCCTGAGCATTCTCCTGGTTCTCGTCCTCGCCGTGCTGTTCGCCCGCACCATCCAGCGTCCGATCGCGAGGCTGACGGACATCATCCGCGGCTTCCAGGCGGGCGACTACAAGCAGGACGTGCCCTATACGGAGAACCGCAACGAGATGGGCGAGATCGCCCGCTCCATCAAGATGTTCCAGGGCCTCGGCGCGCAGCAGACCCTGACGCTCGCGGCCCTCGACGGCTCGCCCACGATGCTGATGATCACCGACCCGGACGAGCGCATCATCTATATCAGCAGCGCGCTGGGCCGCCTCATCCGGCAGCTCGAGCCGACGTTCCGCTCGTCGAACCCGTCCTTCACGCTCGAGGGCATGAAGGGACAGCACATCGACTGCTACCGGGCCAACGCCTCGCTCAAGCGCGACCTGATCAGCGACAACGGCGAGACGCGGAAGGTCCGCTACGTGGTCGGCGGCCGGACGATCCTGGTCGACATGGCCTACATCTACAACGACCAGAAGGACCGCATCGGGCACACGCTCGAGTGGCGTGACGTGACCGCCGAGTTGGAGGCCGAGGCCGAGGTGGCCGGTGTCGTCAGCGCCGCCAGCCGGGGCGACTTCTCCAGCCGCATCCCGGTCGAAGGCAAGGTCGGCTTCGTCCGCGAGATCGCCGGCGGCATGAACCGGGTCGCCGAGACGGTCGAGACGGTGATGAAGGACTTCGCCTCCACGCTGTCCGCCGTCTCGAACGGCGACCTGACGCACACCATCGACGCGGATTACGAGGGCGTGTTCGGCGAGTTGCGCAACGGTCTCAACGACACGATCGCGCGCCTGTCCGACACGGTGTCGACGATCCAGACGACGGCGATCGACGTGTCGGGGGCGGCCCGCGAGATCAACGCGGGGGCCGACGACCTGTCGCGGCGGACGGAAGAACA
>CAZJCW010000181.1:0-8926 GCA_964544365.1 uncultured Alsobacter sp.
GGGAATCGGGTTGCGGCAAGATCGTGACTGCGCTCTCCGTCATGCGCCTGCTGCCGCCCCCGGTGCGCAACGCGGGCGGGAGCATCCGGGTCGACGGCACCGACGTGCTGACACTGGCCGACGGCCCGCTGCGGGCCATGCGCGGCGACCGCGCCGCGATGATCTTCCAGGAACCGATGACCTCGCTCAACCCGGTCTTCACCGTCGGCGAGCAGGTGGCGGAGGTGCTGGAAATCCACCGCGGACTCGACCGCGCCCAGGCGCTCGGGCGGGCGACGGATCTCTTCGCTCTGGTGGGGCTGCCGGCGCCGCGCGAGCAGCTCGGGCGATACCCGCACCAGATGTCCGGCGGGCAGCGCCAGCGGGTGATGATCGCCATGGCACTGGCCTGCGAGCCGCGCCTTCTGATCGCCGACGAGCCGACCACGGCACTCGACGTGACCGTCCAGGCCCAAATCCTCGCGCTGATCGACCGCCTGCGCCGCGACCTCGGCATGGCCTGCCTGCTGATCACGCATGACCTGGGCGTCGTGTCCGAGGTCTGCGACCGGGCCGCCGTCATGTATGCCGGCCGGATCGTCGAGGAGGCGCCGGTGGCGGAGCTGTTCGCCGCGCCGCGCCACCGCTACACCCGGGCATTGCTCGACACGATGCCGGCGATGAACCTGCCCGGCGCACGGCTTCCCTCCATCGCCGGCATGGTGCCGCCGCCCGGCAAGCGCGGCGACGGGTGCTCCTTCGCGCCGCGCTGCGCGGCGACGGTCACGTCCTGTGCGACCGAGCTGCCCACGCTCGTCGGCGACGATGTCCACCGCGCCGCCTGCTGGAACCCTGCCGCATGACGCCCTTCCTCGAGGTCCGCGGCCTGACGAAGCACTATCCCGGCGCGGGCGGACGCACCCTCCGGGCGCTGGAGGACGTCAGCTTCTCGCTGCGCAAGGGCGAGGTTCTCGGCGTCGTCGGCGAATCCGGTTGCGGAAAGACGACGCTCGGCCGCGCCGTCCTGCGCCTCGTCGAACCCACGGCCGGTGTCGTGATGTTCGAGGGCGACGACCTGCTGAAGTTGCCGGCCGGGCTGATGAAGAAGCGGCGACGCGACCTGCAGATCGTGTTCCAGGATCCGTTCGGCTCGCTCAACCCGCGCCACAAGGTGCGCACGCTGATCGGCGAGCCGCTGACGGTGCACGGCGAACCCGGCGTGCCCGAAAGGGTGGCCGAGATGCTGGCGCTGGTCGGCCTCCCGGCCGATGCAGGCGACCGCTATCCGCACGAGTTTTCCGGTGGCCAGCGCCAGCGCATCGCCATCGCGCGGGCACTCTCGCTGTCGCCGAAGCTGCTCGTCGCCGATGAGCCGGTATCGGCACTGGATGTCTCCATCCAGTCGCAGATCATCAACCTGATCGCCGACCTGCGGAAGCGGCTGTCCCTGTCGATGCTGTTCATCAGCCACGACCTGTCGGTCATCCGGCACGTGAGCGACCGGATCGCGGTGATGTATCTCGGCCGCATTGTCGAGATCGGTCCGGCCGCGGATGTCTTCGAGCGACCGGCCCACCCCTACACGCAGGCGTTGCTGTCCGCCGTGCCGGTGCGGCCCGGCGCGGCGCGGCGGGAGCGGATCGTTCTCGAGGGGGACTTGCCCGATCCGTCCGCCCCGCCGCCCGGCTGCGCCTTTCACGGCCGCTGCCGCCACGCCATGCCGCGCTGCAGCGTGGACGCCCCGCCGCTAGTGCCGCGGAACGTCGGCGCCGAGACGCGCGAGGCGGCCTGCCATCTTCACCCGCCGGTGACGGAAGACGCACCGGGCATCGCACGGGAGACCTCCGGATGAGTGCCATCGCCACGCGGGCCGACACGGCTTTCCTGCCCGCCCTCGAGGCGGTCGAGGAGGGACGGATCCCCGGCGCCGTGCTGGGGATCGTCTCCGCCGAAGGCAGGCGCGCGATCCGCTTCGCCGGCTTCGCGCAACGGGAGCCGGAGCCTGCGGCGATGGCAGCGGACACGGTGTTCGACCTCGCCTCGCTGACCAAGGTGGTGTTCACGACGACGGCGATCCTGCGTCTGGTCGAGGATGGGCGCGTCGACCTCGACGATCCGCTGTCGGCCTTCATCCCGGACCTGCGCCAGTACCATGTCGCGACGGCGGCGGAGCGGCGCCTGACGGTGCGCCAGTGCCTGACGCACCAGACCCACCTGCCGGCGGTGGAGCCGCTGTACACCTACGGCCAGGATCCGCAGACCCTGCGTGCCTTCGTGCTGCAGCGGGAGTGGACGCCGGGACCGCCGGTTTACTCCGACATCAACTTCATCCTGCTCGGCATCGTCATCGAGCGATTGACGGGCGTGCCGCTGGCCGACCAGCCGCTGCCGCCGGGCTTCACCTTCCGGCCCGACCCGGCACGGTGCGCGGCAACCGAGCGCTGCTCCTGGCGCGGGCGGGTGATGCGCGGCGAGGTGCACGACGAGAACGCCTTCGCGCTGGGCGGGGCGTCAGGCCATGCGGGGCTGTTCGGCACGGCCACGGCCCTGCTCGACTTCGCCGAGGGGCTTCTGGCCGGCCGCGTGCTGAAGGAGAACACGCACCGAGAGCTGTTCGCGCGGCAGTCGCCGACGCGCGCGCTGGGCTGGGAGATGGCCTATCCCGGATGGTCGGGCGGCGACGCCTGCTCCGGCGGAACCATCGGCCACACGGGGTTCACGGGCACGGGCCTGTGGATCGACCGGGAGAACGGCCGCGCCTGGACCCTGCTGACCAACCGGGTCCATCCGACACGGCACCGCGAGACCGGGATCGTCGCCTTGCGCCGGGCGGTGGGAGAGGTCGTCTGCGCCACCTGACGATCACCGTGCCCTACGCGATCACCAGCGGGCGGATCTCGCCCGTGCCGCCGTCCGTGAGGCCCATGTCGGTCAGGTGGGGTCCCGCATTGCAGGCGAGGCTGGCACCGACGAAGGCCTTGAAGACACGGTAGGGAGGCTTCCAGTCCGCCACCTCGTCGGCGGCCGCCTTCACCGCGCGGAAGCCATCGGCGATGGCCTGCGGATCGTCGTCGGTGACGAGGCCGGCGACGGGCAGCGGCAGCAGCGCGAGGAGAGCGCCGTCCTTCGCCACGGCCATGCCACCGCCCGCCTGGATGAGGGCGTTGGCGGCGAGCGCCATGTCGGCCGGCTCGCGGCCGAAGACGCAGAGATTGTGGCTGTCGTGCGAGACGGTGGTCGCGAAGGCGCCGCGGAAGCGCCCCCAGTCCTCGATCGGCGCGAGTTGCGGCGTCGGATCGGCAAGGCCGTGCCTGTGGGCCATCGCCATCACGCTCACATCGTCCGGCAGCCGGACCACGCCGCGCTGGATCGTGGTGTCGAGGCGCGCCCACTGCGTGAAGCGCGCGCCGCGGATGGCATTGAGCGCGATGGGCCCATCGGGGGTGAAGGGCACGGTGACGAGGAAATCCCGCGGCGAAAGGTGCGAGAGCTTCATCGTGCCCGTCGGCGGGGGCACGGCATCGGCACGAAGCGGCACCGTCAGTCGGCCCCGCATGGCGACCGGCTCGCCGCCGGCCACGACGTGGCGCACCGCGAACGCGGAAAGATCGTCGAAGACGACCAGATCCGCCGTGCGACCCGCAGCCACCAGGCCGAGGTCGGAGCGCTGGAGGCGCATCGCGGCGTTGAGGGTTCCCGCGCGCAGGGCCTGCACAGGATCGAGCCCGTAGCGCACGAGCCGGCGCACGAGGTCCACCATGCCGCCCCTTTCGACCAGGTCGTCGGGAAACACGTCGTCGGTGCACAGGGTCAGCGTCTGCGGAATGACGGGAAGTGCGTTGAGCGCGACGACACAGTCGGGCAGCAGATAGTCATGGCTGCCGCGCAGCTCGACCGTCAGGCCGGCGCGCAACTTGGCGAGGAGATCGTCCGCGGAGACGAGTTCATGGTCGGACCCGACGCCGGCCGCGGCATAGGCCTCGAGGTCCGCCCCTGCGAGCCCGCGGGCATGGCCGCACACAAGCTTGCCGGCAGCCAGCCCAGCCCCGACGATGGCACTCATGCGCGCGGAGCCCTCCAGGACGCCGCGCATGTCCATGACCTCGGCGACGCCGGCGACTTCCGGCATCGCCAGCATCGCCACCATCTCGTCGCCGCCGAAGCTCGCACCCGCCCGCTCGAGCCCCGGGGCCGACGGCACGCAGGAGGGCGCGAGGACGACGAAGCGCAGCGGCAGGTCGCGGCTGGCCTCGATGGCGTAGCCGACACCGGCGAGACCGAGGACGTTGGCGAACTCGTGCGGATCCCACACCACCGTCGTCGTGCCCTGCGGCACGACGGTCCGCGCGTAGACACGCGGCGTCATCATCGAGCTTTCCACATGCATGTGGCTGTCGATGAGCCCGGGGGCGACGAAGGCGCCGGTGGCGTCGAGCACGCGTCGCGCGTCCGTGCGGGCGCCGCGCGGGTGGACACTGGCGACGAGCGAGCCGACCAGCCCCACATCGGCCTCGCGCAACTCGCATGTCGCGACGTCGACGACGGTGCCTCCGACGACCAGCACGTCGAACGGAGCACGGCCGAGGGCCGCATCCGCCGCACGGCGGCGCAGCGGCAGGATGTCCGACGCATCGCTCACGGAGCGCTCCTCCAACTCGCCGACGCGAAGGCGTCCAGCATCAGGTCCACCACGACGTCCGCATCGGCGCGCCGGGCCACGAGGGCGTTCGGCGCGGCCTTGCGGGTTCTGAACTCGCAGACGGTCATGCCCCGCGTGGCGGCGCCTGCGCACTCGACACGGACATGGGCCGGCTCGACCGCCACGGCATCGGGCATGACGAGCGCCGCCGCCGCCACGGGATCGTAGAGAGCCATGGGCCTGCCCCGCGCGATCCGGACATAACCCTCGAGCAGGTCGGCCAGCGTTTCAGCCCGCTCGCCGCCGAAACCGCGGCAGCGGGCGACATGGTCCAGCGTCACGGGAACGCTGCGGCATGCGTCAAGCCCGACCATGGTGAAGCGCACGCCGCTCTCGACGACGACCTGCGCGGCCTCGGGATCGACGGCGGCGTTGAACTCTGCCGCGGCGGTATGGTTGCCCGCCCCCGCGCTGCCGCCCATCCAGACGACATGGGACAGGCGGGCGGCGAGGCCCGGGTCAGCCAGCAGCGCAACGGCGACGTTGGTGAGCGGGCCGAGCGCCAGCAGTGTCAGCGGCCCGCCGCGAGCCGCATGCGACAGCGCCTCGTGCGCCGGCACGGACGACAGCGGCGCGGCTGCGGACGGAAGCGAGCGGCCGGCGCTGCGCAAGGCATCCTCCCCCAGAATGTCCTGCGCGGTGACGAGGGATCCCAGCAGCGGCCGGTCGCGGCCCGGGTGGAGCGGCATGGTCCATCCGAAGAAAGAGACCATGCGGGCCGCATTGTCGGCGACCACCGCGAGCGGCGCATTGCCCGCGACCAGACCGAGCCCGACGATGTCCCAGTCCGGCCGCGCCGCGACCATGGCGATGGCCGCCATGTCGTCGAAGCCACAGTCGGTGTCGATGAAGACCCTCGCCATGCGATCCATCCTACACCGACGGCAGGCGTGCGGCCGCGGCAACCGGCAGGTCGAAGGACAGCTGCTCCCCCTCGCGCCAGCGCTGCGCCTGCGCCGGGGACTCGGCCTTGACCGGTCCTGCAGCGGTGTCGAGGAGATACTCGACGCTTTCGCCCTGGAAGGATGCGGCGGCGATCCTCCCGGAGAAGGGGCCCTGCCCGAGCAGCACCTGGGCCGGCCGCCACGCGAGCGCACAGCCGGGCGCGAGCCCCGACGGCGCGGCGCCGAGCGCGCCGCCCTTCCCCGCCAGCATGCCGTCCCGCACGGCGAGGATCGTCTCGAAGCCCATGAAGCGCGCGACGAACGCCGTCGCCGGAGCCGCATAGACATCCTCCGGCGTGCCCAGTTGCTCGATGCGCCCCTCGGCCATCACCGCGATCCGGGTGGACAGGGCCAGCGCCTCCGCCTGGTCGTGCGTGACATAGAGCATGGTCACACCGCTCTCGCGCTGGATGCGGGCGAGTTCCGCCCGCATGTCGAGCCGCAGGCGGGCGTCGAGATTCGAGAGGGGCTCGTCGAGAAGCAGCAGGTCGGGCGCTATCGCGACGGCCCGGGCCAGTGCAACGCGCTGCTGTTGCCCGCCCGACAACTCGCGCGGCAGGCGGCTCTCGAAGCCGGTGAGCCCGACCATCGCCAGCATCGCGCCGACGCGGGCCGATATCACGTCAGCTCCCTGCCGACGCAGCCGGAGGCCGAAGGCGACGTTCTCGAAGACGCTGAGATGGGGGAACAGGGCATAGGACTGGAAGACGAGGCCGACGCCACGCTTGTTGGCCGGCAGATCGGTGATATCGCGGCCGGCGAGGTGGACCCGCCCCGCCTGGGGCGTCACGAGGCCTGCGACGACGCGCATCGTCGTCGTCTTGCCGCAGCCCGAGGGACCGAGCAGCGAGACGATTTCGCCCGGCGCGACGGACAGGTCGAGACCGTCGACGGCCGGACGGCCGGCGCCGAAGTCGACACGCAGACCTTGCAGGGACAGAAGGGCCTCGGCCATCGCCGCCTCACATGTGCCGCGACAGGCCGAGCGTTCGCTCGGCGACGAAGACGACCGCGACCGACATCAGCGCCAGCAAGGAGGACAGCGCGGCCAGTGAGGGATCGTAGGTGTATTCCATGGCCACCATCATCTCGACCGGCAGCGTGGCAACGCCCGGCCCGGTGAGAAAGAGCGACACCGGCAACTGGTTGAACGACGTCACGATGCCGAGGATGAAGGCGGCCAGCAGGCCCGAGCGGATGTTGGGCATGACGACGAGTCCGAAGGCCGCGAGCCGTGACGCACCCAGCGTCACCGCCGCCTCCTCGATGTCGACGCCGAGATTGGCGAGGCTCGCGCCGACGACGCGCACGGCATAGGGGACCAGCAGGGCGGTGTGGGCGAGGACGAGGGCCGCCAGCACCGATACGTCGAGCGGAACGACGAAATAGCGCAGCAACGCGAGCCCGACGACGAGGCCGGGCACGACTGCCGGCGACGTGAGCACCGCCCGCGCCGTCTCGCCGAAGCGCAGGCGATGGCGCGCCAGCGCATAGGCGGCCGGAATGCCGACGGCCAGCGCCAGTGCCGTGGAGCCCAGCGCGAGCCAGAGGCTGAGGACGAACGCCGACCACAACTGGTCGGACTCCAGCACCACCGCGAACCATCGCAACGAGAGGCCTTGCGGCGGAAAGGCCAGCGTCTCGCCGGCGCTCAGCCCGGCGAGAAGGATCACGACGAAGGGACCGATGAGGAACAGGAGGACAAGGCCGAGGACGGCGGCGGACAGGCTGCGCATCACGCCCTCCCCGCACCGAGCCGTTTCAGCAGCGCGTGCACGGCCAGCGTCGTCACGACCAGGATCACCGCGATGACGGCGGCGCTGACCATGTCGTTGGCGACGTTCACCCTCTGCACCAGCAAGGTCTCGAGCATCAGCACCTTCGAGCCCCCGAGAACGGCCGGCGTGATGTAGGCGGTCGCGGCTCCCGTGAAGACGAGCGTGCCGCCGATCACCAGCCCCTCGCGCGACAGGGGCAGGATCACCCGCACGAACACCGCGCCCCAGCCGGCACCGAGCGTGCGCGCCGCCGGCACCACGTCGCGCGGGAGGTTCTCGAGCGAGGAGAGCAGCGAGAGGATCATCAACGGCAGGAAGAGTTGCACGAGACCGATGGTGACGGCGGTCTCGGTGAACAGGATTCGCAACGGCTCCGGCGACAGCCCGAGTCCGACGATCGCCTGGTTCACGAGCCCCGTCCGGCCGAGCACGACGATCCACGCGTAGGTTCGCGCAACCGGGGAGATCATCAGCGGCAGCACGACGAGCCCGACGAGGCTGCCGCGCCACGCCGGCCCCATCCCGATGATGGCGAACGCCGTCGCGTAGCCGATCACCGCGCAGATCGCGGTGACCAGAAGCGCCAGTCGCAGCGTCCGGAAGAACACCGCCTGGTTCAGCGGCTCCGAGAAGAACGCCACGAAATTGCCGAGGCCCGGCCCGGCCGGCGTCTCGACGCTGCGGGCGAAGAAGACCAGCACCGGCGCGACGAAGACGGCGAGCACCAGCACGAGGGCCGGCAGCGTCAGGAGGACGCCGGTCCGGGAGGATCGGTCCATGGCGGGCCCGGGCGTTCCCGGCTCAGAGCCCGGACGTCACTTCGCGACCTTGGCGTTCCACTGGGCGAGCCAGGCATCCCGCTGCGCCAGCGCGACGTCGGGCGCGAGCAGCTTGAGCGACGCCGCGATGTCGCCGGCGTCCGACATCAGCTCGCGGGTTTCGGGATCGAGCTTCACGTCCTTGTTCACGGGGCTGTCGACCAGATCCTTGGCGAGCCCCGCCTGGACCTCCGCGGACAGCCAGAAATCCATGAACTTGTGCACGAGGTCGCGCTGCTTGGTGCCCTTGACCACGACCATCACATTGACGCCGCCGGTGAGACCCTCCTCCGGCTGCGCCCATCCGAGCGGCAGTCCGAGCTTCTTCAGGTTGCCCCACGAGAAACGACCGACGGGAGCGGCCCAGATCTCCTCCTGCTGGAACAGCTGCACGAGCTGCGACCCGGTGCCATAGAACGTGACGATTCCATCCTTGGCCGCGGCGACGGCATCGATGGCCGTGGCGAAGGACGGCGAGCTGCCCTTCAGCGCCTGCTCGATCATCATCAGCGTGAGGGGCGCCTGCGACGTGTTGATGGCCGGCAGCGAGACGCGGGACTTGAGCTCGGGCCGAAGCAGGTCCTTCCAGCTCTTCATCGCCGGAATCTTGTCGGTCCGGTAGACGATGCTGGTGGAATAGAAGGTGTAGGCGACGCCCATGTTGCCGCCGATCGGATCCTGCGCGAACGGATAGATCTTCGCGAAGTT
>CAZJCW010000182.1:0-8888 GCA_964544365.1 uncultured Alsobacter sp.
GTTGCGCAGCGTGCCGATCTCCGTCTTCAGGCCAAACACCACGGCCGCGATGGAGAACATCACGAGCGCGATCGCCGAGAAGAGCGGCAGCCGCGGAAAGGCGTGGGTGGCGGGAAGGCGGGTCGTCGGCGACATGGCCATGGATTTCTCCTCAGCCGGCTGCGGGTGAAAGGGACGGCCGGCTCGCGCCGGTCTGCTCGACGGCACCCGGCCGGGCGACGCGGGCAGGCTGTGCGGCCGCGTAGGCCTGGGCCAGGATGCCGGCGACCTTCTCGGCGTCCGGGATGCAGCGAAGCATCGGCTCGGGCTGGCGCATCTGCCACGGGCGGACATGCGGCCAGAGGACCGCGTAGGCGATGCGCTCGCCCGGGGCGAGGGTCAGAGCGATGCTGCCGCTGTCCTGGCCGTGCTTCACCAGCGCCGCGCCGTCGATGCGCGCAAATGGAAGGTTCAGCGTCACCGGCAGGGCGACGCCGATGCGCATCACCACCCGCTTCGTCGTGATGGTGTAGACGGTTGACCGCGCTATGGCGCGGGCGATCAGCGTGAACAGGCCGGTCGCGGCAACGGCAAGCACTGCCAGGATCGCGACCGTGATCGCTGCATCCGCCAGCGGCGCACCATCGGCGATCACGGTAACAACGCGCCACGCCGCGAGGATCGCGAAGTAGACCGCGATCATCCGCAGGTGGAACACGTTGCGCGCCACGGCGTGGCGGTCGGGCCGCCCCTGCCACAGGATCGTCTCGCCCTGGGGCGGGATCGCCGGAAGGCCCGGCAGCGGCTCTACGGCGAAATCGTCGTGGTCGTGGCTCACAGCAGCGGCTCCGAACGCTGGGGCGTGGCGTACAGCGTGCCACCGCCGTAGTAGCCGCAGATCTTGTCTTCCTCGAGCATGGTCACCTGCTCGGGGTGCTTCGTCACGGGCACGCCTTCGAACTGGCTGGCCCGCAAGGCATGAACGTAGACGATGCCCTGCTTGCCGTCGACAAGCGTGAACGTCACGGGCAGCAGCACCTTGCGCCCGCCGCCGGTCGTGACTTCGAAGTAGCGGGCGATCTGCTCGGACTGGTCGACCCAAACGTCGGAGATCGTGCCGCCGATCTGCTTGTCGCAGCCGACCACTTCAAAGCCTCGCGGGTCGGGATCCTCTTCGGCGATATGGAAGGCGAGCGCGGCGCGCAGCGGCACGATCTTGGCGTCGCCGTGCATCGTCACGTCCGGCCGATCGGACCGCTCGGCCCAGGCCGCGGGGCCAACGCCGTCGACGAGCGGATTGCCCGTCGGTTCCAGCGGCGCACCGGCGAAGGGGGCGATCTTCTGCGCGGCGATCGGGCGGCGGTCGCGGATCCGGTTCGGAACCGAGACGGTGCCGTGGCCGTGCGCGAGGATGAAGGTCTTGGGATCGGGAATGAAGGGGAAACCCCTCGGCCCCAGCTCGCCGGTCTTGTCATTCTCCAGCGGGTAGCCTTCCCGCCGGTCTTCCTGGCGGATGTAGAAGATGAGCCCCGCGAAGAAGACCCAGAAGGCGTACAGGACGACCTGGGCGACGTCGATGTACTGGGTGATTGCGCCTGTCTGCATGATGGTTCTCCCGAGGTCGATCAGCCTGGCAACTGGGCCAGGCCGAATGCCGGTGCGTGTCTGGTGGTGATGTCGCGGTGACGCCGCACCAATGGTCCCAGCGCGACCAGAGACGCGAACAGGACCAGGATTTCGAGGTGGTAGACGACGGAGTAGCCGGTGATCGGGCTCGACAGCGTCTCGCCGAGCGCGCCTTCCGCTGCCAGCCGCTGCAGCAGGTCGCGCAGCGCGCCACCGAGGAACAGGCCGAAGCCTGCGGCCGTCGCCTGGACGGCGCCCCATGCGCCGAGCGCGATGCCGCTGTCCGACTTGGCGGCCAGATCCATGGCGGCCACGAGAACCGACACCGCGAACAGCCCTCCGCCGAGGCCGACCAGCGTGGTGCCGACGCGGAAGAGGCCGGCCGATTCGAAGGGCGAGGAGAAGATGACGAGCGAGAAACCCACGATGCCGATCATCACGCCCGTGCCTGCCAGCCGGTGCGGATCGAAGCCGCCGGCCAGCGCCCGGGCCGCGATGGCGAGGCCGAACAGCGTCCCGCCAGTCATCATCGCCGTCAGCAGTGTCGTAGCGCCGACGGTGAGGCCGAGGATCTGGCCGCCGTAGGGCTCGAGGATGATGTCCTGCATGCTGAAGCCCAGCGTGCCGAGCGCAACCGTCACCAACAGGCGCGTGGCACGCGGATCCCGGCGGAAGGCGGCCCACGACTCGGAGAAGGGGCGTTCGAGCTCCCGCTTCTCCTGCGGGCTGCGCGTGCGCCGCGCCTCCTGCTTCCAGGTCGCGATGAAGTTGAGAACCACGCTGACGGCAGCCGCGCCCTGGATCACCTGGATGAGCCGGAGAGGGCTGAAGTTGGAGAGGAGGAAGCTGAAGACGATCGCCGCGACGAACATGCCGGCCAGCAGCGCGGAGTACAGCAGCGCGACAACCCGCGGCCGCGCGTGGACGGGGGCGAGGTCGGAGGCGAGCGCGAGGCCCGCAGTCTGCGTCGTGTGGATGCCGACGCCGACGAAGAAGAATGCCGCGGCCGCTGCGGCAGGGCCGATCCATGCGGGCGCGTCCGGCGCATCCGTGAGGACCAGAAGAGCGAAAGGCATGATGGCGAGGCCGCCGAACTGCGAGGCGGTGCCGTACCAGATGAAGGGCACGCGCCGCCATCCGAAGGCCGACCGATGGGTGTCGGACCGATGGCCGATGAGCGCGCGGAACGGCGCGAACAGCAGCGGAAGCGAAACCATCAGGCCGACCAGCCACGCCGGCACGGAGAGCTCGACGATCATCACGCGGTTGAGCGTGCCCGTCAGCAGCACGGTGGCCATGCCGACGCTGATCTGGAACAGCGACAGGCGCAGCAGCCGGCCGAGCGGAAGCTCGGGCGTGGCGGCGTCGGCGAACGGCAGGAATTGCGGTCCCAGCCGTCCCCAGGCCTTCACGATATCGCGGCCGAACGGGTTCATAGGCGCGACAACTCCATCGCCTGCGAGGTGTAGAAGCCGCTGGAGATCCGCAGTGAGCGACCGGGACGCCACCCCTCCAGCCCGTGCTCGCGGCCAACGAGCGACACGAGGGTTCCCTCCGACACCGGCTCGATGGCGGGCGCCCGGTCGCTGCGCGGAAAGAACTTGCCGACGGCGTGCATGACGCTGAGCGCCGGAGTGCGCGGCGCGAAGGTGAAGACGATGGAATGGTCGGTCCGCCCGGCGAGGCCCGCGAGAACGCGCGTCACGTCGTTGGCGCGATAGTGGATCAGCGAATCCATCGCCACGACATGGTCGAAGCGGCCGAGGCTGCGGTCGAGCAAATCGCCGACGAGGAACCGGATCGACCCGACACCGAGGTCGCGTGGAAGCCGCTCGCTGGCGAGCTTCACGAGGGTGGGCGAGATATCGATCGCGACCACCTCCGCCCCGCGCAGGGCCGCCTGCACGGCCAGCGCCCCTGTGCCGCAGCCGGCGTCAAGGACGCGCCGGCCCGACAGGTCGTCTGGCAGCCAGTCGAGAAGGGTCGCGCGCATGCGATCGCGGCCGGCCCGCACCGTGGCGCGGATGCGTCCCACGGGGGCGTCCGAGGTCAGCCTCGCCCAGGCATCGACCGCGGTGCGGTCGAAGTAGGTTTCCAGCTGGCCCTTGCGCTCGGTGTAGGTGGCGGTCGGCATGGCGCGCGATATCCTCAGTCGAAGCCCAGGAATTCGAACAGTTCGCGGTCCTTCATGGGCTTGGCCTCGCACTCGTCGATGCCGTTCCACAGGTTCTCCGCCAGCTGCATGTACTCCGCCTTCACGGCGGCCAGTTCGGGCGTGTCGTCCATCTCGAACAGCGTCGCCTTCTTGAGGCGGCTGCGGCGAACCGCATCGAGATCGCCGAAATGCGCGAGCCGCTTCAGGCCCACAGCCGCGTTGAACCGGTCGATCTGGTCGGTGCCGACGCTGCGGTTGGCGATGACGCCGCCGATGCGCACGTTGTAGTTCTTCGACTTCGCATGGATCGCCGCGACGATGCGGTTCATCGCGAAGATCGAGTCGAAGTCGTTGGCGGTCACGATCAGACCGCGGTCCGCATGCTGCAGCGGCGCGGCGAAACCACCGCACACGACGTCACCCAGCACGTCGAAGATCACGACGTCGGTGTCCTCGAGCAGGTGGTGTTCCTTGAGCAGCTTCACCGTCTGGCCGACGACGTAGCCGCCGCAACCCGTTCCGGCCGGCGGGCCTCCCGCCTCGACGCACATCACGCCGGCATAGCCCTCGACGACAAAGTCTTCGGGGCGAAGCTCCTCGGAGTGGAAGCCGACGCCTTCCAGCGCGTCGATCACCGTCGGGGCGAGCCGCTTGGTGAGCGTGAAGGTGGAATCGTGCTTCGGATCACAGCCGATCTGCAGCACGCGCTTGCCGAGCTTGGCGAATGCCACCGACAGGTTCGAGGAGGTCGTGCTCTTGCCGATGCCTCCCTTGCCATAGACGGCGAACACCTTCGCGGTGTCGATCTTCAAGGTGGGGTCCATCTCCACCTGCATGCTGCCCTCTGGGCGACGGGGGACGCCCGCCCGGATCGGGATATTCATGCTGCTGCCTCCGCGGTGATGCCTTCGAGCCGGTCTTCCAGCTCTTCGCCCGCACGCGTCAGCGCGTCGAGCATCGATGGGTCGGGCTTCCAGTAACCACGCTGGTGTGCCTCGATGAGTCGGTTCGCGACCTTTGCCGAAGCGGTCGGGTTGAGGGTCGCGAGGCGCTCGCGCATGTCGGCGTCGAGCACGTAGGTTTGCGTGAGCTGCTGGTAGACCCAGGGCTGCACCTCGCCGGTCGTCGCCGACCAGCCCATGGTGTTGCGAACGTGTTCCTCGATCTGGCGCACGCCCTCGTAGCCGTGGCTGAGCATGCCCTCGTACCACTTGGGATTGAGCATGCGGGTCCGCGTCTCGAGAGCGACCTGTTCGCCCAGCGTGCGGACGACGCCTTCGCCGCGGGTCTGGTCGCCGATATAGACCGGCGCCGCGTCGCCCCTGGCGCGCCGCACCGCGCGGCTGATGCCGCCGAGCGTGTCGAAGTACTGGTCGATCGAGGTGACGCCGAGCTCCACCGAGTCGAGGTTCTGGTAGGCAAGATCGACGTCGGCCAGCACGCTCTTCAACAGGCCGGCCTGGCAGCTCGGCGTGCCCGCGCGGCCGAAGGCGAAGCTCTTGCGGCGCGTGTACATCTCGCCCAGTTCGTCCTCGTCGTCCCACCCGCCGTTCTCGACGAGGTGGTTGACGTTGGAGCCGTAGGCGCCGTCGGCATTGCCGAACACGCGGAGCGCCGCCGTCTCGAGGTCGCAGCCATGCTCGGCCTGGTAGGCCAGCGCGTGCTTGCGGACGAAGTTCTCCTCGACCGGTTCGTCCGCGCTCGCCGCGAGCCAGCAGGCTTCCGCAAGAAGCTTGATCTGCAGGGGCAGAAGATCGCGGAAGATTCCGGAAAGGGTGACGACGACATCGACGCGGGGACGTCCAAGTTCGCCGAGCGGCACCAGTTCTGCCCCGGCGAGGCGGCCGTAACTGTCGAAGCGCGGGCGGGCGCCCACGAGGGCAAGAGCCTGGGCGATGGGGCCGCCCTCGGTCTTCATGTTGTCGGTTCCCCACAGCACCACCGCGATGCTCTCGGGGAAGGCGCAGCCGTCCGACATGTGGCGCTCGATCAGCCGCTCGGCCTGGCGGGCCCCGCTCACCAGGGCGAACGCGCTGGGGATGCGGAACGGGTCGAACCCGTGCAGGTTGCGGCCCGTCGGCAGCACGGCCGGCGTGCGCACGACGTCCCCGCCCGGCGCAGGACGGATGAAGCGGGCGTCCAGCGCGCGCAGGATGGCCGGCACCTCGTGGTCGCGCGCCAGGAGCGCATCGGTCTTGGCCAGTTCACGGAACACATCGAGGGTCGTGTCCGTGTGGGGCAGTCCTGCCTTCGAGGCAGCGACGGCGGGCGAGTCGCCCGCGACGAGGGACTCGATCGAGGCGCGCTCCGGCGTCACGCCGTGCGAGGCTTCCGCCATCGCAAGCAGCATGTCGACGCGCTCGACCGGCGATGCGGCCTGCCCGACGACGTGGAGACCGTGCGGGATCAGCGCGTATTCGAGCTCGAGCACCGCACTGGTGAGTCCTGCCACCTGCGCCTCCGCGGCATCGCCCCAGGCGGGCTCGGCCGACGAGAGGTCGACGGCGACGGCCTGCGCCTGGATGAGGTCGGCGAGGCGGGCGCGCTCGTCCGATGCGGCCGGATCCGAGAGGCGCCACCGATCGATCGAGGCCTTCAGGTCGAGAAGCCCGCGATACAGGCCGGCCTGGGCGACGGGGGGCGTGAGGTAGCTGACCAGCGTGGCGGCGGCGCGGCGCTTGGCGATCGCGCCTTCCGAGGGATTGTTGGCTGCGTAGAGATAGATGTTCGGCAGGTCGCCGATCAGTCTTTCCGGCCAGTCGCGGGCCGAAAGGCCGACCTGCTTGCCAGGCATGAATTCGAGCGCACCGTGGGTGCCGAAGTGCAGCACCGCGTTGGCCCCGAAGTCCTCGCGAATCCAGCGGTAGAAGGCCGAGAAGGCGTGCGTCGGCGAGAAGCCCTTCTCGAAGAGCAGCCGCATCGGATCGCCTTCGTAGCCGAAGGCAGGCTGCACGCCGACGAAGACGTTGCCGAACTGCGCGCCGAGAACAAAGATCGACGCGCCGTCCGACTGGTGGCGTCCCGGCGCCGGGCCCCATTGCGCCTCGATCTCGCGCAGGTGCCGCTCGCGCTTGATGTGATCCGCGGCCGGGATGCGCGCATGGACGTTGGCGTGCGACCCCATGCGCTCGCGGTTGCCGTCGATGATGCGCCGGCGAAGGTCGTCCACGCTGGCGGGGACGTCGACGGTGTACCCCTCGCGTGCCAGGGCCGAGAGCGTCCGGTGGAGCGACTCGAACACCGACAGGAAGGCTGCCGTGCCGGTGTTGCCGGCGTTCGGCGGGAAGTTGAACAGGACCATGGCGAGCTTGCGCTCGGACCGCTTCGTGCGTCTCAGCGAGACCAGCCGGTCGACCCGGGCCGCCAGCGTCTCGGCGCGCTCGGGGCACGCCTGCATGTTGCGGTCGTCGATCCCGGCCGGGAACGTGCAGTTGCGGTCGCATCCCGTGCAGGCGACGCCGGCCTTGTCCGACCGTCCACCGAAGACGGTGAGGCCGGCCGCCCCGTCGAGTTCCGGGATGGCGACCATGATGGTCGCCTCGACCGGCAGGAGGCCGCGGTCCGAGGCGCCCCATTGCTCGAGGGTCTGCAGCTCGGCGGGATGTGCGGCGAGGTAGGGCACGTCGAGCCTGGCCAGAACCTCCTCGGCGGCGGCGGCGTCGTTGTAGGCGGGGCCGCCGACCAGCGAGAAGCCGGTGAGGGATACCAGCGCATCGACGGACGCACGCCCGTCCCTCATGAAGAAGCGCTCGATCGCCGGTCGTGCGTCGAGACCGCTGGCATAGGCCGGAACGACGGACAGGCCGCGCGATTCCAGCGCCGCGATCACGCCGTCGTAGTGCGCGGCGTTTCCGGCGAGAACGTAGGACCGCAGGATCAGCAGGCCGACGGTGCCGCGCGCGCCGGCGGACGGCAGGCGGCCCGCATCGGCGGCCATGCGTTCCTTCATGCGCGGATGGTAGACGCCGACCTCCGGGTACTCGACCGGCGGAGCCGCACGCACCTTGCCGCGCAAGGCCTTGCGCGGGCCGTCCGCGTAGCGATCGACGAGCATCCGAACGAGGTTGGCGACGTTGTCGTCGGTCCCCGCGAGCCAGTACTGCAGGGACAGGAACCACGCCCGCGCGTCCTGGGCCGCGCCCGGGATGAAGCGCAGGATCTTGGGCAGGCGGCGCAGCATCTTCATCTGCGATTCGCCGGCCGGCTTTCCCGGCTCCTTCTTGCCGCGCAGCTTCCGCAGCAGCCCCATCGCGCCGCCCTGGCTGCCGTCCGTGGTGAAGCTGCCCATGCGGGTGAGGCGCGTCACCTCGCCTGCGCTGAGGATGCAGACCATGGCATCGCAGCGATCCCGACGCGCCTGGAGCGCGGGCAGCACCGGCAGGAAATGATCCTCGAGAAAGAGCATCGCGGCGAGAACGATGTCCGCGCGCTCGATGTCGACGATGCAGCGATCGAGTCCCGCGCCGTCCGCGCCCCATTCGGAGGCGGCATGCAGCGTGATCGTAAGGCCCGGCAGTTCGCGCCGCAGCACGCGCTCGGCCCGCAGGACGGTGCCCGCGAGATGCGTGTCCATCGTCACGATGACGATGTGCAGCGGAACCTGTTCAACGCCCGAAATAGGCCTTGGCATCGTAGAGTGTCTCGACGGTGATGACCGCCACGCCGCGTTCGCGGGCGAAGCGCTCGGTGTTCGTGCGTGCCTTGCCGCGCACGAAAAACGGGATCTTCTTGAGCTCCTTTTCGGCATCCACGGCCCAGTCGGGCTGGATCGGGCCGCTCCGGGGAGCGGGTTGCTGGATGATGAGAGAGGCGGCGGGAGCAGGGGACGGAGTTGGGGTTGCTCCCGCCGCAAGTGGCGGCTGCGTCGCGGGAACGGCAGCCCTCGGCCCGTGGCCGAGATGCGAGGGCGCCGCGGCGTCGTGGAACTCATGGTCGTCGCGGAACATCGCCAGCAGATGTTCCTCGAGGCCCATCATCAGCGGATGGACCCACGTGTCGAAGATCACGTTGGCGCCTTCGAAGCCCATCTGCGGCGAGTAGCGGGCCGGGAAGTCCTGGACATGCACCGGCGCGGAGATCACCGCGCAGGGCACGCCCAGCCGCTTGGCGATGTGGCGCTCCATCTGCG
>CAZJCW010000183.1:0-8846 GCA_964544365.1 uncultured Alsobacter sp.
CGTCCCATGTCAGCCCGGACGACTTGTTGGCTTCGGAGTAATTGTACCCCTCGACACTACCGGATTTGCGACCGATCAGCCCATTCAGAACGGGACCCTGGCCATTCTTGGCGGTCTCGCCGGTCTGATGGCAGGCCCGGCACTTGAGGAACACCTTTTCGCCGGCGGCAGCATCCTGCGCCTGAGCAGAACCGGCCGAGAGCATGGCCATTACCGCAGCGGCGGCGAGGCCGGAGAGAGACTTGATCATCGCTGAACCTGCTGTGTCTTGAGTCGATGGGGCGTGCATGCACGGGCAAAATGGCCCTGTGAATTACACCTGCCTTATAGGTGGTTTGGGATGAACCGGAAATGAAGAACCGGGCTCCGTGTCCAGGTTTTGCTGGAGAAGCCCCAATCCCTCGTCCCAGCCCGGTGTTGGCCCGTACAGACCCGCGAGATGGTCGATGAAGACGCGGACTTTCTGCGCGAGGTGGCGGCGGCTGGGGTAGACGGCGTGGATGGCGACCTTGCGGGCGCCGCTCCACTCCGGCAGGACGCGGACGAGGCGGCCGTCGCGCAGTTCGGGGCCGACGTCCCAGGTCGAGCGGAGGGCGATGCCGAGGCCGGCGATGACGGCTTCGCGCACCACCTCGCTCGAGTTGGTCCTCAGGCGGCTCTCGATGCGAATCGTCGACGGACCGTCCGGGCCCTCCAGCCGCCACTGATCGGTGTTGTGGGCGATCAGGCGATGAGACCCAAGCTCCTGAAGGGTCTTCGGAAATCCGTACTCCGCAATGTAGCGCGGAGCGGCGCACAGGACGCGGTGGTTGGCGGCGAGGCGACGGGCGACGAGGCTGGAGTCCTGGAGGTCGGCGATCCGGACGGCGACGTCGAAGCCCTCGCCGACGATATCCACGAAGGCGTCGTTGAGCACGAGGTCGACGGTGAGTTCGGGATGGGTGTCGAGAAAGGCGGGGAGGTGCGGCGCGATGTGCAGACGACCGAATGAAGTCGGTGCGCTGACGCGAAGAAGTCCGCGCGCCGCCGTCGACCGACGTGACACCCAGGCTTCCGCTTCTTCTGCGCTGGCGAGAATGGCCACGACGCGTTCGTAGAACCCCTGGCCAGCCTCGGTGAGGGCGATCTGACGGGTTGTGCGCTGCAGCAATCTCGTTCCGAGTCGCTCCTCGAGGCGGCGGATGCGCTTGGAGATCACCGCAGGGGACAGCCCGAGCTCGCGCCCCGCGGCGGACATCGACCCGGCGGTCACGATACGGGCGAAGACGTCGAGGTCGGCCAGCGACTCCATGTTGTCCCTTGAGATCGATGGGCCACGCCGGGAACCAATGCGTGGCGATTTGTTCCCTGGCGGAAATAATCCTGCGACTCTCTTGATCCTGCAAGCGGGGGGGTGCTTAGGCTAGGATCGTGCCGCGACGAAACGCCCGGCGCAGGGAGCGACAGCACATGACGGCGATCCAGTTTCCGGCACCGGACGCGTCGATCCTCGCCCGGCGGGGTGAAATCGTCGCCGCCCTCGGCGCGCTGGTGGCCGCCGAATCACTGGTCACGAGCGAGGACGAACTGCGGGCCTTCGAGACGGATGCGCTGACTGCCTACCGGCGGATGCCGCTGGCGGTGGTGCTGCCGTCGACGACGGAGGAGGTCGCCGCCGTGCTGCGGACCTGCCATGCGCTCGGCGTGAACGTCGTCCCGCGCGGAGCCGGCACCTCGCTGTGCGGCGGGGCAATCCCCCAGGAGGACGCGGTGGTCCTCGGGCTGGCCAAGATGAACCGCGTGCTCGACGTGAACTTCGGCGACCGGGCGATGCGGGTGCAGGCGGGTATCACCAACCTGGCGATCAGCGCGGCGGTCGGGGCGGAGGGATTCTTCTACGCCCCGGATCCCTCGTCGCAGCTCGCCTGCACGATCGGCGGCAACATCGCCATGAACTCCGGCGGCGCACACTGCCTGAAGTATGGCGTGACGACCAACAACATCCTGGGCGTGCGCATGGTGCTGATCGACGGCACGATCGTCGACATCGGCGGCGATGCCATGGACGCAGCCGGTTACGACCTTCTCGGCCTCGTCGTCGGCTCCGAGGGGCAACTCGGCGTCGTCACCGAGGCGACGGTCCGCATCCTGCCTCTGGCGGAAGGGGCGCGGCCGGTGCTGTTCGGCTTCGAAACCAGCGAGCAGGCGGGCGCGGCTGTCGCTGCCATCATCGGCGCGGGAATCGTCCCCGTGGCCATGGAGTTCATGGACAAGCCGGCGATCGAGATCTGCGAGGCCTTCGCCAAGGCCGGCTATCCGCTGGACGTCGAGGCCCTGCTGATCATCGAGGTCGAGGGTTCCGACGCGGAGATGGACGCGGCCCTGGCGCGCATCGTCGCCATCGCCCGCGAGCACGGCGTCAAGACGGTGCGCGAGTCCAAATCGGCCATGGAGACGGCCGCCATCTGGAAGGGTCGGAAATCCGCGTTCGGCGCAACCGGACGCGTGGCCGACTACATCTGCATGGACGGGACGATCCCGACGGGTCAGCTCCCGCTCGTGCTGCGGCGCATGGACGAGATCGTGACATCGTACGGCCTCAGGGTCGCAAACGTGTTCCACGCCGGCGACGGCAACCTGCACCCCCTTATCATGTACAACGTCAACGACCCGGCCGAAGCGCTCAAGGCCGAGGAGGCGGGCAACGACATCCTGAAACTGTGCGTGGAAGTCGGCGGCTGCCTCACCGGCGAGCACGGGGTCGGGATCGAGAAGCGCGACCTGATGCGGCACCAGTTCACCGAAGCCGACCTGTCGCAGCAGATGCGGGTGCGGGCGGTCTTCGACCATGGCTGGCGGCTCAACCCGGCGAAGGTGTTCCCGCTCGACGGGCGCTGGACCCCGGCAAGCGAGGCGGCGTGAGCGCGGCCCCGCTCCTCCCCCGCGACGAATCCGAACTCGTCGCCGCCGTCGCCGAAGCCGCGGCGACGCGCACTCCGCTCTCGCTGGAAGGCGGTGGCACGAAGGCAGGCATCGGCCGGCCCGCCCAGGCCGAGCGCAGCCTGTCCACCCGCGCGCTGACCGGAATCACGCTGTATGAGCCCGCCGAGATGGTGATCGGCGCCCGGGCCGGGACACCGCTCGCGCTGGTCGAGGCGACGCTGGCCGAACGCGGACAGATGTTGCCTTTCGAGCCCATGGACTACCGTCCGCTCCTTGGTTCGGCCGCGGAGCCAACGATGGGCGGCGTGGTCGGCGCGAACCTCTCCGGTCCCCGGCGGGTCGTCGCGGGCGCCTGCCGCGACAGCCTCATCGGCGTGCGCATGGTCAACGGACGCGGCGAGGCCGTGTCCTCGGGCGGCCGCGTGATGAAGAACGTGACGGGCCTCGACCTCGTGAAGGGCGTTTGCGGTTCCTGGGGCACGCTCGCCGCGTTCAGCGAGGTCACCTTCAAGGTTCTGCCGACGCCGGAAACCAGCGCGACGCTGGTGCTGCACGGCCTCGACGACGCCACGGCGGTGACGGCGCTGTCGGCCGGGCTCGGTTCCCCGTTCGAGGTCAGCGCGGCGGCCCACCTGCCAGGCTCCGTGGAGCGCGTGCCGAAGACGCTGCTGCGGCTGGAAGGGTTCGCCGACTCCGTCGCCTACCGCGCCGGCCGGCTGCGGGCGCTGCTCGCGCGACACGGGAGCGCGGGACTGCTCGAGGCTGAACAATCGGCCGTCCTGTGGCGCTCGATCCGCGATGTGACCTTTCTGTCGGAGCCGGCCACGGACGCCGTCTGGCGGGTGTCGGTTGCCCCGTCCAAAGCCACTGCGGGCGTAGCGGCCATTCTGGCAGAGGCGAGCGTTCGCCACCTCTACGACTGGGGCGGCGGGCTCGTCTGGATCGCCCTGCCAGCCGAAGGTGATGCAGGTGCGGACCTCGTCCGACGCGCCTTCGCCGGGAGCGGAGCGCATGCCACGCTGGTGCGCGCCCCTTCGGACGTCCGCGCGGCCGTCGATGTCTTCGAGCCGCCGGCCGCGCCGGTCCGGCGCCTGACCGCCGGCATCAAGGCGAGCTTCGATCCCCACGGGATCTTCAATCCCGGCCGCATGTACGCCGGCATCTGACGGCGGAGACCCCGATGCAGACCCGTTTCTCCCCCGAACAGTTGCGTGACCCGGCGATGCAGGCGTCGGAGAAGATCCTGCGCACCTGCGTGCATTGCGGCTTCTGCACGGCCACCTGCCCGACCTACCTCCTGCTGGGCGATGAACTCGACAGCCCGCGCGGGCGCATCTACCTGATCAAGGACATGCTGGAGAACGGCCGACCGGCGACGCCGCAGGTCGTCAAGCACATCGACCGCTGCCTCTCCTGCCTCTCCTGCATGACCACCTGCCCCTCCGGGGTGCACTACATGCACCTCGTCGATCACGCGCGCAGCTACATCGAGGCGACCTATGAGCGGCCGTGGCACGACCGGCTGCTGCGCCGTGTGCTCGGCGCGATCCTGCCGCATCCCACCCTGTTCCGGTTCGCGCTGCTGGCTGCCTATTTCGGCCGGCCCCTGAAACCGCTGCTGCGGCCGATCCCCGGCGTCGGCGCCCGGCTCGCCGCGATGCTCGATCTCGCGCCGTCGCGCATGGAGCCGCGCTCGACGATGGAAGGTCCCGCCGCATTCGCGCCGGCGGTCCCGCGGCGCGCGCGGGTCGCGCTGTTGTCCGGTTGCGCGCAGCCGGTGCTCAAGCCGTCGATCAACGACGCGACGATCCGCCTCCTCAATCGCCTCGGCGTGGAAGTGGTGCTGCCGAAGGGCGAAGGGTGCTGCGGCGCCCTCGTGCACCACATGGGCCGCGACAAGGACAGTCACGCCTACGCCGCGCGCAATGTCGAAGCGTGGGTCCGCGAGATGGACGGAGACGGCCTCGACGCCATCCTGATCACCGCGTCGGGCTGCGGGACGACGATCAAGGACTACGGGTTCATGTTCCGAAACGACCCCGCCATGGCCGAGAAGGCGGCGCGGGTCTCGGCCCTGGCGATGGACATCACGGAGTACCTCGCGGGGCTGGACCTGCCCCCGCCGCAACGCATGACCGGGCAGGTCGTCGCCTATCACTCCGCCTGCTCCATGCAGCACGGGCAGAAGATCACCGACCTTCCCAAGAGGCTGCTGAAGTCGGCGGGCTTCCTCGTCAGGGACGTGCCCGAGGGCCACATCTGCTGCGGCTCGGCCGGGGTCTACAACATCCTTCAGCCGGAGATCGCTGGCCCGTTGCGCGAGCGGAAGGTGGCGAACATCGCCCGCACCCGCCCGCAGGTCATCGCGACCGGGAATATCGGCTGCATCCAGCAGATCGGGAAGGGGCTCGCCGACGCCGGCAACCCGACCCCGATCGTGCATACGGTCGAATTGATCGACTGGGCCCATGGCGGCCCGATGCCCGAGGCCCTGAGCGAAGCAGGCTTCACGGAAGAACCGGCGCCCGCGGCCGCCATCGCCGCCGAATAGTCCTGAACCGGGCCCTCTAGGCGACCAACGCCGTCGCCCTGCCGCCGAGCGCCTTCACCAGATCGGCCGGCGCAAGACGGATCTGGAGGCCGCGCTGGCCTCCGTTGACGTAGACATGCGGATGGCCGAGCGCGCCGGCCTCGATGGCCGTGGGAACGGGGCGCCGCTGCCCGAACGGGCTGATGCCGCCCACATGATACCCCGTGGCCTTCTCCGCCGCTTCGGGCTTCATCATCCTCGCGGCCTTTCCGGCAAAGGCCGCGGCGAGCTTCTTCATGCTGACCTCCGCGTCGGAGGGGACAACGACGCAGACGGGCTTGCCGTCGACCTCGGCCATCAGCGTCTTCAGCACGATCGCCGCCGGCTCTCCGAGGCTTTGCGCCGCGTGAAGGCCGATGCGATCGGCGGCAGGATCGTAGTCGTAGCGGTGCAGGTCGTATGCGATACCGGCCCTGTCCAGCGCCTGCGTGGCGCGCGTGACGCTCGACATGTCAGGTCCGCGGGCCGAGCCCGTCCCGGGCGTCGCGCGCCACGAGGTCGACGCTGCGCTCGCCCCGCGCGCCGAGGCCAGCGCCGCCCGGCGTCCGGACGATCAGCCGCTCTCCCGCCGGGATCGGCTGGGTACCCTTGCCGCGCAACGTGGCGCCGCTGCCCTTGAGGAGGAGTTCGCCCGCCTGCCCGTCGGCGCCGCCGTCGCGCCCGCGCGGCGGGTGGTCGATCCGGTCGAAGGAGGCGAGCAGGTCCATCGCCCGGCCGGAGCGGTTCTCGATCTCCATGTCGAGGCCGTGGCCGCCACGATACCGGCCGGCGCCGCCCGAGCCGACGCGGAACTCCTTGCGCCAGAAGAGCAGCGGCGTCATCGCCTCGACGATCTCGATGGGCGTGCCACGCACGCCGCTGGGATAGGCCGTCGCGGACAGGCCGTCCTTGGTCGGACGCGCGCCGGTCCCGCCATTCGTGACGACGGTGTAGACGAACTCGCGCTCCGCGGCCGGGTCATGGCCCCGGAAGGTCACGTTCCACAGGCACGACGTGCCTTCGGCCGGCACCCTGTCAGGCAGGGCCTGGCGCAGGCAGCCGAAGACGACGTCGGGCAGCATCTGGCCGATGATGTGGCGGCAGGTGACAGGTGCGGGCTTCAGCGCGTTCAGGATTGAGCCGGGCGGCGCGGTGACGGTGTAGGGCGCGAGGGAACCGGCATTGTTGGGAACCTGCGGCACCAGCGCGCTGGCAAGACCGAAGACGGTGTAGGCCGTGGCGTAGGTGAGCGGAACATTGATGCCCTTGGGCGACTGCGGCGACGTGCCCGCATAGTCGACGGTGATGCCGTCGTCGGCGATGGTGAGCGTCGCCGTCAGCGTCACCGGCGCGTCGTAGCCGTCGCAGGTCATGCTGTTGGTCCACGTGCCGCGCGGCAGCCTGGCGAAGGCCTCCATGACGGCGGCGCGGGAACTCTCGATCACGTGGTCGGCCAACGCATCGATGTCGTCGAGGCCGAACTCGTCCATCATCTCCACGAGACGGCGCGCGCCGATCTCGTTGCAGTTGGCGAGGGAGTAGATGTCGCCCTCGCACTCGATGGGCAGGCGGGTGTTTTCCTTGACGATCGCCATGAGCGTCTCGTTCAGGACGCCGCGGTCGAAGAGCTTCAGCATCGGGATGCCGAGGGCTTCCATGTAGACGTCGGTCGCGTCGGGCCCAAAGCCGAGGCCGCCGAGATCCGTGAGATGGCTTGTGCACGAGAAGATCGCGACGAGCCCGCCCTTGCGGAAGACCGGCGTGGTGACGACGAAGTCGTTGCGGTGACCGCTGCCCATCCACGGATCGTTGGTGATGTAGACGTCGCCCTCCCGCATCGTCTCGAGCGGAAAGTGGCGGATGAAGTGGTTCACCGAGGCCGCCATCGAGTTGATGTGGCCGGGCGTTCCCGTGACGGCCTGGGCGAGCATGCGACCGCGCAGGTCGAACACGCCGGCGGACAGGTCGCCGCACTCGCGGACGATGGGCGCGAAGGCGGTGCGCAGGAGCGTCTGGGCCTGCTCCTCGACGATGGCGAGGAGCCGGTTCCACATGATCTGGTGGCCGAGGCCGGCGAGGCCGGCGGCGGGCGAACCTTGCGACGGGGCTGGAGCGCTCATGCCTTGTCCTTGCGGGTCATGACGATGCAACCGAGGGCGTTGACCCCGGCATCGAAGGTGGCGGTGACGAGGGTCGTCGTCTCGTCCTCGACGATGACGGCGGGGCCGGCGACGCGCAGGCCGGGAAGGAGATCGGCGCGCGCGTGGACGGGCCAGCGGGCGGTTGTGCCGGTCGCCGCATCGTAGACGTCGCGCCAGTCCTGCGGCACGGCGTCGGCGGGTGCGACGGGGAGCAGCGTGGGATCGCCGGTCGGACCGCTCTCGGACGGGGCGGCGAGCGCCAGCGTCCAGGTGAGGATCTCGATCGGAGCATCCGGGATCGTGCGCGCGAACAGGGCCGTGTACTCCTCCGCGAAGCGACGGGCGAGCACGGCCGGGGTACCGGCGTCGAAGCGTCCCTCCGGCAACGGAACGACGATCTCGTGACCCTGGCCGACATAGCGCATCAGGGCCGAGCGGCTTTCCGCGAGCGGCGCATCCGGCCCTGCGCCGGGACGCACCACGTCCTGCGCCTCCGCGTGCATGGCAGCGACGATGGCGTTGGCCTCGGCGGGATCGAACGCCGCGAGGGTCATGCGCCGGCTCCGGACCACCTCGAAGGCGAGCGGCGCGCGCAGGAAGCCCACGGCCGATCCCACGCCGGCATTCGGAGGTATGACGACCGCCGCGATGCCGAGTTTCTCGGCCAGGCGGGCGACATGCAGCGGAGCGGCGCCGCCGAACGCGACGAGCGTGTAGTCGGATGCAACCTTGCCGCGCTCCACCGCATGGACGCGCGCGGCATTGGCCATCGTCTCGTCGACCATCTCGGCGACGCCGTAGGCGGCGAGTTCACCCTCGAGGCCGAGCGGCAGGCCGACATGGGCCTCCAGCGCCGCGACGGCGCGGCCGGCATCGAGCGGCATGCGACCGCCGGCGAAGCGCGCCGCGTCGATGCGTCCGAGCGCGACGTCGGCATCGGTGACGGTGGGATGCTCGCCACCCCGTCCATAGCAGGCGGGACCGGGTTCCGAGCCGGCGCTGTCCGGGCCGACGGCAATGCGGCGCATGGCGTCGACGCGGGCGATGGAGCCGCCGCCGGCGCCGATCTCGACCATCTCGATCACCGGGATGCGAAGCGGGAAGCCACTGCCTTTCTTGAAGCGGTCGCGGCGGTCGACCTCGAAGGCACGGGAGGACTGCGGCCTGGCGTCGTCGATGAGGCAGATCTTGGCGGTGGTGCCGCCCATGTCGAA
>CAZJCW010000184.1:0-8759 GCA_964544365.1 uncultured Alsobacter sp.
CTGCCGGTGCGCCTGCCCGACGACATCGACTTCGACAAGCCTGGAAATCCGCTCGACCGCCATCCGACGTGGAAGCACGTCGCCTGCCCGTCCTGCGGCGCGAAGGCGCGGCGCGAAACTGACACGATGGACACCTTCGTCGATTCGTCGTGGTACTTCGCACGCTTCACCGACCCATGGCGCGAGGACACCCCGACGGACCGATCCGCGGTGGATGCGTGGCTTCCGGTCGACCAGTACATCGGCGGAATCGAGCACGCGATCCTCCACCTGCTGTACTCGCGGTTCTTCACCCGCGCGATGAAGGTCACGGGCCACGCCGGCCTCGACGAGCCATTCGCCGGCCTGTTCACGCAGGGCATGGTCGTGCACGAGACCTATCGCGACGGCAGCGGCGCGTGGGTGCAGCCTTCGGACGTCCGCATCGAGAGCGACGGCGGAGCGCGGCGCGCGTCCCTGATCGCCACGGGCGCGCCGGTCGAGATCGGCTCCATCGAGAAGATGTCGAAGTCGAAGAAGAACACCGTCGACCCCGACGACATCATCGGCACCTACGGCGCCGATACCGCCCGCTGGTTCATGCTCTCCGACTCGCCGCCCGAGCGCGACGTGATCTGGACGGAGGATGGCGTCCAGGGCGCGGCGCGCTTCGTCCAGCGCCTGTGGCGCCTCACGGGCGAGATCGCGACGGTCGCCTGCGCGCCGGGAACTACCGCGCCTGACACGTTCGGCCCGGAGGCACTGGCGATCCGCAAGGCGGCGCACCGGGCGCTGATCCGTGTCGAGGAGGATGTCGAGCGGTTGCGCTTCAACCGCTGCGTTGCTCACGTCTACGAGCTTGCGAACGCCCTCTCGGCCGCCATCGGCGCCATCGCGGACGAGACCACCCCGCGCGACGTCGCATGGGCCCTGCGCGAAGCCGGTGAGATCCTCATCGCCATCGTGTCGCCGATGATGCCGCACCTGGCGGAGGAGTGCTGGACAGCGCTCGGCCATGCCACCCTCGTCGGCCAGGCCGCTTGGCCGGTCGCGGACCGGGGGCTCGTGGTCGAGGACGTGATCACGATGCCGGTCCAGGTGAACGGGAAGAAGCGGGCAGAGGTGAACGTGGCGCGGGACGCCACGAACGCCGCCATCGAGGCCGCCGCGCTCGATCTCGACGCGGTCCGCAAGGCGCTCGAGGGCCGACCGGTCCGCAAGGTCATCATCGTTCCCCAGAGGATCGTCAATGTCGTGGCGTGACGTGGTGAAGGGTCGCGCGGCGGCCGGGCGGGTTCTCGCGGCGATCGCCATCGCGACCGTCACCGCCGGCTGCCTGCGACCGATGTACGCGCCGAGCACAACGGCGACACCGTCCGTTCAGACCCGGCTGGCCGGAGTCATCGTCGATCCGCTGCCCGAGAGGCTGGGGCATTACCTCGTGCAGGAGCTCCGCTACGAACTGGATGGATCGGGGACGACATCGCAGCCGAAGTACCGGCTGACACTCAAGGTGAACGAGCGCGTCCAGGCGGCCATCGTGAACTCCGAGACGGGACGCGCGACGTCGGCGACGCTCGCGGTCGACGCAGCCTTCACGCTGACCCCGGTGGACGGCGGAGCCGTCATCCTCGGCGGCACGGCGTTCGCCTCGGCCAGCTACGAGCGCACGCAGCAACGCTTTGCTGCCATCCGGGCTGCGCGGGACGCCGAGATCCGCATCGCCAAGACGCTGGCCGAGCAGATCAAGACCCGGATCGCGGCGCATTTCGCCTCGCAGGGCTGAGCCGGAATGGCGCAGCGCAAGGCGCACGAGGTCGAGTCGTTCCTGTCCCGGCCTGATGCGGCCTATCCGGTCGTGCTCGTCTACGGCCCCAATGGTGGTCTCGTCGCCGAGCGGTCCCGCAGGCTTGCCGCCTCGAGCGTGGACGACCCGCAGGATGTCTTCCAGCTGATCAGGCTGGAGGGCGACGAGCTTGCCTCCGACCCCATGCGGCTCGTCGACGAGGCCAACACGCTGGGCTTGTTCGGCGGAAAGCGGTCGATCTGGGTTCGAGCCGGGTCACGCAACCTTGCGCCGGCGGTTGCTCCCCTGCTGGCGAACCCTCCCGCGGATTGCATGGTCGTGATCCAGGCCGGCGACCTCGCCAACAAGAACCCGCTCAGGACCGCGGTTGAGGCATCGCGGCACGGCATGGCCCTGCCGTGCTACGCCGACGATCCGCGCGACCTTGCCGCCTTGCTCGAGCAGACGCTGCGCGCGGCGGGCCTCGGGATCGCACGGGACGCCCGCGAGACGATGGTGGGGTATCTTGGCGCCGACCGCGCCCTGAGCCTGCGCGAGATCGAGAAGCTCGCGCTCTACGCCCAGGGCGACGGCACGGTCACGATGGAGCATGTCGAGGCCGTCATGGCCGACGCGTCGGCCGTGGCGCTCGACACCGTCATCGACGCCGCCTTCTCCGGGCAGGGCCAGGAGATGGACGCGGCCCTTCGGAAAGTCCTCGCCGAAGGCGAGGATGCCGGCATGGTTGCCGCGGCCGCGCTGCGCCACGCCTGCATGCTGCACAAGGCCAGGCTGGCCGTCGACCGCGGCGCGACGCCCGATGCGGCGGCCCAGGCGGCACGCGTTTTCTTCAAGCGAAAGCCCGCCTTCAACCGGCAGCTCTCCACGTGGCCCGCCTCGGCGCTCGAGGGCATCATCGATCTGCTGCGCGAGGCGCAAGGCAATACGCGCAAGCAGGCGCGCCTTGGCGAGGCGCACCTGTCACGTGCCTTGCTGCAGGTGGCGAGCAGAAGTCGCCGCTGACGCCGGGCTCGCCGTGCGGTTCAGTCCCGCAGGCGACGACAGACCGTATCGAGCTGGTCGAGCGTCTTGTACCGGATGCGGACTTCGCCCCCGCGTGCGCCGTGCCGGATCTCGACCGTCATGCCGAGAACGTCTTCCAGCGCCTTTTCCAAGGCCCGCGTGTCCGGATCTTTCTCCCGGACCGCCGGACGTTCGACCGAACCGACCGACACCTCGGGACCCGGTGCGGCCTCTTCCTGCGCCATCCGCTCGACGTCGCGGACATTGAGACCCTTCTCGATGACCCGCCGGGCCGCCGCCTCGGGATCGGACACCGAAAGCAGGGCCCTCGCGTGGCCCGCGCTCAGGTCGCCCTTGAGAACATGCGTCTTCACGCTGTCCGGCAGCTTGAGGAGACGCAGCGTGTTGGCCACATGGCTCCGGCTCTTGCCGATGATGCGGCCGAGATCCGCCTGCGCGTAGTTGAACTCGCTGATCAGGCGCTCGTAACCAAGCGCCTCTTCCAGGGGGTTGAGATCCGTGCGCTGGACGTTCTCGATGATCGCCAGTTCGAGCGCCTCGCGATCACCGGCCTCGACGAGGATGACCGGGACGTCATGCAGCCCGGCGCGCTGCGCCGCTCGCCAGCGCCGCTCGCCCGCAATGATCTCATAGACATCCGCAAGCCCCGGCATGGTCCGCACGAGGATCGGCTGGATGATGCCCTTTTCCCTGATGGAGGACGCAAGATCCTCGAGATCGGCCTCGTCGAAGCTCTTGCGCGGATTGCGCGGGTTCGGACGAAGGAACTCGACGGGAACGCGCCGCTGCCCGCGCGCGCGATCCACGGCCGCGATTTCGTCTCCCGCGTCGCCGATCAGGGCCGCGAGGCCGCGACCGAGGCGGGGACGGGACTGTTCATCGGCCATGACGGCTTCCTTTCCTGCACGCATCGCGATGGTCATGTCACGCCGCCTGCAAGGCGCGTTCGCGCTGGATGATCTCGGAGGCGAGGCGCAGATAGGCCTGCGCGCCCGTGCACTTCAGGTCGTAGAGGAGGACCGGCTTGCCGTGCGATGGCGCCTCCGACACCCGCACATTGCGCGGAATGATGGTCTCGTAGACCTTCTCGCCCATGAACTGGCGGACATCCTCCACCACCTGGGTCGACAGGTTGTTGCGGGGATCGAACATCGTCAGCACGATGCCGTGGATGCTGAGGCGCGGATTGAGCGCCGCGCGCACCTGCTCGACCGTCTTGAGCAGCTGGCTCAATCCCTCCAGCGCGAAGAACTCGCACTGAAGCGGCACCAGCACCGCGTCGGCGGCAGACATGGCGTTGATCGTCAGAAGATTCAGCGAGGGCGGGCAGTCGACCAGGATGTAGGTGAAGCCCTCGCCCTGCGATTCGAGGGAGCGCGCGTGAAGCTCCCGGATCGCGCCCCTCAGGCGGAAGGCCCGATCCTTTTCGGAGGCGATCTCCAGTTCGACGCCGAGCAGGTCGAGCGTCGACGGAGCGACGCTGAGCCGCGGCACCGCCGTTTCGAGAACCACCTGGCCGAGGCTCGCCTCGCCGACCAGCACGTCATAGGTCGAGCGTGTGCGGCTCTTGCGGTCGATCCCGAGGCCGGTCGAGGCATTCCCCTGCGGGTCGAGATCGACGATCAGCACGCGTTCGCCGATGGCGGCGAGCGCGGTGCCGAGGTTGATGGCGGTCGTCGTCTTGCCGACACCACCCTTCTGATTGGCGAGAGCAAGCACACGCGGCTCACTTCCCGACCGACTCAGCCGAATCGAATCCCCGGACATCAGCACAGCCTCAAGAAGAACGGTTACGAAACGACCCGGGGCTCAGCGCGTTGCACCACCAAGATCCGCCCCTTGGTATCGGTTTTGCTGGCCGCCGTCGTTGACTGGATACTCCAATATTTAGCGGCTGTGGTCAATTCATCCTCTAGATCTTGTCCCTTTGGAAAGAGTCCGAGGGTGCCCGTTGTCAACAGGTTTCGCCCGAGCCGGAGCAGCTCGGACAGCGGCGCAAGCGCCCGGGCCGTCAGCACATCGACCGGCTCGACCCACCCCCCCAGGACATCCTCGATCCGGCCGTTATGCACGGAGGCGGGGAGGTGGAGCGTTCGAACGACCTCGCGCAGAAAGGCACACTTTCGCCCGTTGCTTTCGACAAGATCGACGCGGAAACCGGGTGTGTCGCGGCCCATGATGGCGAGGACAAGACCGGGAAAGCCGGCACCGGATCCAATATCCATCCAGCGCAAGGCCCCGGGCGCGAGAGCAAACAGCTGGGCGCTGTCGGCGACATGGCGTGTCCAGATCGTGTCCAGCGTCCCCGGCCCGACCAAGTTCTTCGCAGTCTGCCATTTGCGCAGCAGGGTCACATAGGCGTCGAACATCGTTTCGGTTTCACGTGAAACGGGAACGAGCGCCAAGGCCCGCTCCCGGTCGTTGTCTTGCGCCGTCATGCGGCACGCCCGCGACGGCCGAAGGACGCCAGGACCGTCAGCGCCGCCGGGGTCATGCCTTCGATGCGACCGGCTTGCCCAATGGTTCGAGGCCGAATCGATTGCAGCTTCAGGCAGAGTTCCGCTGACAACCCGGGAATCTCTGCATAATCGAGGGCTACGGGGAGCTCGAGGCTCTCGTCGCGTCGAAACGTCTCGATATCCGCCGCCTGTCTCTCAAGATAGACCGCATAGCGCGCATCATTGGCCACGCGCTCGGCCGCCCAGGACGGCACCTCCTGCAACTCCGGCCAGATCCGCGCCACGTCCTCGAATTCGATATCCGGATAGGACAGCAGCTCGAAGCCGCTGCGGCGGATCCCATCCTGGTTCAGCCTCAGTCCGCTCCGCAAAGCCTCGGTCGGCGTGAGGGTCCGCGACTCCAGCGCAGCCCGAACATCCCGAAGAACAGCCATCCGATCCCGGTGCGCCGCATGGCGATTCGGCCCGACGACGCCGAGATCGGCACCCCAGTCCGTCAGTCGCTCATCGGCATTGTCCGACCTGAGCGTCAGGCGGTACTCCGACCGCGACGTGAACATCCGATAGGGCTCCGTCACACCCCGCGTGACGAGATCGTCCACCATGACCCCGATATAGCCCCGGGCGCGATCGAGATTCACGCCCGATCCTCCGGCGGCGAAGGCTGCGGAGTTGATGCCCGCCAGCAGACCCTGGGCGGCAGCCTCCTCGTAGCCCGTGGTCCCGTTGATCTGCCCGGCGAGGTACAGTCCGGGGACAGTCTTGCAGCCCAGACCGAGGTCGAGGCACCGGGGATCGACGAAGTCATACTCGATCGCATAGCCCGGCCGCAGGATGCGGGCGCGCTCGAGACCCGGCATCATTGCAATCACCGCATGCTGCACGTCTTCCGGAAGCGAGGTCGAAATTCCATTCGGATAGACCGTCGGATCCTCAAGTCCCTCTGGTTCCAGAAACACCTGATGACTCGTTTTGTCGGCGAATCGAACCACCTTGTCCTCGATGGACGGACAATAGCGCGGACCGCGTCCGGTGATGTCGCCGGAGTACATCGGCGCCCGGTGCAGATTGTCCCGGATCAGCGCATGCGCCGCCTCGGTGGTCCGCGTGATGCCGCATTGGACCTGGCGCTGGGCCAAGGGGGCACTCATCCACGAGAACAGTTCGGGCGGGTCGTCACCGTCCTGCATGTCAAGCGCCGCCCAGTCGATCGTCCGTCCGTCGAGGCGCGGCGGCGTCCCCGTCTTCAGCCGTCCCATCGGCAGGCCCAGACGCCCGATCGACTCGGGCAGGTCAACGGACGGGGCTTCGCCGATCCGCCCCGCAGACCACCTGCGCTCGCCGATATGGATGACGCCGTTCATGAAGGTCCCGGTCGTCAGGACGACCGCGCCTGTACGCAGGGTCTCTCCTCCCGCGACAATTCCCGCGATTCGCCCGCGCTCGAGCACAAGACCGTCGCAACCGCGTTCCACGACGGAGAGATTCGGTGTTGCGCGGACGAGACCCTGCACGGCGCTCTTGTAGAGGGCACGGTCGGCCTGTGCCCGAGGACCGCGAACGGCGGGACCCTTTCGACGGTTGAGAACCCTGAACTGGATCCCGCCGAGATCCGCGGCGCGGGCCATCACGCCGTCGAGGGCGTCGATCTCGCGGACGAGGTGACCTTTCCCGAGCCCGCCGATGGCCGGGTTGCACGACATCTCGCCGACGGTATCCCAGCGATGGGTCACCAGGGCCGTGCGGGCTCCCATGCGCGCAGCCGCAGTCGCCGCCTCGGTGCCGGCGTGTCCGCCACCCACCACGATCACATCGAACGTCATGACCCACGCATCCGTTTCATGTGAAACAGTCTATTTGCCAATGCAGAAACTCGCAAAGAGACGATCGAGGACATCCTCGACGTCCACCCGTCCGATCAGCGCCTCCAATGCCCTGACGGACAGCCGGAGATCCTCCGCCGCCAGCTCCAACCGATGGGGCTCCAGTCCCGCGATCGCTCTTCCGAGGGCTGAGCGTGCACGCGTGAGGGCATCCCGGTGGCGCATCCGCGTCAGAAGCGAGGCTTCGCCGGCCAGGTTCGACGCCAGCGCGGTCAATTGTTCCGTCAGCGAATCGAGTCCCTCCCCGGTCCGGGCGGAGAGGCCCAGCCGACGGTCCGTCGACGATTTCGATTGCGAATCGATTTTCGTCGCGACGGAAAGGACATGCGTGTCCTCGGACACGGCAGGGCACGGCTCGGGGGCGGCGGCGGGCGTCAGCCACACCACGACATCGGCCGTGGCAAGCCGATCGCGGGTTCGGCGAATGCCCTCCCGCTCCACGCCGTCAACAGCCTCCCGGAGGCCGGCGGTATCGACGATCGTCAGCGGCACGCCATCGAGGTCCAGGGCGACCTCGATCACATCGCGGGTCGTCCCCGGCGTCTCGGAGACGATCGCGACATCCCGTCCCGCCAGCGCGTTCATCAGGGTGGACTTGCCCGCATTGGGCGGGCCCGCAAGAACCGCGACCAGCCCGTCCCGCAGGCGCTCGCTGCGCCGGGCCCCAGCCAGAACGCGGTCCATCTCGGCTGCGACCCGCTCCAGCCCGGCTTTCGCCATTTCGAGGGCCAGACTGTCAGCAACGTCGCCCTCGTCCGAGAAGTCGAGGTCGGCCTCGATCCGGGCCATGGCCTCGATCAGCGAGATCCGCCAAGCGTCGACGAGCCGGGCAAGCTCGCCGCTCATCTGCCGGAGCGCCTGGCGCCGCTGTGCCGCTGTCTCGGCCTCGATGAGATCCGCGAGGCCTTCGATCGCCGTCAGGCCGGCCTTGCCGTTGGCAAAGGCGCGCCGTGTGAATTCGCCGGCCGCGGCAGGGCGATAACCAAGGTCCAACAGGGCAGCAAGGACCCCGTCGACCACCGCGCGACCGCCATGCAGGTGAAGTTCCGCCATGTCCTCGCCGGTGAAGCTGGCAGGACCGGGAAACCAGAGCACGAGCGCCTGGTCGAGATTATCAAGTGTCCGGGGAGCGACGAGCCGGAGCAGCGAAGCCATCCGGGGCGTCGGCACCCGACCGGCGAGTGTTTCGAGTCCGAATCGAGTCGCCGGTCCGCTGACGCGAACGATGGCAATGGCCGAACGACCACGCGGAGTGGCCAGGGCAAAGATGGTGTCGCCGCCCATCGGATACGCCGCTCACGTCGTCCGGAGCGTCGATGGACCCCGGATCAATGCGCCGGGGGAACCCCGGGTCAGGTGTTCATCGACTCGAAGAAGTCCGCGTTCGTCTTGGTCTGCCGAAGCTTGTCCATCAGGAACTCGATGGCGTCCACCGTGCCCATCGGATTCAGGATGCGACGCAGCACGTACATCTTCTTGAGCACGTCGTTCGGAACGAGGAGTTCCTCCTTGCGGGTGCCGGACCGGGTGATGTCCAGCGCCGGGAAGACGCGCTTGTCGGAGACCTTGCGGTCCAGGATGATTTCCGAGTTGCCCGTGCCCTTGAAC
>CAZJCW010000185.1:0-8757 GCA_964544365.1 uncultured Alsobacter sp.
GTTCTTCACCTCGCGGCCATGCACCACGTCGCGGACCGCCAGTTCGGTGATCTTGCCGGACTTCGTGCGGGGGATGTCGGCCACAGGGACGATCTTCGCGGGCACATGCCTGGGACTCGCGCCGGTCCGGATCTTCGTCCTGATCTCCCGTTCCAGGGCGTCGTCGAGGACGACCCCCTCGCGCAGGCGAACGAAAAGCACGACCCGGACGTCGTTGTCCCAGTCCTGGCCGATGGCAAGGGCCTCCACGACCTGCGGTATCTGTTCCACCTGGGCATAGATCTCAGCGGTCCCGATGCGCACCCCGCCGGGGTTGAGCGTCGCGTCGGAGCGACCGTGGATGACCATTCCCCCGTCCGCCGTCCATTCGGCGAAGTCGCCGTGACACCAGACACCGGGAAAGCGATCAAAATACGCAGCCCGATACTTTCTGCCGTCCGGATCGTTCCAGAACATGATCGGCATCGACGGAAAGGCGCGGGTGCAGACGAGTTCGCCCTTCTCGCGCCGGACCGGATGGCCAGCTTCGTCCCAGACCTCCACCGCCATGCCGAGGCCGGCAACCTGGATCTCGCCCTTTCGAACCGGGCCGGTCGGATCGCCGAGCACGAAGCAGGACACGATGTCGGTCCCGCCCGAGATCGAGGCGAGATGCAGGTCGGCCTTCACGTGCCTGTAGACCCACTCGAAGCTTTCGGGCGCGAGGGGCGAGCCGGTGGAGGTCATGAGGCGCAAGGTCGAGAGGTCGTGCGACTGGCGCGGATCGAGACCGGCCTTCTTGCAGGCGTCGATGTACTTCGCCGACGTGCCGAACATCGAGAAGCGCTCCTGCGCGGCAAAGTCGAACAGGACCGTCGGCGCCGGGTGGAACGGCGAGCCGTCGAACAGCATGAGCGTCTCGCCGTTCGCCAGGCCGGAGACGAGCCAGTTCCACATCATCCAGCCGCAGGTCGTGAAGTAGAAGACCCGATCACCCGCGACCATGTCGCAATGCAGTCGATGCTCCTTGAGGTGCTGGAGCAAGGTTCCGCCCGCGCCGTGGACGATGCACTTCGGCACCCCGGTCGTTCCGGACGAGTACAGAATGTAGAGAGGGTGGTCGAAAGGCAGCCGACTGTATGTGACAGGCTTCGACGTGAACGATTCCGTGGCCTGCGGCAGCGTTGTCGCCTTTGGCAAGGAGGCGGCGACGGCGTCAGCCTCTCCGATATACGGCACAACCAGGACCGACCTCAGGTCGGTCAACTGCGGGACGATCTCCGCAAGTTTGTCCGCGACCGTGATCTTCTTGCCGGCGTACCAATAGCCGTCGCAGGTGACGAACACCTTGGGCGCGATCTGGCCGAAGCGATCGAGGACGCCGCGGACGCCGAAATCGGGCGAACATGACGACCAAACAGCGCCGATCGACGTGGCAGCGAGCATCAAGGCGACGGTTTCGGGCAGATTCGGCATCATGGCGGCAACCCGGTCGCCGGGCCGAACGTCCTGCGCGAGAAGCCATTGCTGCAGGCGCGACACCAGCGCGTGCAGCTCACGCCAGGTCACCCGGCTTGACGCCTTGTCCTCGCCTCGGAAGACGATGGCCGGCCCGTCATCGTCGCGACGCAGCAGGTTCTCGGCGAAGTTCAGCCGCGCCTGCGGGAAGAAGACCGCTCCCGGCATGCGATCGTCCGCCAGAACGACATCACCTTTCTCGCCGCGGACGTCGCAGAAGTCCCAGACGAAGGACCAGAACGCATCGCGCCGGTCGACGGAGGCGGCATGCAACTCCTGGTAGCTTCGAAGGGAGAGACCTTCCCGCGCATTGAACTGATCGCGGAAGCGCACGAGCTGTGTCGCCGAAACCCGTTCCCGGGACGGTGTCCACAGAAGCGTTGGCTCAGCCATTGCGAGTTCGGTCATGGTGCTGCCTTCATCTTCGTTCAGCCAGTGGTGTGCCGTCACCCTCTCCGCCTCTCTGTCGATAGCGAAAATGAAACTCATGCGAAAGCACAGTGCCGTCCGCCGCGGGCACTTCCTCCCGGAGGAGTGCCGGCGGATCCGCGGCAAGCGGTTTTCGCACGGCGATCAGAGGGCTATAGTCCTTTGCCTGCCGGACGGCGGGCCGTGCCGTTCCGATTCCGTCCCTGTCCCGCAGGCGTCATGAAGCGATACTGGTTCATCGGTGCCGTCCTGGCAGCCTGCGGCGCCTTCGCAGCCGCGACACCGTGGTCCATTCCGGACACGACGCTGCGCGAGCAGATCGCACCGCAACTGGCCGCCCTCGCGGGCTTGCCTGCAGGGCAAGCCGGAGGTGCACGGTTCACCCTCCTGCCAGTCCCCCGCCTCGACATATCCGGCCTCGCCCTGCGCGACGGGTCGGGCAGGGTTACCCTTGACGTGGACCGGATGCGTGGCCGCGTTCGCCTTCTGCCGCTGGTCGGCGGGCGAATCGAGCTGACGGAACTGTCGCTTTTCAACCCTCGGCTGGCGTATCCGGGCGACGGCTCGGCCGACGACGTCCTGCGGAAACTGGCAACCGTGCTGACGCCGGGTGGCGGTACCTTCAACCTGCCCGACGTCGAGCGGCTCGTGATTTTCAACGGCCGCGTGGAGCGTACCGCGGCAGGCGGCGGGCGTCGTGCGCTGGTGGACGGCGTGCAACTGATCGCGGGGCGTGGCGTCAGCAAGGATACCTATGAGCTGGAGGGAGCCGCTGTCTGGCGCGGCGAACGCTTCACGTTCCAGTCCTTTGCCCTCGACGTCGCGGCGCTGATGGAAGGTCGGATGGCACCCGCTTCGGGTCGCCTGTCAGGCGACGTCGGGGCCATCGATTTCGCGGGGAAGGTCGGACGCCAGTCGCACTGGGACGCCGAAGGCAAGCTCTCGGTCAAGACGAACAGTGTGAAGCGTCTCGCCGCGTGGCTCGACATGCCGCTGCCGATGCCCGTCGACGGACCGGTCGACGTGCAGGGCGCGCTCCGGTTGCGCAACGGGGACATTTCGCTTGCCAGCGCAACGGTCGTGCTTCCGGCTGGACGGCTCGAGGGCGCGCTGAATCTCAAGGATCCGCGCGGACGCCCCGTTCTGTCGGGAACACTGGCGGGCGACAGGCTCGACCTGACGGAAACGGTTCGCGCACTGGGCGGGCTGCGCGCGGCCGACGGGGGCTGGTCGCGGGAGACGATCGACCCCGCGCTGCTGCCTTCGGGCGACGTCGACCTTCGCCTCTCGGCCGGTCGCGTGGCCATCGGCGCGACCGTCCTCAACAACGTCGCCTGCTCGCTGATCTCACGGCAAGGCAAGACGGACGTGACGTTGGGCGGCGCCGACTTCCACAAGGGCTCGCTGAAGGGCCGCCTCTCGTTGGCCGGTGCGCCACGCGGCTTCGACATGAAGGCGCAGGCCAGCTTCGACCGGGTCGACACCGCGGCGGCGCTGGCGGCCACGATCGACGGGCGGCGGATCAGCGGCATCGGATACGGCTCGATTCAGGTCGAGGCATCCGGCGCCAGCGCGCATGCGCTCGTCCAGTCGCTGGAAGGACGGGCGACCCTCGTCGTGCGCCAGGGCGACCTCGTCGGGATCAACCTGCCGGAAGTGTTGCGGCGGATGGAGAAGCGGCCGCTCGGCGCCGCCCTCGACGTCCGCGGCGGGCGGACGCCGTTCGAACTCGCCAGCCTGTCGGCCCGGATCAGCCGCGGGATCCTGGACGTGCAGGAGGGAAGCGTCGGCTCCCCGGCCACGCGCGTCGGCTTCAGCGGACAGGTCGGACTGGCGGAGCGCGTGCTGGCGGTCGCCGGAATTGCCCAGTTGGTCGACGTGCCCGCCGGACGCGAACCGGTGACACTGCCGTTCGAGATCACCGGCACCTTCGACGAACCCATGATCGTGCCGGACGCGCGCAGCCTCATGCGACGGTCGGGCGCGACAAGCCCGTTCATCGACTTGCGCGGCCGCAGGCCCGAGGTGCCCATTGTGCCGGCAGGCGGCGACGCGCTGGCGCCGCCCGACTGAAGCAAGCGGGATCACGCGCGGCCGACGACGAGCCCGCGCTTCGTGGCTAGCGACGCGACGACGATCGCAACAGCGACCACGCCGATCAGGATCGTGCAGGCGGCATTGATTTCGGGCGAGATGCCAAGACGGGCCTGCGAGTAGATGCGCATGGGCAGGGTTGTCGCTCCCGGCCCGGAGGTGAAGCTCGCGATCACGAGGTCGTCGAGGGACAGGGTGAAGGCCAGCATCCACCCGGCGCCGACCGCCGGTGCGATGAGCGGCAGTGTGACGGAGAGAAACGCCCTCACCGGCGTGGCGCCGAGATCGAGCGCCGCCTCTTCCAGGCTCCAGTCGAACGTCAGCAGCCGCGACTGCACGACGACGGTGACGAAACACATCGTCAGCGTGACGTGCGCGATGGCGACGGTCCAGAAGCCACGGTCCATGTCGAGCGACACGAACAGGAGCAGCAGAGAAAGGCCGGTGATGACCTCGGGCATCACCAGGGGCGCATAGACCATGCCCGTGAACAGGATGCGCCCCCGGAATCGGTTGAACCGCACGAGGGCGACGGCCGCAAGCGTCCCGAGCACGGTCGCCACGGTCGCCGACACCAGACCGATACGGATCGTGACCCAGGCCGCGTCCAGCATCTGCTGGTTGCGGAAAAGTTCGCCATACCACCGGGTCGAGAAGCCGCCCCAGACCGTCACGAGACGCGACTCGTTGAACGAGAACACGATCAGAAGAACGATGGGCAGGTACAGGAACGCGAAGCCTGCGACGAGGGACACGATATTGAAGCGGGAGAGCGACCGGTTCATCGCCGGGCCTCCGCCTCGCCGCGGCCGACAGCGCGCCACAGGAGCATCGGCCCCAGGATGATGACGAGCAGCACGATGGCCACCGCAGCGGCCAGCGGCCAGTCGCGGTTCGAAAAGAATTCGCTCCAGAGCGTCTTGCCGATCATCAGCGTCTCCGAACCGCCGAGCAGGTCGGGCACCACGAACTCGCCCAGCGCCGGGATGAAGACGAGAAACGAGCCGGCCAGAACGCCGGGCATCGACAGGGGAACGGTGACGAGCCAGAACGCCTTCCAGGGCGGGCAGCCGAGGTCCTGGGCGGCCTCCAGCAGCGTTCCGTCGAGCTTCTCGAGAGACGCGTAGATCGGCAGCACCATGAACGGGAGGTACGAGTAGACGAGACCGATCTGCACCGCGAGCTCGGTGTCGAGGATCTGCAGCGGCTCGTCGACCAGCCCGACCCCCATCAGGGCCGCGTTGAGAAGGCCCTCCGGCTTGAGGATGCCGATCCACGCGTAGACGCGGATCAGGAAGCTCGTCCAGAACGGCAGGATCGCCAGCGTGACGAGGACCGGCCGCAGGCGACCGGGCGCGCGGGCCATCGCATAGGCCATCGGATAGCCGACCAGCACGAGGATGGCGGTCGCCGTGGCGGCGATGCGCAGCGACGTGAAGAGCGCGTCGACATAAAGCGGCTCTTCGAGAAGCGCGACGAAATTGTCGAGCGAGAGCTGTCCGAGTTTCTCCCACCACCCTGCGGGTCCGTCCTCCCAGGAAAAGGCGGGACGGTATGGCGGGCGCGCCGTCGCCCGCTCGGACAGGCTCATGCGCGCGACGATCAGGAACGGGAGCAGGAAGAACAGGCCGAGCCAGAGGAACGGCGGACCGACGACGAAAAGGCGCCCTTGCCGGGGGCTCCTCCGGCCTGTTCCCTGGTCGCCGGCCTGTTCGTCCCGCACGGTCATTCGGACAGCAGCACGCCGGACGCAGGCGCGAAGTGGATCCACACCCGGTCTTCCCAGGTGATCGGCCGCTCGACGAAACGCGTCGCGTTGGCGCGCGACACCCGCACGATGGCGCCGTCCGGCAGCCGGATCCGATAGACCGTCCAGTCCCCCAGATAACCGATGTCCCAGACCTCGCCCTCGATGACGTTGGGCGTGCCGGGCGGAGGCGGATCCTGCGCCAGGGCGATCTTCTCGGGCCGAACGGCCACGGTCACCCGCGTGCCGACGGGAATGCCGGCCGCGCGACCGGACGCGGCCTCGTCCACGAGCACGGAAGGAGCCTCACCCTCCCCCGCCACGGAGACGACGCTGCCCGCCCGTCCCTCGACCACGCCCTCGAACAGGGTGACGTCGCCGACGAACGACGCCACGCCACGGGTCGCCGGGGTCTCGTAGATCTCGGCCGGCGTGCCGCACTGGGCAATGCGGCCGCGGTCCATCATGGCGATCCGGTCCGCCATGGTCATCGCCTCGTCCTGGTCGTGCGTGACGACGAGGAACGTCATGCCCAGCTCGACCTGGAGGTCCATCAGCTCGAACTGCGTTTCCTCGCGCAGCTTCTTGTCGAGGGCCCCCAAGGGCTCGTCCAGCAGGAGAACCCGCGGCCGCTTCACGAGCGCGCGGGCCAGCGCGACGCGCTGCCGCTGGCCGCCGGAGAGCTGATCCGGGCGTCGGCGTCCGTATCCATCGAGCTGTACCAGCTTCAGGACGGCGGCCACCCGGTCCTGGATCTCGGAGCGCGCGACCCCGTCCTGCTTGAGGCCGAAGGCAACATTGGCTTCCACGCTCATGTGCGGGAACAGCGCATAGGACTGGAACATCATGTTCACCGGGCGCCGGTAGGGCGGCAGGCCGGCCAGGTCGACGCCGCCCAGCAGGATCCTGCCTTCGGTGGGCGTCTCGAACCCCGCGAGCATGCGCATCAGGGTGGTCTTGCCGCAGCCCGATGGACCGAGCAGACAGAAAAACTCGCGCTCGTAGATGTCGAGATCGACGCCGTCCACGGCGCGCACGTCGCCGAACCGGCGTCCAACCTTCTCGTAGCGGATCAGCGGCGTCGCAGCCGGATCGGCCCACGGCGCGAAGCTGCGCCGGACGGACCCGACCGCCTGGGTGGTCGCTCGTCCCGGCCCGCGGCCGGCTTGCGGGCCGGCGCCCGGATCACCCATCGTTCTGCAGCGCCTCCGCAAGGCGCTCCTCGAGAACCCGGGGCCTGGCGATGACCAGCGCGCCACGCGTCTTCGAGACGATGCCTTCGGAGCTCAGCGCCGACAGTTCGCGCGTCACCTGCTCGCGCCGGCAACCGATGCGCGCAGCGAGGACATGGTGGAAGGGCGGTGGCGACACCGACCTCTCGCCCGAAGCCCCCGGCCGGGGCACGGACATGCGCAGAAGCTCGGAATAGAGCCGATGCTTCAGGTCGAAGACCGAGTGCTCGGTGATCCGCGCGTTGAGTTCGCGGATGCGCGAGGCGAGCAGCCTGAGCAACCGGTCCGAGACCACGGGCGACGCATAGACGATCTCGCGGAACGCCGCGGCCGGCATGATGCACATTTCCGCGTTGGTCAGCGCGGTGACGTTGGCAGAGCGCGGCGTGTCGTCGATTGCCGCGAGCTCGCCGAAGAACTGTCCTCCGCGCATTTCGCCGAGAATGACCTCCTTCCCCGCCTGCGTGCGGATGAGGATGCGCACCTCGCCGGAAATGATGAAGTAGACGTCGGAGGACTGGTCCTCGAAGTCGAGGCAGATCTCCCCTTCGTCGAACCGCTTCCAGGCGCAGCGGCGATCGAATCGTTCAAAGTCGATGCCCGCGTCCTTGAAAAAGGGCACCCTCGCGAGTGTCTGCACCGCCCGACCCCAATGACCGCTCGACCCATTCGAAGAGCTTGCCGCCAATGCTCGTGGCAGCGGTCCGCTTGGTCAAGCGCCGCGTTCGTCCTGCGGGTCCAGGATCGTCATTGTCTGGCCGTGCGACGCGGCCTGACCGGGCTCAAGCACCCGCATGCCGGGCTTTTCGAAGAGATCGCCGGAAAAACCGACGGGATCGCCCGTCCCGGTCCACCCCTCCACGCAGAGATAGGCACCGCCCGGGCGGCTCCACAGCACGATATTGGGACATGCCTCGAAATCGATTCGCAGCCGGCGACCGTTCTCGGGGCCGAAGACCAGCCCTCCGCTGCGCGCATCGACGAAGCACATCGACTGCGAGGCGAAGCTGTCGGGGCCCAGCGGCAAGGCCCTCCCCGCGATCGGGACCGGCCGGACCTCGGGAGAGAACAGCCCTCCCGGCGCGATGACCGGCACGTCGGGGCGCTCCGGCGCATCGAACAGGATGCGATGCGCCTTCCCCTCCTCGCCCGGCAAGGGCCACGCGAATCCCGGATGGAACCCCACCGCGTAGGGCATCGGCCGGTCGCCGGTGTTCAGCACGGTGAACCGCGCGGCCAGCCTCTCCGGCGAGAGTTCGTAGCGCACCGTCAGCGCGAAGCCGAAGGGATACAGTGCGCGCGTCGCGTCGTCATCGACGAGGCGAAGCTCGGCGAAGGCGGCCCCGGAGTCCGTCAGGTCGAAGCGCCTGTGGCGCGCGAAGCCGTGCAGCCCGAGCGGCCGGCTCACGCCGTCCACCCGGACCTCGCCGTCACGCGTCCAGCCGACGACAGGAAACAGGACCGGCGCGACCTCGTCCCACCACCGCGGATCGCCTGACCAGAGCCACTCCCGTCCCGCAACCTGCCACGACCGCCACTCGGCCCCCTGCAGGGCGATCCGCGCGCTCGCCCCGCCGGCGGACAGGACGATGGACTCTTTGGGGGACATGCGGGCTCCTGGACCGGAATGCGAACGGGGTGACACTGGCCAGCCCATCAGATGCAGGCCGCGCCGACCACGCAAGGGCGTCGCCTCCGACGCCTCGAGGATCGAACGCGCGGGCCGGCGTGCCCGCCGGCGCGACGGCGGCCCGGATT
>CAZJCW010000186.1:0-8734 GCA_964544365.1 uncultured Alsobacter sp.
CCGAGCGTGAATTCCGGATCGATCGCCTCCCCCAGCGAAACGGTCGACGTCACCAGCGAGAACATTGCGGCGTGCAGCGCCGGGCTCCCCTTCGCAGCCCGGCAGGCATTCAATTTCGCGGTGAGAATCCGTGCCGGTTCGCTGCTCGTCCGTCTGCCCGACGGTCGTTCCTTCCTGTTCTCCGGAACGCAACCCGGACCGGCAGCGGAGATGACCGTCCGCGACCTCAATTTCGCGCGGCGCCTCGTCGAGGGCGGCGACATCGGCATCGGTGAATCCTACCTGCGCGGCGAGTGGGAAACGCCGGACCTGACGCATTTCCTGGAACTCTTCTGCGCCAACCACGACCTCATCGCATCGATGCTGGAGCACAGGCCGCTCATCCGCCTGTGGCAGAATTTCCGGCACTGGCTCAACCGGAACACGAAGCTCGGATCACGGCGCAACATCCACGCGCATTACGACCTCGGGAACCGCTTCTACGAGGCCTGGCTGGACGGTTCGATGACGTATTCGGCGGCGCTTTTCGCCGAGGGCGACAACGACCTGTCGAGCGCGCAGCGCCGGAAATACGCCAACCTGGCGCAGAAGACAGCGATCTCCCCCGACCACCACGTGCTGGAGATCGGCTGCGGCTGGGGCGGCTTCGCCGAGTTCGCGGCCAAGGAGATCGGCTGCAAGGTCACCGGGCTGACGATCTCCCGGGAGCAGTTCGACTACGCCCGCAAGCGGATCTTCGACCAGGGCCTCGCGGACAAGGTCGAGATCAAGCTGCAGGACTACCGCGACGAGGCGGGCACCTACGACCGCATCGCCTCCATCGAGATGTTCGAGGCCGTCGGCGAGCAGTTCTGGCCCGTCTACTTCCAGCAGCTCTCGCAGCGCCTGCGCGCCGGCGGCGTGGCCGGCCTGCAGGTGATCACGATCCAGGACCGGTACTTCGAGGGCTACAAGGCGGAGGTGGACTTCATCCGCCGCTACATCTTCCCCGGCGGGATGCTGCCGTCGCCCTCGATCATGCAGTCGCTCGGCGACAAGGTGGGGCTCGCCCTCCGGCACGAGCACATCTTCGGCCTCGACTACGCGGTGACGCTGGCGCAGTGGCGCGAGCGTTTCCGCGCCGCCTGGCCCAACCTGACGCCGCTCGGCTTCGACGAACGCTTCCGTCGCATGTGGGAGTACTACCTCTCCTACTGCGAGGCCGGCTTCAGGGCCGGGACGATCGACGTCCGCCAGATCGTCTATTCGAAACCCGCGTGACGTCCCGGACGGCCTGGCGGGCCGGCACGGATCCGCGCGCGTCGACGCTGCTGGCCTATGGCCTGCCCGCGCTGCCGCTGGCGATCCTCACCTTGCCGTTCTACGTGCTCGTGCCCGCGTTCTACACGCAGGTGCTGGCCCTGCCCATCGCCGCCGTGGGCCAGGTCCTGCTGGCCGTGCGCCTCATCGACGCGGCGAGCGATCCGCTGGTCGGGGTGCTGGCCGACCGGTGGCGGCCCGGTTTCGGCCGTCGCCGGACATGGTTCGCGGCCTCCATCCCCTTCGTCGTCCTCGGCGCGTGGCAGATCTTCGTCCCGCCCCCGCAGGCAGGGCTTCTGCACCTGGCCGTCTGGGGATCGCTGCTGTCGGTGGCGTGGTCGGCAACCCAGGTTCCCTATGCCGCGTGGGGAGCCGAACTGTCGCGCAGCTACGCCGGACGCAACCGGGTGACGGCCTTCCGCGAGGCGTTCACCGTCGTCGGAACCCTGCTGGCGCTGGCGACCCCGGCGCTGCTGCCGGCCCTCGGCCTGCCGGGCGAGCGGGCCGTGCTGACGGTGTTCGCCGTCGCGGTGGCGGTCGGCCTGCCGCTGGCCGCGCTTCTGTCGCTCGCGGCGGTTCCGGAGCCGAAGGATCGGTCGACGGCGCGCGTGCCGTGGCGCGAAGGGCTCCGGCACCTGTCGGCCAACGCGCCGTTCCGCCGGCTGATCGCGGCGTTCTTCGTCAACGGGCTCGCCAACGGCCTGCCGGCGACGCTGTTCCTGTTCTTCGTGCAGCATCGGCTCGCCAGCCCCGACGCCGCCGGACCGCTCCTGGTGCTGTACTTCGTCTGCGGCGTCGCCGGCGTTCCGCTGTGGCTCTGGCTGGCGCGCCGGACGTCGAAGCACCGGGCGTGGTGCATCGGGATGCTGACGGCGTGCGCCGCCTTCGCCTACGCCCCCTTCCTGGGACCGGGCGACGTGACCGCCTTCGCGCTGATCTGCGTGTTCACCGGGTTGACACTCGGGGCCGACGTCGTGCTGCCCGCCTCGATCCAGGCCGACGTCATCGACGTCGACACCGCCGCCTCGGGCGAGGAACGGTCTGCGCTCTATCTGTCGTTGTGGGCACTGGCGACGAAGCTGGCGCTCGCGGGCGCGGTCGGGATCGCCTTCCCGCTGCTCGGCGCGGCCGGATTCGACCCGGCGGCGGGCCGCTTCGACGCGGCCGGTCTCACCATGCTGGGACTGCTCTACGCGGGGTTGCCGGTCGTGCTGAAGGTCGGCGCGATCGCCGTGATGTGGCGGTTCCCGCTCGACGAAGCCACGCAACGCGCGCTGCAGGACACGATCGAGGCCCGCGCCGGGCGCTGAGCGGCGTCACCGGCGGCGGTCGAAGCCCGTGAAGCGGGCGACGGCCCGGAAGTACAGGCTGTAGGGCAGCAGGTTCACGGCCTTCAGCAGCCACGCCATCCGGCGCGGGAAAGCGATCTCGAAGCCGCCGCGCTCGAAACCGTCGCAGATGCGTCGCGCGGCATCCTCGACCGGGATCAGGAAGGGCATCGGGAAGGTGTTCTTGTCGGTGAGCGGCGTCCCGACGAAGCCCGGATTGACGACCTGGATCGTCACGCCCAGCAGCCCCATGCTGAACCGCAGGCTCTCCGACATGTTGATCAGGGCCGCCTTCGTGGCGCCATAGGCCGCCGACGTGGGCAAGCCGCCGTAGCCGGCGACGGAGGCATTGATCGCGACCTGCCCGCGGCCCCGCGCGGTCATGCTGGTCAGGACCGGTTGCAGCCCGTTCGCGACGCCGCCGACATTGATGTCGAACGTCTTCATGACCATCGCCGCGTCGAACACGGCGGCCTTGTCCTGGAAGAACGTGCCGGCATTGAGGAAGGCCAGCGCGATCGGCCCGTGCTGACGCTCGATGGCCTGCACGAGCGCGTCCATCCCGGCGCGGTCCGTGACGTCCCCCGTCATGGGGATGATGTGGCCGGGCCCGGTCGCCTCGCGCGCGACCGCCTCGAGTTCCGGAAGACGCCGCGCCGTCGCGACGACGACATAGCCCCGGCGGGCCAGTTCGAGCGCAACCCCGCGGCCGATGCCGGAACTGGCACCCGTGATCCAGGCAATGCCGTCACTGGGACGGGCACGATAGTCCACGGGCATCGGGTCTCCATGCGCGGTGCAGCTGTCGGCGCAGGGCAAAACGCGCGCGGCCCTGCTGCCGGAAGGTCAACCCGTCAGTGGCCGAAGAACTTCTGCACGATCCGGCCGACGGTCCCCGTCAGGCGCAGAGGCGCGTCCGTGACGGCGAAGCAGATGCAGTCCTCGTCGTCGTCGGCGCGGGGACGGTGGTCGATGTCCGCATCCGCAATGGCGACATCGCCGCGACGGTAATGGCCGGTCGCGTCCGTGAAGCCGCCCTGCAGCACGAGCGTGTACTCGGACCCGTCATGGGTGTGCGACGGCATCGTGCGGCCCGGGCGGATCCACAACAGGGACGCCTCGGTCTCGCCCGTGCCCTTCAGGTGAAACTCCCGCACGCCCGGAAGCTTCGTGCGCCACGGAACGTCCTTGAGGCTGTGCCCCATCACGCGAAGCAGCGGCCCCGGGATGACACCGCAGGTCTCGAGCGGACGGGCCGCCGGCGTCTCGACGGCATCGAAGATGGCCGCGAGACGGGCCTCGCGATCGCGGATCGGGGCCTCGGGCATGGCCTCGACCTCGTTTCCGATCAAACCCTCGAGCGCCGCCACATAGGCGCGGTTGTCAGGTTTTATGGCCAGATGCGCGGCGACGAGGCCGTGCAGCGGCGGCGAAAGGCGACCGGACGCATAACCGGCGAGAAGCTCGTCGATCGGGCGACCTGGGGCCGGGGAAAAATGATGCAAGCTCAAGGTCTTCCTTCCGCGCAGTTCCATCAGATGTTGTCTACCGCCGTGCGGGACGGTAGGGCCTCACCACACCTTACGCACCTGAAGCGAAACCGGATCACGCGATCCGTACGATCCTGAGCGTCAAGGCAACATGACACTCGTGCCTCGCAACCAAGATTGTAGCGCACGATCGCGCCGCGTCGATGCGCGACAATGCCGCGTCGTTCCACAGGGCACCACGAGCCGCTTCGCGACCGTCCCCGTTCGGGCTATGACAGGCCACCCCAACCGGACACCCGACCATGCAGACGCGCCTCCTGTTTCGTGACGATGCCTACCGCGCCTCGTGCGACGCCACCGTGATCGCCGTCAACGAGCGCGGCGGCGTGCTGCTCGACCAGACGGTCTTCTACGCCACCGGCGGTGGCCAGCCCGGCGACCGCGGCGTGCTGGTGCGGGCCGACGGAACGTCGATCCCCATCGCAACGGCGGTCTGGTCGGAGGACAAGGCGAGCGTGGTGCATGTCCCCGCCGAAGGAGCGGCGCTGCCGCAGGTCGGCGAAGCGGTGACGGCGACCATCGACTGGGACGTGCGGCTGAAGCGCATGCGGATCCATACCGCGCTGCATCTTCTCACCACCGTCCTGCCCTATCCGGTCACCGGAGGGGCGATCGGCGACGGCGAGGGGCGCCTGGATTTCGACATCCCCGACGCGGTCGACCGCGAGGCCGTCGCCGCGACGCTCGCCGAGAGGATCGGCAAGAACGCGGCGGTGACCGAACGGTGGATCACCGATGACGAGCTGCTGGCCAATCCGGGCCTCGTCAAGACGATGTCGGTGAAGCCGCCGATGGGCAGCGGCCGGGTGCGGCTCGTCGAGATCGAAGGCCTCGACCTCCAGCCCTGCGGCGGCACGCATGTGCGCAGCACGGCGGAGATCGGTCCGGTGGCCGTGACGGCCATCGAGAAGAAGGGAAAGATCAACCGCCGCGTCCGAATCGCGCTGGCCTGAGGACGGGAAGGACACGCCTGTGACCCATCATTTCGTCTCGACTGCCTGGCTGCACGATCATCTCGACGCACCCGATGTCGTCGTCGTCGACGCATCCTGGTACCTGCCGACCATGAACCGGGACGGAAAGGCGGAATATGCCGCCGGTCACATCCCCGGCGCGGTGCACTTCGACATCGACGCCATGGCCGATCGCACCTCGTCGCTTCCGCACATGCTGCCGCGGCCGGAGGATTTCGCGCGCATGGCCGGGGCCCTCGGGATCGGGGACGGCATGCGCATCGTCGTCTACGACGGGGCGGGCCTCTTCTCGGCCCCCCGGGTCTGGTGGACGCTGCGCACCTTCGGCGCGCGCGACGTGGTGATCCTCGAAGGCGGCGCGCCGCAGTGGCGGGCCGAGGGGCGGCCCTGGACCGACGAGCCGACGCATCGCCGCCCGGCCGTGTTCTCGGCGCGGCTCGACCACGGCGCTGTCGCCGACGCCGAGTCCGTGGCGGGAACGCTCGCGAGCGGCTCGGCCCAGGTGGTCGACGCGCGTCCGGCAGACCGCTTCCGCGGCGAAGCGCCCGAACCGCGCCCCGGCGTCCGCGCCGGCCACATGCCCGGCAGCCTGAACCTGCCGTTCACCCGCATCGTGGCCGACGGCAAGCTGCGTCCGCCCGCCGAGATCGAGGCCGCCTTCCGCGACGCGGGGGTGGATCTCGACAGGCCGGTCGTCACCAGTTGCGGCTCCGGCGTGTCGGCGGCGATCCTCGCCGTCGCGCTCGAAAGCGTCGACCGGCCGATCAAGGCCCTCTACGACGGCTCATGGGCCGAATGGGGATCCAGCGACCGGCCGATCGCCACGGGACCGGCCACCGGGCCGGCATCGAAGGGATGACGCGTCAGGCCCGGCGCGTCCGCCGCCCGAGCAGGTAGAGCGACACCAGCGCGGCGATCGCGAAGAAGGCCATCACCCACCGGTCGATCCCGATGGAGGCGAGGCCGCCGACCGTGTCGATCCAGGGAAGCCCGTCGCAGGGGCAGCGGCCATCGAAGGCCGCGCGCGCCGCCGTGGCCGCCCAGCCGAGCTGGAGGACGGCGGCGGCCGACGCCAAAACCCGCCACGGAAGCGCCTCGGGCCCGTGCCCGACCGCCAGCAGGATCAGCCAGCCGGCGAGGAAGAACGGCGCCGAAACAAACCCGCCGACGGCCAGCGACGCCGTGTGGCACTGGCGGCAATCGATCAGCAGGACGGCGGCCAGCGAGACGGCAAGGCCGGCGGTCACGGCCGCCGCGCCCATCACGGCGGCCTTCCGGCCGGAGAGCAGCGCCGCCAGCACCATCACGGCGACACCGACGGCGGCGAGGATCAGGATGCTCCTCATGCCGCCGCGCGGTCCATGTTCAGTGGAGGATCTGGCTGAGGAACAGCTTGGTGCGCTCGTGCTGCGGATTGCGGAAGAACTCGTCCGGCGTGTTCACCTCGACGATCTGCCCGGCGTCCATGAAGATGACGCGGTTGGCGACCTGCCGCGCGAAGCCCATCTCGTGGGTCACGCAGATCATGGTCATGCCTTCCTCGGCCAGCGACACCATGGTGTCGAGAACCTCCTTCACCATCTCCGGGTCGAGCGCGGAGGTCGGCTCGTCGAACAGCATGATCTTCGGGCTCATGCACAGCGACCGGGCGATCGCGACGCGCTGCTGCTGGCCGCCGGAGAGCTGTCCGGGGTACTTGGCGGCCTGCTCCGGGATCTTGACGCGACGCAGATAGTGCATCGCGACCTCCTCGGCATCCTTCTTCGGCATCTTCTTCACCCAGATCGGGGCGAGCGTGCAGTTCTCGAGGATGGTGAGGTGCGGAAAGAGGTTGAAGTGCTGGAACACCATGCCGACCTCGCGGCGGATCTCGTCGATCCGCTTCAGGTCGTTCGTCAACTCGATCCCGTCGACGACGATGCGCCCCTTCTGGTGCTCCTCGAGCCGGTTGATGCAGCGGATCATGGTCGACTTGCCCGAGCCCGACGGGCCGCAGACGACCAGCCGCTCGCCGCGCTTCACCGTCAGGTTGATGTCCCTGAGCACGTGGAACTCGCCGTACCACTTGTTCATGCCGGTGAGTTCGATGGCGATCTCGTTGTTGAGCTTGGCCGGCTTCAGTCCGGCAGGTGCGGCGCTCATTGGTGTCCCCTCAGCGTTTGTCGGCCTGCGCCAGCCGCGCCTCGACGGAGCGGGCGTAGCGAGACATCAGGTAGCAGCAGATGAAATAGAAGATCGCGGCGTAGACATAGCCCGTCGCGCTGACCGTGGGAGCGCCCCAGCGCGGATCGATGCGCGCCGCCTCGATGGTCTTCAGGAAGTCGAAGATGCCGACGATGACGACGAGCGTCGTGTCCTTGAACAGGCCGATATAGGTGTTGACGATGTTGGGGATCGTCACCTTGAGCGCCTGCGGCAGGATGATGAGCCGCATCATCTGGCCGTAGTTGAGGCCAAGCGACATGGCGCCTTCGTACTGCCCCTTCGGCAGGGCCTGCAGGCCGGCGCGCACGACCTCCGCCATGTAGGCGGCGGCGAACAGCGCGATGCCGACGAGCGCGCGCAGCAGCTTGTCCGGCTGGAGATAGTCCGGCACGAACAGCGGCAGCATGACGCTGGCCATGAAGAGCACGGTGATCAGCGGCACGCCGCGCACGAACTCGATGAAGATGACGCTGAACAGGCGCGCCGCCGGCATGGTCGAGCGCCGCCCGAGCGCCAGCAGGATGCCCAGCGGCAGCGACACGACGATGCCCACCGCCGAGCACACGATGGTGACGAGGATGCCGCCCCACAGGTTGGTCTCGACGACCGGCAGCCCGAGGAACGGCGCGCCGACGAGCAGGATGTAGGACGCGATCGGCAGGCCGATGAAGAAGTAGAAGGCCCCCAGGTCGCGGCGCGGCGCGTTCAGCTTCAAGAGCCAGACCACGCCGATGGCGAGCAGGACGAAGAACACGTCCACCCGCCAGCGCTGCGGCACCGGATAGGAGCCGTAGGTGAAGTAGGCCGCGCGATCCCAGATGAACGCCCAGCAGGCGCCGACGACGGGACGCTGCTCGGTGATGATGCAGGCCTCGCGGTCCGCGCCGGTCCACACGGCGTCGATGAACAGGAAGCGGACGAGGCCGGGCACCACCCACAGGAACAGCGCCAGCAGGATGATGGTCATCGCGATGTTCACCGGACCGGTGAACAGGTGCTCGCGCATCCAGGCCCAGGGGCCGACCACCGATGACGGCGGCGGCGCGGCGCCGACGGTGGCCTCGCGGACGAAGCGGACGGGCTCGTCCCTGCGGGAAAGGGGCGTTCCGGGAAACTCGGTGGCGGTCATGTCGGTCCCCTCACCGCTCCACCAGCGCCTTGCGCCGGTTGTACCAGTTCATGAAGGTCGAGGTGCCGAGGCTGATGGTCAGGTACACCAGCATCGTGATGCCCACGACCTCGATGGCCTGGCCGGTCTGGTTGAGCACGGTCCCGGTGAACACGTTGGCGAGGTCCGGGTAGCCGACGAACACCGCGAGGCTCGAGTTCTTGGTGAGGTTGAGGTACTGGCTCGTCAGCGGCGGGATGATGACGCGCA
>CAZJCW010000187.1:0-8733 GCA_964544365.1 uncultured Alsobacter sp.
TTGAGGTCGGACGCCTGTCCTCCACGACACGACGTTCCTTCTGGAGAGCCTTCAATGTGGCCGACCGCTTTGGCTGACGCTTGCGTGGGAAGCGCTTCAGTTGCGGCCGACGGAACGCCTCGCCTGGTTGAGCAAGGACCATGCGCGAAGATCGAAGACCACCTTGGTCGTCGCGAGCAGAACAAGGATGCAGAACGCAGCCTTGGACAGGGGCTCCATTGTCCCGTCGACCAGAACAGCGTGGACGACGCTGCCGACCACGATGACGACTGCAAGGGCCGTGTGCCCGACGCGCCACGCCTTTGGCGGGATGCGGATGTGGGTGCGCAGCGCTGCAAGGCCTGCAGCGGCGAAGACGGCCCACATGGCGACGACGCCCCAGACGGAAAAGGGCGTCGGCGAGGCAAAGAGCAGAGCGTCGATCACGTCCGGAGCGCTCGTCATCCACAGGCCGAGGACATGACCCACCACGAGCACGACGAGTGCGACCCCGAGCCAGCGATGGACACGTCGTCCGCGACGGGCCGGAACGTCAGGCAGGTACCCGCCGACCAGCAGCGGCTGCGCGAGCAGCAGCGCCAGCGCGCCCATCCCTGCAAATCCTGACGCGATGTAGACGCCATCGCGCCATGCGATCAGGGGGCTCGTCGCTGCGAGAGCGACCGGCGCCAGAACGGCAACGGCGAAACCGGCCCAGATCAGCGCGCCACGGACTGCCGTCAAGCGTTCAGACCGGCTGGAGGACGAAATGGGCGCTGAGGCTCTTGTCGCGCGGGCTCCCCATCACGGGCCGCAGGAACACCGTCTGGAAGCCGTCGCCTTCATAGGCGAGGTGGCCGTGCGCCTGGCCGAAGGCCGGGACGATCTGCGGCATCTCCAGCCGGAACACACCGTCAGGACCGGTGAGGGTGGCGCCGTGGCTGTGGCGGTCATCCTCGCGACCCTCGGTGGTGTGCGCCCAGATCTGGATCCGGACACCTGCGAGTGGCGCTCCATCGCCCGCGCGCCGCACCGTGCCGCTCATCCAGAACCCGCCACCGCCGATGCGGCTGACGATCGGAGCGCCGGGAATGTAGTTGTTGGCTCCGCCGCGCATCGTCGGCGTGGCCGCAAGGCTCTGGGCGCGGGCCGGCAGGACGAGGCCGGCTGCTCCGGTCAGCAGAGCAGCGCCACCGAAGGCGGCCCCAGTGGCGAGGAGGGTGCGGCGGGACAAGGTTTCCTGGGTCAACGCGGTCTCTCCGGGCTCGGATCTTCCTGGCGCCGCTCCCGAATGCTCGACGAGGGAAGCGCGGCGGCTGGTTCGCTTCTGTGACGGCAAGGTGCTTTGCGGTGTCCGTGTTGGCAAGAGCGCCTCATCGGCCCCGGCACCGAGCCATCAGACGGTCTGACATCTTGGGGTTGGATTTTCACCAGCACGATCAAGGGAGTATTGTAAAGGTCGCCGGTCCAGTACTCGCGGGCGTCGCGACTTCACATCATCGCGCTCAACGCCTTTCGGGGACTTTGCAGCGCGGGCGACGACGCTCGAGCCGGCGGGACCGCAACAAGTGATGGTTCCGGCCACTTCGGCTCGGCATGGCATGACCGGCGGATTGCGTCCGTGCAGTGCCGTGCCGTTATCTCATCACGGCGCGGTAGATCGCCTCGGCCAGCAGGTCAGGCAGGCACGACTGCTGCGGCGGCCCATCCATGGCATCGGACGCGGGCTTCTTGCGCCGTTCGTTGTCGAGGTGCTGCGTCGCGGCGTAGCGGCGCAGGAGGTTGATGTTGGACTGGGCCGACACTTCACCGATCTTGCCGACGATGCGCGCATAGAGCGGTTCGTGCGTCACGTTCGGAACGAAGGGCGGGTCGATCAGGATCAGGTCGATCGACTGGGCCCGCAGCCAATCGGCAGCCTGCACGAGGGTTCGTCCCAGCGCCTCGGGATCGGCATGGTTGAGGGCATCGGGCGTTCCGACCTGCCACAGCACGAGATCCGGCCGGATGGTCGCGATCTCCTCGCGCATGGCCTCGAAACCCTTGGCCGCCGGCATAGCGCCGCGCCCTTCGTCCACAAGGTCGAAGTCCGTGCCGGGGAGTTTCTTCTCCAGCGCCTGCAACAGCCGACTGCGCTTTTTTTCCGACAGCGAGGGTCCACCGATGCGCGGACCGACGACCATGATCCTGACCGGCGTTCCGCGGTCGGCAAGCCGGACCGTGCGGGGAAGTTCGCCGGGCATCTTGAGGTAGACTTCGGGAACGCGGCAGGCTTGGGAATAGGCCGGCAGGCCGGCGCCAACCATCAGCGCCAGCGCCACGACCATTGTGACCGCGCTCCGGATCAGGCTTCCGCCGCCGCGTCTTGAACGCGGGGAAGCTTGGCCGGGGCGGCCCGCGATCCGACACGGTACCATTCGAGCATCCATGCCAGCATGAGCTGCACTGCGATTCCGCCCGGAACGATCAGAAAGTCAAGCGCCGGGTGTCCGAGCTCGCCGGCCCGCAGCGGCATCGCAGCGAAAGCCAGCACGGTTCCAGTGCAGAACACGGGAAGCGCATTGTGTCCCAGAAGGATGAACGGCCGGGCGGCCGATGCGTTCCGCAGCAGCCGTTCCAGCGGAAGTGCCATGATGATGACGCCGAGGGCGAGGACGTGCAGCAGCCGGGGCAGGCTGAGGTTCGTCTTGTCGAAATCCCAGACGAAGCGTGGCAGCGGCGCGAGGTCGTGCGGGTTGTAGAAGCCGCTGCGCGTCCAGACGAGCGCGCCGATGACATAGGCCACGGCGAGGATCACCATCCACACGGGGACCTTCAGCCTGCGCCCCCGCACCAGCACGGCTCCGGCGCACAGCCCGATCGCGAACAGGAACTGCCACGCCAGCGGATTGAAATACCAAGCATCGACACCGGGGTAGCTTGGCGGCGCCAGCGCCCAGAGCTGGGACGCGACGTAGAGCGCCCCGGACCCTATCAGCGCGAGGCGCGGATCGATGGCGACGAGGCAGAGCAGCGCCGGCGTCAGCAGCAACAGCACGATGTAAAGCGGCAGGATGTTCAGATAGGCGGGCTGCAAGCCCATCGTGACCACGCCGATCGCTGCTTCGAGCGGCGCCCCGATGATCTGGTCGAACTGCGTCGCCTCCAGGATGCGCACGTCGCCGGTGGCGATCACGCCATAGGCGACGGCTGCGCCGCACAGCGTCAGCACGACGAGATGCGACACGTAGAGCGTCCAGGCGCGAAGTCCGATCCGCACTGTCTGCCGCGCGTACGATCCGGACCTCATGCCGGGCAGGTAGGCGAGAGCGGCTGCGACGCCGGCGAGCAGCACGAAGGCCTCCGCCGCGTCCGAGAACCCGAAGTTCTTGTGGGTGAATGCTTCCGCCGGATTTCCGGGGATGTGATTGACGAAGATCGTCACCAGCGCGACGCCGCGCCAGAAATCCAGGCTTACGAATCGTTCGGCGGAACCTTCGCTCACGGCAAATGCCCCGGTGCGTTTCGTTGTCAGGCTCTAGCTCTGGATTTGAGCCGGCCGGCGTGCATTCATGTGTGCGAGACGTGCTGTTCGGCAAGAGATTTGCCCGTCCCGCCCATCACTCTTTCGGGAGCGCGGGCGGACTCGTTCAGGGAGCGTTCAGGTGCATGCCTCCAGCGTGGCCACATCTTTGGGGGCCCTTGATGCGCCTTGATCTCCTTCGGCGTATGTCTGTCGCCCTTTTCACACCCGTGTTTTGCCTTGTCCTGTGGGCAGTTGCGTGGTCAGGCACCGTCCAGACGGCACGGGCTGAGGAGATCGACTTTGCCTGCGAGGCCGGTGAGCGTGTCACAGCGCAGCCGCGGAGGCTGAGTCAACTTGCCGCAACCGTCCAGGCCGGGCGCCCGGTGAGCATTCTCGCCATCGGCTCTTCGTCCACCGAAGGGGTCGGTGCTTCGGCCGCCGCGCGGTCGTACCCGTCGCAGCTCGAGCAGATCCTCCGGAAACGGTGGCCGAGGGCCAACGTCATCGTCGTGAATGCAGGGGTCGGCGGCGAAACCGCGCCCCGCACGGTGGAGCGCCTGGCGGAGCGGCTGGCGGTCGAGCGGTTCGACCTTGTCCTTTGGCAGGTGGGCACGAACGACGCCATCCGCGGGGAGGGTGAACCGGCGTTCCGTGACCTCATCGACCGGGGTATCCAGCTCGCCCGTCACGCCGGCGCAGACATCGTCATCGTGGATCCTCAGTTCTTTCCGACGATCCGCAATCCGGAGAGCTACGAGCGCTTCGTGAAGGCAATCTGGGAGACGGCTGAGGCGGGCGGCGTCCCCGTGTTCTCGCGCTACCGGCTCATGAAAGCCTGGAGCGCACGCGGCGAGGACGCCCTGCTGTCGACGCTCGCCGGCGACAGGTTCCACATGAACGATCGCGGCTATGCCTGCGTGGCCCGCACGCTGTCCGTCGACATCGCCGACATGGTCCGCATGGGCGCGGCGGTCGCCGCCGGCCGCTGAGACGGCCGGATCGCTCGAGCCGAACCGGCGGGACAGGGGTATTCTCCCGGTCGACGCGATAGCCTGCTTCGGAACTGTTCCGTGAAACGCGAGCTGTGGTCGCCGAGCGGGAGGACGCCGTCCGGAACAGGCGCGTTCCTGGGACGCAGCGCACACCGCCGGCCCCTTAGATCCCGCTCTTGGCGAGCAGCCAAACGCCTGCGCCGAGGAGGCCGAAGGTGAGGATGCCCTTCCAGAAACGGGCGATCAGGAGTGCCGGTATGGCGGCGAACAAGAAGGCCGGCCAGCCGGAGATTTGGGCAAACTCGATCAGCCCCCAGCAGCTCCCGGCATAGGCGGGCAGGAGAATGATCCTTTCGTTTTTTGTCCAGGGGCGCGCCCGCTGGCTCGACGTCCGGATCGCGGCATGCTTGCCGTCGCGCCGCCCGCGTCCCGCCTGGGAGGTGGCTGCGTCCGCTTCGCGTCCGCTTCCCCCACACAACCAGCACGTCTCCCTGCGCGGTCGCGCACTGACCCCCGTGCCGCCGCACGCCGTGCAGCCCGAGCCGCGACCACCGCAACTGTAGCAGGGGTCGTGACTGCTTGCGTCGACCTGGCCGGTCCCCTGGCAGATGTGACAAAGGGCCATGTGGGTCTATCTCCAAGAATAGCAGGGTCCCGACCCTTTCGACCAAGAGCATTCCCATCCAGATCCGTGCCAAAAACGCAAAGCTTTAGCTTGGACGAGTTCACTTGAATTAGCGTGCTTAATTCGCCGGGCCTGCAATCGATTGCCAACTTTAAGTTAACGCGACATACTCATTTCGACAAGGTTGGGCCTGGTTGTCTCGGCCCGTGGCTCGCACGGCTCAGACGGCCCGGACGACGAGGGGAGGCGGGGCCGATGCTCGTCTGATCGAGCTCCGTTTTGCCGCAGCGGGCGTGGGGAGCTCATGTTGAGCCAATCGTGTGATCCGGCTGACGGAGCGTGAGAGTGGATACGGTGGACAGCCGGAGAGACGTCGTGCGACGACGGTCTTGGAGAGGACGGAAGTCCTTGGGCCTTTTCCGTGCCGGTGCCGTTCCTGCACTCTTCACGGCCATCGTCAGCGGCTTGCTGCCGGTCTCAGGCCCATCGGCACAGGAGGTGGGCTTCGGCTCGAGCGCAGGACGCGTGAGGGACGCCATCCAGAGCGTCGCTTCGGGCACTCACGACGTCCATTTCTCGCTGCCCGCCGGCCAGCCCTTGCTCTACAGCCTCTCCTTCGAGTTCGCAGACGAACTTTCGGGCCGCTGCAGGGGGCTCTTTCCAAATGCCTTCGCCCGTCAGAGGGATGCGTTGTGGTGGTCGTATGTGCACTACTCTTACTGGAGGCAGGACAGCGTCACGGACCTCAGGCTGCCGCCGAACCTGACGCTCGCTGCCGCGGCGCTTCGCGTCTTGGAAATGCGCGACGCATCCGCCTATCCGGCAGTTCAGGTGCGCCGCCAGATCGCCCCTGACGTTGCGAGCCTCGTCACGACGCTGCTCGCCGTTGCTGGCGGGTGTGGCTCGGCCCAGACGCGGGATGTTGCGGCCAATCTCGTCGCCATCGGCACATTCGGGCGGCTCGCCCGCAGCACATTTGAGGCGACGCTCATACGGCGCGAGGATACGGACAACGGCCTCGGCTTTCTCTGCGTCCACAAAGGCGACGACCGCACGTCGGAGAAAGTCCAAGGCTATCGCAAGATTGGCAGCGCGTCCCTGGGGCGGGAGACGACGCTTGGCGAGTTCATCGGGGCGATTGAACGAAGCCGGAGCGAGCGGCAGTTCGGGTCCGGATCGCGGATCGAAGTTCCCCTTATTCGTGCCGACTGCCCCCTCACGATCGATCCGCACTTCCACGTCAGCCTCCAAACCGTGTTTCCCGACACGAGGAGCCTGGCCGGTTCGCCCGCAGAGCGCATGGCGGACTACTTCATCGAGAGATACATCCCGGATCTCGGGCTGAAATCGACGGGCATACCGCTGCAATTGAGCGCGGCCGAACTGGCGCGCCTCAGGCAGGAAATCATCCGGTACGAGAGCCTGCCCGTCACGCGGGAGGAGATCGACGCCCAGATCGCCCAGACGCTTCGCAAGGACAGGGAGAACGGCGTGAGATCGCCGCAACTGCCGCTAGAACGGCAGAGGCTGCATACCGAGCAGTTTCTCCGGACGACAAAGTATCGGGAGGCCGGAGGCGGACCGCTCTTCGATCTGACGCGCCGTGAGAACGGTGTGCCGAACTACCTCGCCGCGCGTGATCTCGAGGTCATGCTGACGCTGCGAGGGGAGATGCGGAAGTGACGGGCATTGCTTCGGGAAGTGCGGCAGGCTGCGTCGTGCTGGGCGACGACGCCGGAACAATCGCTGCGGCTGAAGAGCAGCCGCCGAGAGGGCAGGGGGACAGGTGATGGCCGCGTGGAGTCTGGACCGGTGGTGGCGGATGGGGTGCGTCATCTCCCTTGGCGTGACGCTTTCAGGCTGCTTTCTCATATCAACCGAGGATCTGAATTCGCAGCAATCCTCCGTCACGCCACTGCCCGACGCGTTCCAGATGCGCGTTTACATGGCCAGCGGATCGACCGCGACGCCCGTTTTCACGTTCCGGGCGCAGCAGGCTGCGGACGCCTATGACATGGTGGAAGAGAACGCCAAGGGCCCGACGCCCCTTCAGGGACGACTGCGCTTCACAGACACAGGCGGTGGAAGGCTGGCCTTCAGTTTTGGATCCGGTCAGTCCTACATCCTGGGATTGTCTCGGGTGCAGGGCAACATCCTTACTCTGCATGCCACCGTCCCTCAGCAAGGTATCCTGCCTCGCATCCAGAGCGAGCAGGGACTGTTGAGGACGGTCAGGGCAGACGCAAAAGGAAACTGGATGTTTCCGAGTGCGGCGTCGTGGAGGGAGTTTTCCGAGGTCCTTGCCAGCGGCCGGCTGAAGCCTGAGCCGCGCGAGGATGTCGCCTTCGTGGCACGTCCCGGAGAAAGGCTCCCCGACAAGCTGGTGAAGGTGGGAGGCGCCTGGCGTCCCGAGGTGGGCCCGGTTGCCGAGCAGTCACAGCCGCCCCAGCCGCCCGCACCACAGATGCCTCCCCCTCAGCAGCAACCGCCGACGCCGCCACCTCCGCCGTCGTCGCGCAGCGAGTGGCGCATGTCGGAGAAGAGGGACGCCTTCAGCGATCGTATCGTGTCTCAGGCCTGGCTCGAGGCGAAGGAGACCGCAGGCGGACGCGGTGCGGCGCGTCTCTACCTCGTGTGCGGCCTGGGCAGGCCCATGGAGGCCGACGTTCGCGTGGATTTCGGTGTCCGTCTCGATACACGGCTGATCGGCGAGCGACGGAAGCTCTCGGTGACCGACATCCGCTTCGACCGGCGGCCCGCACAGATCTACGGATGGGGCATCATCGACACCCACACGCAGCTGGTCTCCTTTACTCCGCTGGAGTCATCGCTTGCCAAGATCAACGTCTGGCCGCGGTCCGACGTCAACCTGGACTGGAGCGTCTACAGCTTCATGCAGGACCTTCTGCGCACGCATGAACTGATTGTTCGCACGTCGGCCGCCGACGGGTCCACGCTGTTTGCGCGGTTCGAGATCGGCGACGCGGGCCCGGTGATTGAACGCATCCAGCGCGGCTGTCCCCGTTGAAGTGGTGCGCGAGACGACAGGGGGAATACGGGCGGCAGGCTGGCTGACGCAAAGCCGACCTGTGTTCTGGTGGCCCCAGGCGCCTGGCTCGATGCAGTCCCGCACGCCGCCGACCGCCAGCCGGATCGACCCGGTTGAGACTCCCGGGAGAATCTCGATCTACCGCTGAGGCGGCATCGAAAGGCACGTCCTGTGCGATCGCCTTTCGTCAACGGGCTTCGTGCCACATGATCGGGCCGGTCATGCGGGTGTTCATGCCCGTTCGTCGCAGCCGTTTGTCCCGGGTCGCGGCAGCAAGTGGGCCACTGCGACCCTTGGAATTCCAGGCGGCAAGGCAAGCCGGACAGCTGCGGCGGCTCCATCATGCCTGCATCTCTCGCCGCGAGGCATGAGCATTGCGGATGCAGTCGCCGCGTCGCACACTGGCCGCAAGTGGTTCCGTGATTTGCTGGGTCCGGCCGTCCCACGGCCGTCCTGCGGCTGCAATGGTCCGGTGATCCGGACCGGGAAGGTCCGTCCCGGCGAAGCCGAGTTGACGCCGGCCGGCAATCCGCGTCACTATCCCACAATACAGCCTTGTATTCTATAATAATGGAAGGGGAGG
>CAZJCW010000188.1:0-8723 GCA_964544365.1 uncultured Alsobacter sp.
ATCTTCGGACCGGTGCCGCGCGAGCTTCGCGCGAAGAACCACATGAAGATCATTTCGCTCGCCCCCGAGGTGCTGTGATGGCTGCGAAGATCAAGAAGGGCGACAAGGTCGTCGTCATGACCGGGCGCGACGCTGGCAAGACCGGCGAAGTGCTCAAGGTGATCCCGAAGGAGACGCGCGCCGTCGTGCGCGGCGTCAACATGGTGAAGCGCCACCAGCGCCAGACGGCGCAGCAGGAGGGCGGCATCATCTCCAAGGAAGCCACCATCCACCTGTCGAACCTGGCGATCGCCGATCCCAAGGACGGCAAGCCGACGCGCGTCGGTTTCAAGGTGCTCGAGGACGGGCGCAAGGTCCGCTTTGCCAAGCGTTCGGGAGATCTGATCGATGGCTAACGAGAATTTCGCCGCCGCCGAGCCGCGGCTGAAGAAGGTCTATGCCGAAGTCATCCGGCCGAAGCTCGTCGAAGAGTTCGGCTACAAGAACGTCATGGAAGTGCCGACCATCGAGAAGGTCGTCATCAACATGGGCGTCGGCGAGGCGACCAACGACACGAAGAAGGTTCAGGCCGCCGCTGCGGACCTGGCCCTGATCGCCGGCCAGAAGCCGATCGTCACCAAGGCCCGCAAGGCCATCGCGACCTTCAAGGTCCGCGAGAACATGCCGATCGGCTGCAAGGTGACGCTGCGCAAGACGCGGATGTACGAGTTCATCGATCGACTGGTGAACATCGCGCTGCCGCGCGTGCGGGACTTCCGCGGCCTGAACGCCAAGTCGTTCGACGGGCGCGGGAACTTTGCTCTCGGGATCAAGGAGCACATCATCTTCCCCGAGATCAACTACGACAAGACCGAGTCCGTGTGGGGTATGGACATCATCGTCTGCACCACCGCGAAGACCGACGACGAGGCACGTGCCCTGTTGCGCGCCTTCAACTTCCCGTTCCGGCAGTAAGAGCCCGGCTCTTAAACGCGGAAACCAGGAGAGATCCATGGCGAAGAAGAGTTCGATCGAGAAGAACAACCGCCGCAAGCGGCTCGTGAAGGCCTATGCCGGCCGTCGCGCCCGTCTTCTCGCAATCGCGAACGACGAGTCCCTGTCGATGGAGGAGCGCTTCACGGCGCGCCTCAAGCTGGCCGAGATCCCGCGCAACGCGAACCCGACCCGGGTGCGCAACCGCTGCGAGATCACCGGTCGGCCGCGTGCCTACTACCGCAAGCTTAAGATGTCCCGCGTGGCGCTCCGCGAGCTCGGCTCGAAGGGCGTTGTTCCGGGTCTGACCAAGTCCAGCTGGTAAGGAGGCGCGACGATGGCCGTCAACGATCCCGTCGGCGATATGCTGACCCGCATCCGCAATGCGCAGATGCGCCGCAAGACCAAGGTCTCGACCCCCGGCTCCCGGCTGCGGGCCCGCGTTCTGGACGTGCTCCAGTCCGAAGGCTACATCCGCGGCTACTCGACCACCGAGTACGGCAACGGCCGCTCGGAGTTCGAGATCGAGCTCAAGTATTACGACGGTGAGCCCGTCATCCGCGAAATCTCCCGCGTGTCGAAGCCCGGCCGCCGCGTGTACTCGTCCGTCACGGCGATGCCGCGGGTGGCCAACGGCCTCGGCATCACGATCCTCTCCACGCCGCAGGGCGTGATGGCGGATCACGAAGCACGCGAGAAGAACGTGGGCGGCGAAGTCCTCTGCACGGTCTTCTGATCGGCAGCGGCACCGCAGACACGGGGAAACCGACAATGTCTCGTATTGGAAAGAAGCCCGTTGCCGTACCCGCAGGCGTCACTGCCGCGGTCGATGGCAACCTCGTCAAGGTGAAGGGCGCCAAGGGCGAACTCACCTTCCTGGCGCCGGATGACGTCACGGTCGCGCTCGAGGACGGCGCGATCGCGGTGAAGCCGCGCTCGGAGACCAAGCGCGCCCGCGCGATGTGGGGCATGTCCCGCTCGCAGGTGGCCAACCTCGTCGAGGGGGTCACGAAGGGCTATGAGAAGCGCCTCGAGATCAACGGCGTCGGCTACAAGGCCGCCGTCGCAGGCAAGATGCTGAAGCTGTCGCTCGGCTACAGCCACGACATCGACTTCGAGATCCCGGCCGGCATCGCCATCGCGACGCCGAAGCCGACGGAAATCGTCGTCACCGGCATCGACAAGCAGAAGGTCGGCCAGACCGCCGCCGAGATCCGTGAATTCCGCGGACCGGAGCCCTACCAGGGCAAGGGCGTCAAGTATGCCGGCGAGTTCATCTTCCGCAAGGAAGGCAAGAAGAAGTAAGGGGCACAGGCCATGGCGAAGAACACCGAGGCCACCTCGCGCCGTCTTGCGCGTGTGCGCCGTACCATCAAGAAGGCAGCCAACGGGCGTCCGCGCCTGTCTGTCTTCCGGTCGTCGAAGCAGATCTACGCCCAGATCATCGATGATGCGAAGGGCGCCACGCTCGCCGCCGCGTCGACTCTGGAAAAGGACGTCCGCACCGGTCTCAAGACCGGCGCCGACACGGATGCCGCCGCGACGGTCGGCAAGCTGATCGCGCAGCGCGCGATCGAGGCCGGCGTCAAGGAGGTCGTGTTCGACCGCGGCGCCTACATGTACCACGGCCGCGTCAAGGCGCTGGCCGACGCGGCCCGCGAAGGCGGACTGTCGTTCTGACCGGCGACGGGCCTCTCGCGAGGCCCGTCTGCCCGGGTTCCGTCCGGAACCCCAATCCCTGGGATCAAGCGAGCGGCATGCCTCCGGCAGCGTCCGCGCAGAGTGAGAGACACCATGGCCAGAGAGCCCCGTGAACGGAAGGACCGCGATCGCGAAGAGCGCGACAGCGAGTTCGTCGACCGCCTCGTCCACATCAACCGCGTCGCCAAGGTCGTCAAGGGCGGCCGGCGCTTCGGTTTTGCCGCCCTCGTCGTCGTCGGCGACCAGAAGGGCCGCGTCGGCTTCGGCCACGGCAAGGCGCGCGAAGTGCCGGAAGCCATCCGCAAGGCGACGGAAGCCGCCAAGCGCGCGCTGATCCGCGTGCCGCTGCGCGAGGGCCGCACCCTCCATCACGACGTGCAGGGTCGCCACGGCGCCGGCAAGGTCGTGCTGCGGGCCGCCCCGGCCGGTACCGGCATCATCGCCGGCGGTCCGATGCGCGCCGTCTTCGAGGCCTTGGGCATGCACGACGTCGTGTCGAAGTCGCTCGGTTCCTCGAACCCGTACAACCTGGTCCGCGCCACGTTCGACGCCCTGAAGCGCGAGGACAGCCCGCGCTCGGTCGCGGCGCGCCGCGGCCTCAAGGTTTCGGCCCTGCAGGCCCGCCGCGGTGACGCGGACGGCGCCGGCGCGGATGCGTGAGGAGGGATCGATGGCACAGAGCAAGACCGTCACGGTCGAGCAGATCGGTTCGCCGATCCGCCGCGAGATCTCCCAGCGCCAGACGCTGATCGGTCTCGGACTGAACAAGCTGCACCGCCGCCGGACGCTGGAGGATACTCCCGCGGTTCGCGGCATGATCGCGAAGGTTCATCACCTCGTGCGCGTTGTGGACGGGCAGTGAGGAGGGCGTCATGAAGCTGAACGACATCAGTGACAATCCCGGCGCCAAGAAGTCCCGCATGCGCGTGGGCCGTGGCATCGGCTCGGGCAAGGGCAAGACGGGCGGACGCGGCGTGAAGGGTCAGAAGGCCCGCACCGGCGTCGCCGTGAAGGGCTTCGAGGGCGGCCAGATGCCGCTCTACCGGCGCCTTCCCAAGCGCGGGTTCTGGAACCCCTTCTCGAAGGACTTCAACGAGGTCAATCTCGGCCGCATCCAGGAGGCCGTCGAGGCCAAGAAGCTCGACGTGTCGGCCCCGGTGACCGTCGAGTCCCTCATTGCCGCCGGCGTGGTGTCCAAGCCGCGCGACGGCGTGAAGATCCTCGGCAATGGCGAACTCAAGGCCAAGCTGACGTTCCACGTGGCCGGTGCGTCGAAGTCCGCCCAGGCTGCCATCGAGGCGGCCGGCGGTTCGGTGACGATCCTTGCCGCCGTGGCGGAAGCGACGGCCTGACCCCATATAGGGCCTCAGTCCGACCATTCGATGCCGGGCGGCGGAGCAGATCCGCTTTGCCCGGCGTTGTCTTTCTGGGTTCATTTCCCGCCTGAGCGGAGCGCGCATTCATGGCATCGGCCGCAGAACAGCTTGCTGCAAACCTGAATTTCGGGGCCCTGGCCAAGGCCGAGGAACTGAAAAAGCGGATCTGGTTCACGCTCGGCGCGCTGATCATCTACCGGCTGGGCACCTATATTCCGCTGCCGGGCATCAACATCGATGCGCTGGCCGAGGTGTTCAAGCAGCAGCAGGCCGGCGTGCTCGGCCTGTTCAACATGTTCTCGGGCGGAGCGGTCGGTCGCATGGCGATCTTCGCGCTCAACATCATGCCCTACATCTCCGCCTCCATCATCATCCAGCTGCTCACGTCGGTCGTGCCGACGCTCGAGGCGCTGAAGAAGGAAGGCGAGAGCGGCCGCAAGGTCATCAACCAGTACACGCGCTACCTCACCGTCGTGCTCGCGACGTTCCAGGCCTACGGGATCTCCGTCGGGCTCGAGGCTTCGTCGAACCTCGTCGCCGAGCCGGGCGCCTTCTTCCGCATTTCCACGACGATCTCGCTCGTCGGCGGCACGATGTTCCTGATGTGGCTCGGCGAGCAGATCACCGCGCGCGGCATCGGCAACGGCTCGTCGCTGATCATCTTCGCCGGCATCGTCGCGGAGCTGCCTTCCGCCATTGCCGGCACCCTCGAGCTGGGTCGCCAGGGCGCCGTCTCCACGGCGCTGATCCTCGGCGTGATCGTCCTCGCCGTCGTCGTGATCGCGTTCATCGTGTTCATCGAGCGCGCGCAGCGCCGCCTGCTGATCAACTATCCAAAGCGGCAGGTCGGCAACCGGGTCTATGAGGGGCAGACCTCGTTCCTGCCGCTCAAGCTCAACACGTCGGGCGTCATTCCGCCGATCTTCGCGTCCTCGCTGCTGCTGTTGCCGGCGACCATCGCGGGCTTCTCGGCGCAGAACGATCCGTCCGGGTTCCTCGGGACCATGGCCGCCTATCTCGGCCATGGCCGTCCGCTCTACATGATCCTCTATGCGGCGCTGATCGCGTTCTTCGCCTTCTTCTACACGGCGATCGTGTTCAACCCGCACGAGACGGCCGACAACCTGAAGAAGCAGGGCGGTTTCATCCCCGGCATCAGGCCCGGGGAGCGGACGGCCGAGTTCATCGACAAGGTGCTCTCGCGCATCACCGTGATCGGCGCCATCTACCTCGTGCTGGTCTGCCTCTTGCCCGAAATACTGATTTCCCAAGCCGCGCTTCCGTTCTATTTCGGAGGGACGTCGCTTCTCATCGTGGTCAGCGTGACGATGGACACCGTGGCTCAGGTCCACGGCCATCTGCTCGCCCACCAGTATGAGGGGCTGGTCAAGAAGGCGAAGCTGCGCGGGGGAAGACGTCAGTGAGGTTGATTCTGCTGGGGCCGCCTGGGGCGGGAAAAGGCACGCAGGCGGTCCGGCTGGTCGAAAGGCTCGGAATTCCGCAACTGTCGACGGGCGACATGCTGCGCGCCGCGGTCGCGGCGGGCACGCCGGTCGGTCTGCAGGCGAAGGCCGTGATGGAATCGGGCGGGCTGGTGTCCGACGAGATCGTGATCGGCATTGTCGCGGACCGCATCGAGGAGCCCGACGCCAAGAAGGGCTTCATCCTCGACGGGTTCCCGCGGACCGTGGCCCAGGCCGAGGCGCTGGACAGGATGCTGGCCGACAAGGGCATGGGTCTCGACGCTGTCGTCGAGCTGGTGGTCGACCAGGACGCGCTCGTGCACCGCATCGTCAAGCGGGCCGACGACGCGCGGGCGGCCGGTCAGGCTGTCCGAAAGGACGATGATCCCGAGGTCTTCAAGACCCGGCTCGCCGCCTACAACCGCGACACGGCCGTGGTTGCGCCGTATTACGAGAAGACCGGCAAGCTGAAGACGATCGACGGCATGCAACCCATCGACGCCGTCACCGAGGCCATGAAGCGCGCCATCGGCGGCTGACGGACGCGAGAGGCGAGGGGCATCCCCCTCGCTCCTTCCCTGACCCCGGACTCCTGACGTCATTGCCGTGTGACCGGCGCAGCAGGTCCGGGCTTTGTTCGCGTGACCGTCAGAGCGGCCGTCGCGTGTCGTTCCCCTTTAGGGCACCCCCCGCACCGCTGGGCCGCGCTACCTTTCCGCTCTTCCTGCCATGAACCGGCGGAGATCCGTCCGCACGCTCCTGCTGCCTCTGCTATCGAACCCGATGACCCTCGCAGTCATCCCCGGCGACCGGCGCAGCCGGTCGGGATGGGGCCCCAGGGGCAATCCGCTCGACGGCCGGGTTTATGCTCGTGCGCGGCGCGCTACGACTGGCGTGGGCCCTTGCGGATCGGAGGCACGTCCCTCGCGCCCATTCCGGCCCACCGGGGAAGGTGATCGTGAACCTCGAACCAGGGCAGTTGTTCGTCGGTGTTCACATGCGCGCGCGGGACGGCGGAGGCGGGATCGTCAAGGCTTGCGGCGTAGACGTGGATCTCGGTCGGCCAGCGCTCGCCCTCGTAGGAGAGGGGGCTCCCGCACGTCGGGCAGAAGCGTCTGGTCACGCCCGGCGATGAGGCGAAGGCGGCCGGCGTCCCGGCGTCCCAGGCAAACTGGTCCCGTTCCAGGCCGATCCAGGCAGCCACCGGCGCGGATGTCGCGCGACGGCAGCTTTCGCAGTGGCAGTAGGCCACCCATTTGGGAGAGCCGGCATAGGAAAAGCGGATGCCGCCGCACAGGCAGCGGCCTCGGGTGGCTTCGGTCATGGTCGGTCCTCTCGCCGGGCACGGGTTGAAACGTTAACAAAGGTGTCTCGCCCTTGACACCCTGCCCACGATCCTCTAACGAGCGCCGATCCGGTTTCATCGGTGTCGACCGCCGGGGCTCGCTCGGGCCCGCGGCGTCGCGTCTTTGGAAATATCGGACTCGCTTCCCGCGCAAGGGCCGGCCTCCACCGGCGCGCGGATTTTCAACCGCCGGGCTTCCTCGGGAGCGCGGCCGACATGGAGACGGCAGTGGCCCGTATCGCAGGCGTCAACATTCCGACGAACAAGCGCGTCATCATCGCGCTTCAGTACATCCACGGCATCGGCGCGAAGAAGGCCGAGGAGATCACCACCGCCCTGAGCATCCCGGCCGAGCGCCGCGTCGCCCAGCTGACGGACGCCGAGGTGCTCCAGATCCGTGAGATGATCGACCGCGACTACATCGTGGAAGGCGATCTTCGCCGCGAAGTCGCGATGAACATCAAGCGCCTGATGGACCTCGGCTGCTACCGCGGCCTGCGCCATCGTCGCAACCTGCCGGTCCGCGGCCAGCGGACGCACACCAACGCGCGCACCCGCAAGGGCAAGTCCAAGCCGATCGCCGGCAAGAAGAAGTAATCTCCGGCGAGCCTGGAGCGGCGAGGAGGGAAGACGGGCGTCGCACGGGCACCCGTCATTCGCTGTCCGCCACCCCGGTTCGCCTGAACGACCACCTCAATCCCGAGCGCCTGGAATCACGGGCGCGCCAGAAGGATCAAAAGAATGGCCAAGGAAACCCGCGTTCGTCGCCGCGAACGCAAGAACATCGTGTCGGGCGTCGCCCACGTGAACGCCTCGTTCAACAACACGATGATCACCATCACCGACGCGCAGGGCAACACGATCTCGTGGTCGTCCTCCGGCATGATGGGCTTCAAGGGCTCGCGGAAGTCGACCCCCTACGCCGCCCAGGTCGCCGCCGAGGACGCTGCCCGCAAGGCCGCCGAGCACGGCATGCGCACGGTCGAGGTCGAAGTGACGGGCCCGGGTTCGGGTCGCGAGTCGGCGCTTCGCGCGCTTCAGGCCGCCGGCTTCACGGTGACCTCGATCCGCGACGTGACGCCGATTCCGCACAATGGTTGCCGGCCGCGCAAGCGCCGCCGCGTCTGACGTTTCGGGACTGCTGCTGCGCGTCCTGCACCGACGGGTGCGGGACGCGTTCGACGTGACTGCCATCGTGGACGCGGGCCAGGGTCGACGGACCGATATGCCCGCGCTCTCTCATGAAGGACGGACCCCGTGATCCAGAAGAACTGGCAAGACCTGATCAAGCCGAACAAGCTCGACGTGACGTCGGGCGACGATCCGCGTCGCGTCGCGACCCTCGTCGCCGAGCCGCTGGAGCGGGGCTTCGGCGTGACGCTGGGCAATGCCCTGCGCCGCATCCTGCTGTCGTCGCTGCAGGGCGCCGCCATCGTGTCGGTGCAGATCGACGGCGTGCTGCATGAATTCTCGTCCATCCCGGGCGTCCGCGAGGACGTCACCGACATGGTCCTGAACATCAAGGCCATCGCCATCAAGATGCAGGCCGACGGCGTGAAGCGCATGACGCTGCGCAAGCAGGGTCCCGGCCAGGTCAAGGCGGGCGACATCCAGACGCCCGGCGACATCCAGATCCTCAACCCCGAGCTGGTCCTGTGCACCCTCGACGAGGGCGCCGAGATCCGCATGGAGTTCTCGGTGAAGATGGGCAAGGGCTACGTCCCGGCGGACCGCAACCGCCCCGAGGACGCGCCGATCGGCCTGATCCCGGTCGACAGCCTCTATTCGCCGGTTCGCAAGGTCAGCTACCGGGTCGAGAACACCCGCGAGGGCCAGATCCTCGACTACGACAAGCTGACCATGACG
>CAZJCW010000189.1:0-8705 GCA_964544365.1 uncultured Alsobacter sp.
AAGCCGACGACGCCGATCGCCACCATGGCATAGGCCATGCCGAGATAGCCGAAGATCGGCTTGCGCGAGAAGGTCGAGATGATGTGGCTGACGATGCCGAAGGCCGGCAGGATCATAATGTACACTTCGGGGTGCCCGAAGAACCAGAACAGGTGCTGGTACAGGATCGGGTCGCCGCCGCCGGCCGGATCGAAGAAGGTCGTGCCGAAGTTGCGGTCCGTCAGCAGCATGGTGATGGCGCCGGCCAGCACGGGCAGCGACAGCAGCAGCAGGAAGGCGGTGATGAGCATCGCCCAGGCGAACAGCGGCATCTTGTGCAGGGTCATGCCCGGCGCGCGCATGTTCAGGATGGTGGTGATGAAGTTGATCGCGCCGAGGATCGACGACGCACCGGCCAGGTGAAGCGACAGGATGCCGAAGTCGAGCGCCGGTCCCGGATGGCCGGAGGTGGACAGTGGCGGATAGACCGTCCAGCCGCCGCCGAAGCCGTTCGAGCCCGGAGCGCCCTCGACGAACATCGAGATCAGCAGCAGCAGGAACGAGGAGGGCAGCAGCCAGAACGAGATGTTGTTCATGCGCGGGAACGCCATGTCCGGCGCCCCGATCATGATCGGCACGAACCAGTTGCCGAAGCCGCCGATCAGCGCGGGCATCACCACGAAGAACACCATGATCAGGCCGTGGCCCGTCACGAAGACGTTGTAGGTCTGCGCGTTCGAGAACCACTGCATCCCCGGCTCCTGGAGCTCGAGGCGCATCGCGATGGAGAGCGCGCCGCCGATGAGGCCCGCTCCCAGCGCGAAGAGCAGGTACATCGTGCCGATGTCCTTGTGGTTGGTCGACAGCACCCAGCGGCGCCAGCCGGTGGGGATGCTGTGGTGTGCGTCGTGTGCGCTAGCCGCGTAAGCCATGTTGCGTATTCCGGGCTTCTCGTTCTGCGATCTGGTTCAGCGAAGGGTCACTGCGCCGCGTGGGCGGCGACCTTCACCGGCTCCGTCTGCGTGGACGCGAACTTCTTCTTCGCGTCGGCGAGCCACGCCTGGTATTTCTCGGCGCTCACCGCGCGCACGGCCACCGGCATGAACGCGTGGTTCTGGCCGCACAGGCGCGAGCACTGGCCGTAGTAGATGCCTTCCTTGTCCGTCTTGAACCAGGTCTGGTTCAGGCGCCCCGGCACCGCGTCCATGCGGAAGCCGAGCGAAGCGACGGAGAAGGAGTGGATCACGTCGTTGCCGACGATCTGGAGGACGACCGTCTTCCCGACGGGAACCACCATCTCGTTGTCGACGGCGAGCAGCGCGGGCTGGCCGGCCTTGGAGGCCTCCTCGCGCGTCAGCATGTTGGAGTCGAAGCGGAAGCCGCCGCCCTGGTCCGCCGGGTACTCGTAGGACCAGTACCACTGGTTGCCGTAGACCTTGACGGTCAGGTCGGCCTTCGGGATCTCCACCTGGAACTTGAGCAGCCGGAAGGACGGGATCGCGATGCCGACGAGGATCAGCACCGGGATGATCGTCCAGGCGATCTCGAGGCCGGTGTGATGGGTGGTGCGCGACGCGGTCGGGTTCGCCTTCTCATTGAACTTGACCACCACCACGACGAGCAGTGCGAGCACGAACACCGAGATCAGCGTGATGATCCACACCAGGGCCGTGTGCAGGTCATAGGTGAACTGCGCAACATCCGTGACCGGGCCTTGCAGGCCCATCTGCCACGGCGACGGCACGCCAGTGCCGGCGAGCGCCGGCGTGGCTGCGCTGAGACCGAGCGCCGCGAGAACGAGCGCTGAACGGTTCCAGAAGTTGGTCTTCACCTTGCGATCTCCCGATTCTGCCTGGCGGCCGGTGCGTCGCCGGGGGTGCGACGCTGCGCGGATGGCGCCCGGAACAGGAAAAATGCCCCGAACGGCCGTCGACGGAGTTTGACAGAGCGCAAAGACCACAAAGCCAATCGGAGCGCAACGTGGTCAAAGGGCCAAATCGTGCGTCATGAACGCGCGATCCGCGCTTCTGCCCCGCCGCACGTGCAATTCAGGCGCTAAATGCGGTCGCCGGCTGATCGATGCCTCCTTCGATATTGCTGGATGTCACCTCGGTCTCGGCCGCAGGGCCGCCGGGTGCGGCGCCTCGCGGACTGGCGCGACCGACAGGCGCCGACTCTATAATGAGAGAGGGATGAAGCTGCGAAACTACGGCGGGAGGGGCTGGCGGGGGCTGCCATCCTTGACAGTTCGTGCCTGAAATGGTCCGACATCGCTCTGGAACGTCTTGAGCGAACACGCCTTCGCGAATCGCGTGCAGGGGCAAAGGTACGCAAATCATGGCTGCCACCTTCGCGGGTCGACCCGTTTCGTTTTCGGCCCTCCGCCGCGTCGCGGCGGCGGTGGCCGCAGGGGTCTGCGCCGTCATCGGCGCGTCGCTTCCGGCCGCGGCCCAGGGGCCGGTGAAGAACACCTTCGGCGATTGGCAGATGCGGTGCGAGACGCCGGCGGGCGCCAAGAGCGAGCAGTGCGCCATGGTCCAGAGCGTCCAGGCCGAGGACAAGCCCAACGTCTCGCTCGTCGTGATCGTTCTGAAGACCGCGGACGGTCGCAGCCGCCTCCTGCGCGTGATCGCGCCGCTCGGCGTGCTCCTGCCCTCTGGCCTCGGCCTGAAGATCGACACCACCGATGTCGGCCGCGCCGGCTTCGTGCGCTGCCTGCCGTCCGGCTGCATCGCCGAAGTCGTCATGGACGACGAACTGCTCGGCAAGCTGAAGGGCGGCCAGGCCGCCACCTTCATCGTGTTCCAGACGCCGGAGGAGGGCATCGGCATTCCCGTGTCCCTCAACGGTTTCGGCAGGGCCTTCGAGAGCCTGCCGTGATCGCGAACCCCTGTGCCGCGCCGCCAAACGGCGCTCCTGTTGCGGATCGAGCGCCCATGCCCGTCACGAGCCAGCCCGACCAGATTCACACCGGCCACGTCCTGGCCGGAGCCGCGCGTGCCGCAAGGCGTGCCTCGGTCGTCCTTCTTCTCGTGGGTGCGGCCGGGCTCGGCGGCTGCACCTCGCTCGGAATGGGCTCGGACATGGGTGAAACGTCCATGTCGTCGTCGACATTCGGCGAGTTCTTCCGCAACAGCAGCTCGACCCAGCCGCTGCCGCAGGCCCCCCCGAGCGATGGCGACATCGAGTGCCCGCAGGTCGAGATCCTCGATGGCGGCGCGGCCATCCGCGTCGAGGGTGGCGGCTCGGTCCGCCACCAGCTGTCACTCGGCCAGACGGCGCGCGAGTGCCGTCTCGTCGGCAACCAGATCTCGGTGAAGGTCGGCGTCGAGGGGCGTGCCCTGCTCGGTCCCTCGGGTTCGCCCGGCACCTTCGCCGCGCCGGTCCGCTTCGTCATCAAGCGCGGCGACAAGGTCATGGTGTCCAGGCTGCAGCGCACGTCGGTCACGATCCCGGCCGGCGACACCAGCGCGGGCTTCATCATGATCGAGGACAACCTCCTCGTGCCGAAGGACGGCGAGGAGATGACCATCATCATCGGCTTCGATCCGAACGGCCGCGCCGAAGCACCGCGCAAGCGGCGGAGCTGAGCCGGTCGCTGCGTCGGGGCCCTCCGAACCGACACCCGTCGAAACCGGACAGGATCGCGTCGCATGGGGACAAGTTGACGCGGTCCCGGGGACGGACCGGCGAACGGTTGACAGGCCCCGCCGGCTCGCCTACCCCTCGAAACAGCTTCTGATCCCCGCGGAAGAGTCCGGCGGGAACCCTTGCGGGTTCCGGTCGCCGGCGCCGAAGGCGCAACCGCCCCGGAAACGCTCAGGCCGAAGGACCGCGGGGAGCTGGCACTCTGGAAAGCGGCATTCCGCGAGGAATGCCCACCGACGGGGGTAACTGCGGCAAGCCTCACGGCGATGACCGCAGGAAATCTCTCAGGTTCTCGGACAGAGGGGGCATGGAACGGGCCGCGAGGCCCGGCCGTGCAACGCTGACCGGGATCCACAGTGGTGACAGAACCTTCGGACGCGCTCGCCTCCCCAGACACATCGGCCGTGCCGGAGGCGCCCCTGCGCACCACGCCACTGACCGCGCGCCATCGCCAGCTCGGCGCCCGCATGGTCGGCTTCGGCGGCTATGACATGCCCGTCCAGTACGCGACGGGCATCCTCGCCGAACATCTGTGGACGCGCGAGAACGCCGGCCTGTTCGACGTGTCGCACATGGGCCAGGGCTTCCTCATCGGCGCCGACCACGATGCGACCGCGCGCGCCCTGGAAGCGCTCTGCCCGGCCGACATCCTCGGCCTGAAGCCCGGCCAGCAGCGCTACTCGCAGCTTCTGAACGACGCCGGCGGCATCCTCGACGACTTCATGGTCACCCGCTCGACCGATCCGGCCGAGGACGGTGCGCTCATGCTGGTGGTCAACGCGTCGCGCAAGGACGCCGACTGGGCGCACATCGAGGCCCGCCTGCCGCCCGGCGTGCGCCTGCTGCGTGCCGAGAACCGGGCCCTCGTCGCCCTGCAGGGACCGAAGGCGGCCGAGGTGCTGGCCCGCCACGTTCCCGGTGTCGGCGACATGGCGTTCATGACCGCCATGTCCGCCGCCTTCGACGGCATCGACTGCCATGTCTCGCGCTCCGGCTACAGCGGTGAGGACGGCTTCGAGATTTCGGTCCGGGCCAAGCGCGTCGAGGCGCTGGCGGATGCGCTGCTCGCGCAGCCCGAGGTGAAGCCCATCGGGCTCGGCGCACGCGATTCGCTGCGCCTCGAGGCCGGGCTCTGCCTCTACGGTCACGACATCGACGAGACGACCTCCCCCGTGGAGGCGGGTCTCGTCTGGTCGATGCAGAAGCGGCGGCGCGAGGAGGGCGGCTTCCCCGGCTTCGAGCGCATCCGTAGGGAGTTGGCCGAAGGGCCTTCCCGCAAGCGCGTCGGCATCCTGCCCGAGGGGCGTGCGCCGGCCCGCGAGGGTGTCGAAATCACCACGCGCGACGGGCGCCCCGTCGGGGTCGTGACGTCAGGCGGCTTCGGGCCCAGCGTCGGCGGCCCCGTCGCCATGGGGTATGTCGCCGCCGACATGGCCGCGCCCGGCACCGAACTGGCGCTGGTGGTGCGCGGCAATCCGCTGCCTGCCCGCGTCGTCACCCTTCCCTTCGTCCCGCATCGTTACGTGCGCCGCGCCGTCTGACATCGCCCGTCTGGAGACACACCATGGCCGAGACCCGCTACACCAAGGACCACGAATACATCCGCGTCGATGGCGACACCGGCACGGTGGGCATCACCGACTACGCCCAGCAGCAGCTCGGCGACGTCGTGTTCGTCGAGTTGCCGCAGGTCGGCAAGGCCGTCGCCCAGGGCGGCGAGGCGGCAGTGGTTGAGAGCGTCAAGGCGGCGAGCGAGGTCTATGCCCCCGTCGCCGGCGAGGTGGTCGAGGTGAACGGCGATCTCGAGGCCGCGCCCGGCACGGTGAACGAGGATCCCAAGGGCCGCGGCTGGTTCATGAAGGTGCGGATCACGGACCCCGCCCAGCTCGCCGACCTGATGACCGAGGACCAGTACAACGACTACGTCGCCGGCCTTTGAGCCCTTCTCTGAGCCTTTGCCAGCCCGACCCGGAGTCCTGACTCGATGCGCTACCTGCCCCTGTCCGACGTCGAACGCGCCGACATGCTGGCGAAGATCGGCGTCGCCTCCATCGACGACCTGTTCGCCTCGATCCCTGCCGACAAGCGCCTCGCGGGCCTCGTCGACCTGCCGCGCCGGAAGGGCGAACTCGAGGTCGAGCGAATGGTCGGCCGCATGGCCGGCCGCAACGTCGCGGCCGGTTCCGTGCCTTTCTTCGTGGGCGCAGGCGCCTACAGGCATCATGTGCCGGCGACCGTCGACCACCTGATCCAGCGCTCCGAGTTCCTGACGAGCTACACGCCCTACCAGCCCGAGATCGCGCAGGGCACGCTCCAGTACCTCTTCGAGTTCCAGACCCAGGTGGCGGCGCTGACCGGCATGGAGGTGGCCAACGCCTCCATGTATGACGGCTCGACCGCCTGTGGCGAGGCGGTGCTGATGGCCCACCGCGTCACCCGGCGCCGCAAGGCCGTGCTCTCGGGCGGGCTGCATCCCCATTATGCCGAGGTGGTGCGGACGCTGTCCCACATGGCGGGCGACGGCGTCGTGACGCTTCCGCCCGACGTCCTCGCCCGGGAGGCCATCGTCGACGCCATCGACGACGAGACCTCCTGCGTCGTCGTCCAGACCCCGGACGTCTTCGGCAACCTGCGCGACCTGCGCGCCATCGCCGAGGCCTGCCATGCACGGGGCGCCCTGCTGATCGCCGTGTTCACCGAGGCGGTGTCGCTGGGCCTCGTCGAGGCGCCCGGCGTCATGGGGGCTGACATCGTGGTGGGCGAGGGCCAGTCCATCGGCAACGCGCTCTCCTTCGGCGGGCCCTATGTCGGCCTGTTTGCCGCGCGCTCGAAGCACGTGCGCCAGATGCCCGGCCGCCTGTGCGGCCAGACCGTCGACGCGGACGGCAACCGCGGCTTCGTGCTGACCTTGTCCACCCGCGAGCAGCACATCCGCCGCGACAAGGCGACGTCGAACATCTGCACCAACTCCGGGCTGTGCTGCCTCGCCTTCACCATCCACATGACGCTGCTCGGCGAAGCCGGGCTGTCGCGGCTGGCCCGCATCAACCACGCCCACGCCGTCAGGTTGGCGGACGCGATGTCCGCCCTGCCGGGTGTCAGCGTGCTGAACGGCTCGTTCTTCAACGAGTTCACGGTCCGCCTGCCGAAGCCGGCGGCGGATGTCGTCGAGGCGCTGGCCGCGCGGGGCGTGCTCGCCGGCGTCCCCGTGTCGCGCCTCCTGCCCGGTGCCGGGCTCGACGACCTGCTGCTGGTGGCCTCCACCGAAGTGAACACCGACGACGACCGCGCCGCGCTGATCGCGGGCCTGAAGGGGGTGCTGTGATGTTGAACCGACAGGGACGCCCCACCACGCCGGCCGGCGCCGGCGCCGCCGAAGTCCGCACCTTCACCGGCAACCGCGCGCTGCTCCAGGAGGAGCCGCTCCTGTTCGAGATCGGCCGGGCCGAAACGACCGGCGTGGATCTCGACGAACCGGACGCCTTCGTGCCGCGCCTCGGCGGCCTCGAGCGCAAGGGCCCCATCGGCCTTCCCGGCCTCTCCGAGCCGGAGACGATGCGCCACTTCGTGCGCCTGTCGCAGAAGAACTACGGCATCGACACCGGGCTCTTCCCGCTCGGATCGTGCACCATGAAGCACAACCCGCGCCTCAACGAGCGCATGGCGCGCCTTCCCGGCATCGCCGACATCCACCCGCTGCAGCCGGTATCGACCGTGCAAGGCGCGCTCGACCTGATCGACCGGCTCGGTCACTGGTTGACGACCCTGACGGGGATGGATGCCGTGGCCATGTCGCCCAAGGCCGGGGCGCATGGCGAACTGTGCGGCATGATGGCGATCAAGGCCGCCATCGCGGCAAAGGGCGAGGGCGACACGCGCCGTGTGGTCCTCGTGCCCGACAGCGCGCACGGCACCAACCCGGCGACGGCCGCGCTGATCGGCTTCGAGGTCCGCGCCGTTCCCGCCCGTGAGGACGGCACCGTGGACCCGGCCTCCGTCCGCGCCCTGCTGGGGCCGGACGTGGCGGCGATCATGCTGACCAATCCCAACACCTGCGGGCTGTTCGAGCCCGATATCGTCGCCATCGCCGACGCGATGCACGAGGCGGGCGCCTACTTCTATTGCGACGGGGCGAACTTCAACGCCATCGTCGGCAAGGCGCGGCCGGGCGATCTCGGCGTCGATGCGATGCACATCAACCTGCACCAGACCTTCTCGACGCCGCATGGTGGCGGCGGGCCGGGATCTGGGCCGGTGGTGCTCTCGGGGCGCCTCGCGCCTTTCGCCCCGGTGCCGTTCCTGCGGCGGGACGGGGAGCGCTTCGCCCTCGTCGAGCATGCCGCCGAGGCCGGTGACGCCCGGCCCTTCGGGCGCCTCACCGCCTTCCACGGCCAGATGGGCATGTTCGTGCGGGCGCTGTCCTACATGCTGTCGCATGGGGCCGACGGCCTGCGGCAGGCCTCCGAGGACGCCGTCCTGAACGCCAACTACGTCCGGGTCGGCCTGCGGGACCTGATGTCGCAACCCTTCGGCGACAAGCCCTGCATGCACGAGGCGCTGTTCGACGACACGTGGCTGAAGAACACCGGGGTGAGCACGCTCGACTTCGCCAAGGCGATGATCGACGAGGGCTACCACCCGATGACGGTGTACTTCCCGCTGGTGGTGCACGGGGCGATGCTGATCGAGCCGACGGAGAGCGAATCCAAGGCCTCGCTGGACCTGTTCGTGGCCACGCTGCGCGACCTGTGCTTCTCCGTTCGCGACGGCGACACTGAGCGCTTCACGCAGGCGCCGCGGCTGGCGCCGCGCCGGCGGCTCGACGAGACCCGCGCCGCCCGCGCGCCTGTGCTGCGGTGGACACCGCCGGAGCCGGTGCAGGAAGCTGCCGAATAGGCAGCGCCGCGACGGCGAGACAGGCGGGCAGCAGATTTCCGCCGGCGGTTGCAACCAGGGCGAGAGCGCGGCATTGATGGAGTGCCGCGTCCAGAGGGGGGCACCGCCATGCGTTGGGACGATCTGAGAACGTCGCAGAACGTCGAGGACCGCCGCGGTGACGGCGGAGGCGGCGGGGGAGG
>CAZJCW010000190.1:0-8635 GCA_964544365.1 uncultured Alsobacter sp.
CCTTTCAACCCGTCACTTCGATACGCCATCGCTATGCATCGCGGCGCTGTCCGCGAGCGTTGTCCTGACCTTGGCGTTTGTCTTGAAAGGCCGGGTCCGTACCGTCGGTGAGGCGAGACGTCGCACGGCGCCGCTCAAGGCGGGATCCGGTTTCGAGGGGGCTCTGCCACTGACGCGGCGTTAACCGGAAGTGGCTAGATTACGACGTTACTCACTTAACGTTGAATCTCATGACCCAATTCATCCGAACCCTGTCTTTCGTCATCTCTTTGCTCGCGCTGTCGGTGGCCGGCCGGTCGGTCTCGGCGACCGAGTTGCGCGTGGTCGGTGGCCTAGCCGGCGTCAACCAGTACAAGCAGATCGAGGAGCCTTTCTGGCGGGACGAGCTGCCGCGGCTCAGCAAGGGCCAGCTCTCGGTCAAGATCTCGCCGTTCGACCGCAGTGGCCTGAAGGCCCAGGACATGCTGCAGCTCATGCGGCTGGGGATCGTCGAGTTCGGCACCACGATCCTGAGCGTGGCCGACCCGGAAGACCCGCAGCTCAACGCGATAGACCTCTCCGGACTCAACCCCGACATCGGATCGCTGAAGCGGTCCGTGACGGCCTACCGGCCGACGCTCGAGCGCATCCTGAAGGAGCGCTACAACGTGGTGCTTCTCGCGGTCTACGCCTATCCGGCGCAGGTCCTGTTCTGCACCAACGCCTTCTCAGGCCTCGGCGACCTGGCAGGCCGGAAGGTCCGGACGTCGTCCGTCAGCCAGTCCGACCTGTTCACCGCCCTCGGGGCGATCCCGACGGTCGTTCCGTTCGCCGAAGTGCCCGACGCGGTGCGCCGCAAGGTGGTGGACTGCGCGGTCACGGGGACCCTGAGCGGCAACGAGATCGGGCTTGCGGACGTCAGTTCCCACCTGCATGCCCTCGCGATCAACTGGGGCGTCTCGATCTTCGCCGTGAACGCGGCCTCCTGGGCGGCGATCACCGAGGACAACCGCACCATGATCGCCGACGGCATCCGCGCGCTGGAGCAGCGCGTCTGGCAGTCCGCCGAGAGCGATACGCAGATGGGATTGCGGTGCAATACGGGAGACGCGTCCTGCAAGGGCGCTCCCGCCAAGGCCATGAAGCTCGTTCCGGCAACGGCGGCGGACACGGCCGTGCTCCGCCGCGTGCTCGTCCAGTCCGTCCTGCCGCGATGGGCCGCCCGCTGCGGCGCGCAGTGCATCACGGCGTGGAACGAGACCATGCAGGAAGCGACGTCGATCCGCCTCGGCGAGGGCGGGCAATCCGTGGCTGCGGACGTGACGAGGTAGGTCGGTGCAGCACCCCGGGAGATCCGCCGCGTGAAGATCCTGCACCTGCAGACTGCGGTTGCGATCGGCACCATCCTCGTCTTCCTGTCGATCGTCGCGGCTGCCGTCCACGGCCGCAGCGATCTCAGGCTTGCGGTCCAGCGGGACGCGGAAACGACCCTCGAACGCGCGGCGCAATCGGCCGAGGCGACGATCAACGACCAGTTGCTGCAGGCCGATCGCATGCTGGCGAGCCTGCCGTCGATCGTCGGCGCGGCCTCCGAAGGAGGGGGCTATGCCTCGCTCTTCGTCGTCTCGCGGCTGCTCGAGGCCCTCAGCTTCCAGAACCGGTTCTTTCGCGACCTGATGTTCATCACGCCCGCTGGCAACGTCTTCGCCTCGGCGAGAACCTCGTCGCGGAACATGAAGCTGACGCTGCCGGCCGAGGCCGCGCAGCAGGGCGTCGGCGCACGGATCCTCGGCCCCACCAAGATCGACAGCACGGGCGACTGGTCGATCTACATGGTCCGGCCGGTCACCATCCCGTCCTCGGGCAACTGGATGGCCGTCGCGGAAATCCCGATCCGGACGCTGATGGGAGCGCTGCAGCCGATTTCGGACATTCCGGGCCTGACGGTGACGCTGCGCCAGAAAGACGGGCTGGTCGTGGCCTCCCTGCCGCACGACGAAACGACCATCGGCAAGCCCATGACGGCCGCCGACCAAGGCTCATCCGACAGCAGGATCGTCCGCGAGACACTCTACCAGGGCCTGTCCGTGATCATCGCGCTCGACCGGGAGCAGTTTGCGCGGGAACGCCTGAAGGACAGCTCCGCCAGCACCCTGCTCTTCGCCGTGTCGGGCGGCCTCGTGCTGGGCGTCGGCCTCCTGATCGTCTTCGGCCTGCGCCGGCAGGCCCGACTGGTGCACGAGCGCAGGAACGCACAGATGCTGCTCGAGGACGCCATCGCCGCCATGCCTGACGGCTTCGCCATCTGGGACGCCAGCGACCGCCTCGTGTCATGGAACACGCGCTTCGTCGAATTGTCCGAACCGATCGCGGAGCCGATGAAGCAAGGCAGGACCTTCGAGCAGATCTTCGGGCCATCGGCCATGTCGGTGGGGGTCCAGGACAGGGTCCAGGGTTCCGTCGAGCGTCGGGACAGGCAGGGACGCTGGATCCTGGCCACCGAGCGGCGGACCGCCACGGGCGGCCGGGTCGCCCTCCTCCAGGACATCACGCAGGTCCGGCACCAGAGCGAGTTCATCGCCGCGCAGAACCGCAATCTCGGCACGCTCGCCGAAACCTTCGAGAACAGCGTGAGGCGCCGCGCGGCAGCCGTCGGGTCGTTCGCACGGCGAACGAGTGAAGGCACGGAGTCGATCGCCGAGGCCGCGATCGACGCGCTCGGACAGGCGCGCACCGTCAGCATTTCGGCCGACGAGACGTCCCGGAGCGTGGCCCTTGTCGCCTCGAGCGCCGAACAGCTCCTGTCGGCCATCGTCGAGATCTCGAAGCGGGTCCACAACGCGACGAACCAAGTCGAGGTCGCGGTGGCCCGGACCGGTTCGACCGGCGAGGTGATCTCCTCGCTCGAGCAGGCGGCAAGCCGCATTTCGGACGTCAGCGGCCTCATCGCCGCCATCGCCGCCCAGACAAACCTGCTCGCCCTGAATGCCACCATCGAGGCAGCCCGGGCCGGCGAGGCCGGTCGCGGCTTCGCCGTCGTCGCCAACGAGGTGAAGGTGCTCGCCGCGCAGACGCGCGAATCGAGCGAGAAGATCACCGACCACGTGCGCTCGATCCAGCAATGGAGCCGCGAGGCCGCGTCCAGCCTGGCCACCATCCGGGAGATGGTCCAGGACATCCGGGCGAACTCGGACGCCATCTCGACCGCCGTCGAGACCCAGCGCCAGGCCACGGAAGAAATCACGGCGCACACGCACAGGTCTGCCCGGAACACCTCGAACGTGTCCGACGTCGTCCGCACGATCGCGCGGCAGACGGCAACCATCAGCGAGGCGATCGCCGGCCTTCACAACGACGCGCACGAGTTGCTGGTGAGCGCCGGCGAACTGGAAATGGAGAGCGAGGAGTTTCTCGGCAGCGTGCGCAAGCAGTCGCTCGGCTGACGGGCGGCAGCGGCTCGATGCGGGGCTGTTGCGGCACGACGCCCTGAAACGCCGCGACATTTGTGACAGGTCGGGAGCCGCCGTCACCGGATTGACGCCTTTTGCGGGTCCGGCCACCATTCGGGGCCAGCCGGACAGGGGCCCTGCCCGGCGTTTCGCCGATCGAGGCCCCCCATGACGGTGCGTTTGCCGCAGTCCCTTGTCTCCGGCCAGCGGGCCGAATCGGGCCTGAACGTCCTCGACTACGAGATCGCCCAGCTGAAGGCCCAGACCCTGGGCGACCTCGGCCGGCAGGTGGAGGCCGCCCTCGAACGGCTCCGTGCGCACGATCCCGCCGGGCCGGACGGGGCGGCGCGTTTGTCGGTCCTGCTCGACGACGCGGCCGACCGGGTCTGGTCGCTGATGATCCAGCGGGAACTGTGCGGGCTGCGGCACTGGGAGGCCGTCGTGAAGGCCTACGGCATTCCGCGCGAGGTGCTGAACCGCATGGGGCGGGTGACGCGCTAGGGGCATCGCCCGATACGACCCGGCAAGCCTGTGGTTTGAAAAAAGCTGCATCCGGCGAAAGCTTGAGCGATGCTTGTCCATAAGGGCCCGGTGGAATTCCAGGCGGGCCCGACGGGAGGCGGCACATGCAGTTTTCACGACGGGCGGCGATCGGGGCGACCGCCTTCTCGTTGCTTCCCGCGCTGGCGCGGGCGGACGTCAACAACGTGCTGGCGCCCCGGTGGTTCGGGCATGCCGACGTCGAGGAGCGGGCGCGCCGCCTGGCGCAGCGCCCGCACGAGCCGCCGGGTCGTCGCGTGCCGCCATCCATCGCGGCGCTCGACTTCGACGCGTGGCGCGAGATCCGGTTCCGGCCCGAGGGATCGCTGCTGGACAATCCCGCGAGCCGGTTCCGCCTCCAGGCCTTCCATCTCGGGCATCTGTTCAAGCGACCGGTGCGGCTCAACATCGTCAAGGGCGAGACGTCATCCCCGGTCGCCTACTCGCCGGCGGACTTCGACTACGGCTCGCACGCCTTCGACCCGCCGCTGCCGCCAGACCTGGGCTATGCGGGCTGGCGGATCAACTATCCGCTCAACAGGCCCGGCGTGCCCGACGAGCTCATCTCGTTCCTCGGCTCCAGCTACTTCCGGGTGCTGGGCCGCGGGCAGGTCTACGGCCTGTCCGCGCGCGGGCTTTCGATCGGGACGGGGCGCCTCGACAACAACGAGGAGTTCCCCTTCTTCCGCGAGTTCTGGTTCCGCAGCCCGGACGAAGGGGCGAACCCGGCCCAGGACCGCCTGATCTTCCACGCGCTGCTCGACAGCCCGTCGATCGTCGGCGCCTACGCCTTCGAGCTGCATCCGGGCGAGGTGTCGCGCCTCGACGTGAAGGCGACGCTGTTCGCTCGCCGGCGGATCGACGACGTGGGCATCGCCCCGCTGACGTCGATGTACTTCATCGGCGAGAACGACCGGCACTACAACGACCGGAACCGGTACGACGACTATCGCCCCGAGATGCACGATTCGGACGGATTGCAGTTGCACCTGGCGGATGGGCGCCAGGTCTGGCGCCCGCTGCGAAACCCGCAGATCCAGGAACGGTCCTATTTCGACGCGACCGACATTCGCGGCTTCGGATTGATGCAGCGGGACCGGACGTTCTCGAACTACCAGGACATCGACCTCGCCTACCAGGCGCGGCCGAGCTACTGGATCGAACCCAAGGGCAACTGGGGTCGCGGCCGCATCGAGCTGATCGAACTGGCGACGCGCGACGAGACCGCCGACAACATCGTCGCGGCATGGCTGCCCGACGAGCCGGTCGAGCCCGACCGCCCGGTGTCGTTCGCCTATGCGATCCATTCGGGGCTGGACATGACGTCCCTCTCGCCGCTGGGACAGGTGCTGCATACCTTCAACGCGCCCGTCGGGGCGCTGGGATCGCATCGCGAGCAGAAGCATCACGGATCCCGGCGATTCCTGATCGATTTCGCGGGCGGCGCGCTCAATTCGCACGCCCAGCGGCCGGACGCGCTGCAGCTGAACGTCATGACCACGGGCGGCAGAACGATCCGGTCGTTCCACACGCCCAACCCGCAGTCGGGCGGCGTGCGGGCGATCATCGACGTCAAGGGCGTCCATGGCGAGACGATCTTCATGGAGGCCTCGCTCAAGGCAGGATCGACGCCCGTGACGGAGACGTGGAGCTACCGCTGGAAGGTGGAATAGGCTGAAAAAATCTCATCAAAGCGCGAAAAGAAACCAGTTGCTTCACCTACCGGCTTTCCCGCATCTGATCGGCTGGCGTCAGGTGGGACCGAGCCTTGCAGATCATCCTTCTCCCGGGACTTCTGTGCGATGCGAGTGTCTGGGCGGCGCAAGTCGCGGCCCTCGGACCGGTTGCAGACGTCGTGGTCGCCGACCTGACGAGCCAGTCGTCCATCGAGACGATGGCGCGGTCGGCGCTCGGTCTTCGGCAGGGTCACATCGTCGTCATCGGCCATTCGATGGGCGCGCGCGTCGCCCTCGAGATGGTGCGGCTCGCCCCCGACCGCGTCGAGAAACTGGCCCTGCTCGACACGGGGGCGCATCCGCGCCGCGAGGGTGAGGAGGCGGGGCGGCAGGCGCTTCTCGATCTCGCCGACCGGGAGGGCATGGCGGCGCTGGCCGAGCGCTGGCTGCCTCCAATGGTCCACGAGGCGCGGGTGAGCGACACAGCGCTCATGGAGCCGCTGCGGGAGATGGTCCTGCGCGCGACGCCGGAACAGCACCACCGTCAGATCCGGGCGCTGCTGGATCGGCCGGACGCCCGGCCATTGCTGCCGACGATCACCTGCCCCACGCTTGTTATGGTGGGCCGGCAGGATCGGTGGAGCCCGCTGGCGCAGCACGAGGAGATCGCAGCCGCGATCCCCGGCGCCCGGCTGGTCGTCATCGAGGACAGCGGCCATATGAGCCCGGTGGAGCAGCCGGACCAGGTGACCGGCGCGCTGGTCGCGTGGCTCGGGCTTGCGCCCCGCGACGGCACGAGTCCGGCAGGAGGATAGACATGGGCGCGAATGGCCAGGGCGACGAGACACCCGACCGGATCCCGGACATCCCGCTCTTCGACCGCAAGCGGTCGTTGCGGGGCTATCGCATCAACAAGATGGCGATGGGACTGGCGAAGCCGGAGAACCGGGACGCCTTCCGCGCCGACGAGAGCGGCTATCTCGACCGCTTCGGGCTGACGCCGGAAGAGAAGGCGGCGGTCATGAACCGGGATTGGCGGGAAATGGTGCGCATGGGGGGGAACCTGTTCTTCATCCTGAAGATTTCGGCGGTCGACCCGGTGCGCATCACGGAGATCGGGGCGCACCAGGCCGGCATGGACCACGACGCGTTCCTTCGCGACAGACTGGGGAAGAAGTGACATGGCCAAGCTGATCGGAGGACTGGGAACCTCTCACGTGCCCTCGATCGCCGCGGCGATCGACAAGGGGCTGCGCGACACGCCCGACTGGAAGCCGTTCTTCGATGGCTACGGGCCGGGGCAGGACTGGGTGCGCGAACACAAGCCGGATGTCGCCGTCGTGATCTTCAACGACCACGGCAACTCGTTCTTCCTCGACCGCATTCCGACGTTCGCGGTCGGCTGCGCCGAGGAGTACAAGCCCGCCGACGAAGGCTGGGGGCCCCGCCCCATTCCGCCCTTCCGCGGCGCGGTCGACTTTTCATGGCACCTCGTCGACACGATGGTGGCGAGCCGCTTCGACCCGATGATCTGCCAGGAGATCGACGTCGACCATGGCATCCAGGTGCCGATGGAGCTGTTCTGGGGCCGGCCGGCCGCCTGGCCCGTGAAGGTCGTGCCGATCTTCGTGAACGTCATCCAGTACCCCATCCCGCTGCCGAGCCGCTGCTACGAACTGGGTCGGGTCCTGCGGCAGGCGATCGAGAGCTACGACAGCGACGAGCGCTTCGTCGTGCTGGGGACGGGCGGGCTTTCCCACCAGCTGCAGGGCGCGAGGGCTGGTTTCGTCAATCCGACCGCGGACCGGGAGTTCCTGCGCGACATCGCGGCCGACCCGGACAAGTTGGCCGGCTTGTCGCGGGAGACCTATGTCGAGCTGTTCGGTAGCGAGGGCGCCGAGTTGATGATGTGGCTCGTGATGCGCGGCGCGATGGACCGCGACGTCGAGGTCAAGCACAGCCACTACTTCGTCCCCGCCTCGATGACCGGCGCGGGGATGATCGTCCTCGAAAACAAGACGGCCGGCGACGGCCGGAAGGCGGCCTGACATGGCGTACTGGCTGATGACGTGCCGTCACAAGGCCGGGGTGGCGGCCCTGCGGGACCAGCATCGCGAGGCACACCGCGCCCACGTGGCCTCGGGAGGCGGCGGGCTGGCGAAAGTGCTGACGGGCAGCGCGCTCACGCTCGACGACGCCGAGACGGCCATCGGCAATTTCGGAGTGCTGGAGGCGCCGTCGCGCGAGGCGGCGCTGGCATTCGCGGAAAACGACCCCTACGCGCGCGCCGGGATCGTCGAACACATCGAGATCGTCGCCCTGGCGTCGCGCTTCCAGGCCCAACGGATCGATCCCCTGACGAAGACCTGAATACAGCCTGACCCACCTACTCGGCGCATCGCTCGACTTCATCGAATTTCATCAGCCTAAACCTTGCCGACAGTCCCATGCTGTATACATACTGTCGCCAAAGGGAGGATGCCATGACGCAGAGGAAGCCATTTCCGCTGAACAGCTGGTATGCCGCGGCGTGGTGCCATGAGATCGGCCGCACGCTCGCCGCCCGCAGGGTTTGCGACAAGGACGTCGTGCTGTACCGGACGTCGGCAGGCGCCGTCGCGGCGCTCGAGGACGCCTGCTGGCACCGCCTGCTGCCGCTCTCCCTCGGCCGGCTTGAAGGCGACCAGGTGGTGTGCGGATACCACGGCCTGGTGTTCAATGCCGAAGGGCGTTGCACCTACATGCCGGCGCAGAAGACGATCAACCCGTCGGCCTGCGTGCGCTCCTACCCCGTCGCGGAGAAGCATCGCCTGGTCTGGATCTGGCCGGGCGACCCGGCGCTCGCGGACCCGTCCACGATACCGGACTTCCACTGGAACGACGGCACCGAGTGGGTCGGCGAAGGCGGTACCTTCTACGACCTGCAATGCGACTATCGCCTCGTCATCGACAACCTGATGGACCTCACGCACGAGACCTACGTGCACGCGG
>CAZJCW010000191.1:0-8619 GCA_964544365.1 uncultured Alsobacter sp.
ACGGCGGGTTCACCGGCGGTGGCCAGATCGGCTACAACTTCCAGACCGGCGCCTTCGTGTTCGGCCTCGAGGCTGACATCCAGTATGCTGACTTCGGCAACGGCATCTCCTACGGCGTGTTCCCGCTCAGCAACAGCACCGGGAACTACTGGGGTTCGGTGCGCGGCCGTCTCGGCTATGCGATCGACCGCACCCTGCTCTACGTCACCGGCGGTCTCGCTTACGGCGACATCGGCACGCAGCTGAACTTCAGCGGCGACGACGTCCAGGCTGGCTGGGTCATCGGTGCCGGCGTCGAGTACGCTTTCACGAACAACTGGACGGGCCGCCTCGAAGGCCTGTGGATGAACATCGACCGCAGCACGGCAACGGGCACGGTCACCATCCCGGCCGGCACGTACTCGGTCGTCGGCCGTGCGAACAACGAGTTCGGCGTCGTCCGCGCCGCGATCAACTACAAGTTCTGATCCATCCGGCTGCTTGCGCAGCCGAACGGAATGCGACCAGACGGCCGGGCTCACGCCCGGCCGTTTTGCATGGTGGAACTTCTGCGGCTCCCAGTGCGTTGAGCGTGCTGCCAATCCTGGTACGCGCGGCACAGGGTCCCCTCAGAATTTCAAATCATGGACAGCGGCGTTAGGTTCCAGGAGCTGGCGGACGCAGCCCCCGTGCTCATCTGGCGCGTCGGGACGGACGGCGCCTACAACTGGCTCAATCGGACCTGGCTCGATTTCCGCGGAAGGACGCTGGAAGCCGAAACCGGCAAGCCATGGGGCCATGGCATCCATCCCGAGGATGTCGATCGCAGCCGCGGAATTTTTCAATCCGCCTTCGAGAGGCTCGAGGCCTTCACCCTCGACTACCGCCTTCGCCGCCACGACGGCCAATATCGGTGGATGGCGGACCAGGGCCGTCCGTTCTTCCTCTCCAACGGAACGTTCGCCGGATTTCTAGGCACCAGCCTCGACATTTCGGACCGCAAGCACGCGGAACTGCGTGCCCGAAGCGCTCTGGCGGATGCGCGCCGCGCCCTGCGCCAGCGTGATGTGCTGCTCCGCGAAGTCCATCACCGCGTCAAGAACAACCTCCAGGTGATTCTCAGTCTCCTCTCGCTTCGAACCCGCGCGGTTGCCGACCCGTCCACGCGCGATGAACTGCAAAGGCTCTCGCGACGGATCCAGGCCATGGGGCACGTTCAGGCCGAAATTCATGGAGAGGCCGACGTCTCGCAGATCGTCCTGGTCGATTTCCTGCGCCGGCTGAGCCGGCCGCTCGCCGTCCTTCATGGCTGCGACCATATCGACATCGACGTCTCGGGTTCGGCCGTGACGATCGAGGCCAGTGCGGCCAGCATCATCGGGCTGATCATGGCCGAGTTGATCTCGAACTGCTTCTGCCATGCATTTCCGCAGGGCTGGGGCCACGTGAACGTCAGCATCGGTCATGGCGAGGCCGGAACGATCGAAATCAGCCTGTCGGATACAGGTCCCGGCTTCTGCATGGCCGACGTCGAGCGCAAGGGAGCGGTCGGGCTGCATATCGTGAGGAGCCTCGCCCGGCAGGGTGACGTCGACCTGACCCATGATCCCGGCGAGGGCGCGCGATGGCGGATGCGCCTGCAGAATCATTCAACCTCTGGAGCACCGACGACGTGAGGTTGGTGCGCTCCAGCCTCAGGCTGCGGGATAAAGGCGCCGAAAAGCGCTATCGAGATCGGCCAACTGGAACGGCTTCGTCATCCGGACCGTCGGAGGGCTGGTCATCTCCTCTTCGCCCGGCTTGGGCGAGAGATGCCCCGTCGCGAACAGCACCGGCAGTCCGGGGCGGATCTCTCGGCAGAGTCGCGCCAGATGATCGCCCTTCATGTCAGGCAGGCCGATGTCGGTGACGAGGACATCGATGTCCGGGCGGTCGCGGAAGGTCGCGAGGGCATCCGCGCCAGTCGCGGCCTCGACGGTGTCGTGACCGAGTTCATCGAGCAGATCGACCAGGGTCATGGCGATCAAGGGCTCGTCCTCGACCAGCAGGACGTTCAACTTGCGTTTCATCCAGACTCCGGCGCGACGTGCCGACCTCCTTGTTCAACCCCCGTGCGGGCCTCCCGACGCTAGACCAGTCCGCGGCCGAAAGGGAAAGGAATTAAGCCCGGTCGAAGGCGCCGCGCCGACGGCCCAAACGCGAACGGGTCGATCCGTCACAGCAAGCGCCCGGATCCTTGCCGGAACCACCGGCCGCCGTCGGGCGCTCGCCACGCCGGGCCCCGGAGCAGGTCGTCGCTCGAAACCCCGTGTGCTTTCGGGACAGGTTCAACCGTGTGCGATCGCATCCGGTTCCAGTGGGCGCGCGAAGACGATGTCCAGGCGCTGGGTCAGTTGTTCGGTGGTGAAGGGCTTTGGCAGGAGCTCGACATCATCGGCGTGCGGGTCGCGCTCGATCTGGTGGGCATACCCGGAGGTCAGCAGGACCCGGAGGCGTGGTCTTTGCCGAACCGCCTGCCGCGCCAACGTTCGGCCGTCCGTTCCGGGCAGGCCGATATCGGAAAACAGGAGGTCGATCTGGCGCGGACCGTCCATCAGCTGCAATGCCGATGGCGCATCCTCCGCTTCGAGCACGTCGAAACCGAGTTCCCGGAAGATCTCGACGCTGAAGGCACGCACGGAGGGCTCGTCTTCCACCACGAGAACGACCCTCCTCGGACCCGCCGGGGATCGGGCTGGGGCCGCAGCGGGCTCCGCGACGGAGGACATGTGCTCGGAATTGCCGCGCGCCCGCGGCAGATAGAGCCGCACCGCCGTGCCCTCTCCAGCCCGACTGTCGAGCCGCACATGGCCGCCCGACTGCTTGATGAAGCCATAGACCTGCGAGAGCCCCAGCCCGGTCCCCTTGCCGTGCGGCTTCGTCGTGAAGAAAGGTTCGAAGACCTTCGGAAGGACATCGTCGGGAATGCCCACCCCGGTGTCGGCGACTTCGATCACGATCCAGTCTCCCGGAGCAGGATCGTCGGGATGCGTTCCCTGCTGGGACACGGTCAGGTTGCTGGCCTTGATCGTCAGTCGACCGCCGTCCGGCATGGCGTCCCGCGCATTCACGGCGAGATTGAGAATGGCGTTCTCGAGCTGGTTCGGGTCGACATCGACCGGCCAGATCCCGCGTTGTGTCTCCGAGGTCACGGTGATCGTCTCGCCCAGCGTCCTGCGGGTGAGATCGGACATGCCCGAGATCAGGTCCTCGATATCGACGCGCTTGGGTTCCAGCGGCTGCTGGCGCGAGAATGCCAGCAGGCGCTGGGTCAGCAGGGACGCGCGGATCGCGCCCTCCTTGGCGAGGCTTGCCGAGCGCCGGGCACGGGCGTCGTTCGGCTCGAGGCGGCGCATCAGCATGTCGAGGTTGCCGATCACGACCGTGAGCAGATTGTTGAAGTCATGCGCCACGCCCCCCGTGAGGCGGCCAACGGCTTCCATTTTCTGGACCTGACGCAGGGCCGCCTCGGCGGCCTCGCGGCGCCTCGCTTCGGCTTCGAGCTGCATCAGCGCGCGGGTCTGCCGCTCGGTCTGGCGCAGGGCCGTCAGGCTCAGGAAGAACAGCCCCGCGGTCGCCGGAAGGCCGACCGACAGATAACCCGCCATGGCAAGAAGCCAGTCGACAAGGGCCACGGCCGTCGGCGCGGCGATGACGACCTTGACCGGATAGCCGGCGATTGCCCGGTAGCCGACCAGCTCGTCCTTGCCGTCGGACGTCAGCGTGACGAGGCCGTTTGCCGGAGACTCGCGGAACGGGGTCGCGAGCGAGGAGGCGCGGCTGGTCACGACGTCGGCGGCCTGACCTGGCGCGGGCGTCGCGACGAGAACCGCGCCGTCGTCCCGCAAGAGGGCAACGGCGAACCCCGTTTCGAGCGCAATGCGTCCGTGGAACTCACGGTAGTAGTCCGGCTGCACTGAAACCGCGACCACGCCGCTGAACGGATCCTCGGCGGAGCGAAGCCTCCAGCTGATCTGGAAGAACAACACATCCATCACCCGGCCGCGCAGGACCTCGCTCACGAATGGCGGGCGAGGTTGCGCCATGTGGACCTGGAAATACTCCCGGTCCTTCAGCGAGATCGGCGGAACGGGATAGACGAGCGCCGCGGCGAGCGGCCGGGCCTGCGCATCGATGAGCCAGATGTCCTGGATTTGCGGCAATGGCTTCGCGAGGCGTTCGAGGCGCTCGTTGAGAGACTTCTCGAGGGCGCGGACCTCGCTGTCGGTCAGTCCCCGCACGATCTCGTTGGCCTGGCCAGCGACCAGCCCATAGGTGTCGAACGTCCGAAGCGCGTGTTCGTGGACGAGATCCAGCGTGTGCTGGAGCGACCGCTTGATGTCATGCTGCTGCTCCTGCCACGTGATCCGCCCGACCACGACAACCAGCAGCAGCGGCAGAAGAACCGAAAGCCAGACGAGGATGCGCAGCAGTTGGACGGCAGGACCACGGCGCGCGCCGGGAAGGGTGGCAGTCGGGTGCGCGTCGGGCCGTTCAAGCCGGGCTGACTGATCCTGGGCCATGCGCCGAGTGTTCCACAGGCCGGGACGCCGTCCAAGCCTTGTCTAAGAAACCTACGGGCAGGGCGCCAGTCCGGCTCCGACAGGCCTACTGCGACCGATGATTCGGGGCACGCTTGAGCATGCTTTCGAGCAGGTAGCGCTGGCGAAGGCTCTCCACGAGCTCTTCGCGCCCCATGGCGGCACATCCTGCGATACCGAGGTCTTTGGCGAAGGAGCGGAGGTCTTCGAGGATCGGATCGTGACCGGTCGTCGAGCGGGAGCGGCGATTGCGGCGGGCGGACGCGATTGGACGGTCATGGAGTGCGGTCATGGGTTGTGCAATCCCCCTTTGGAGCGACAGCCGAACGGACGCGCCCCCAACGCGACCGATGCATGGATCGTTCCACCCGAATGTGGCCACGGTGCATCCGCACTGCGAGGAACCGGCGGCATGATGCGGCGTTCGCAAGACATGGCGCCCGCCGTGCGACCGGCGCGCCCGACCGCACCCCGCAGGCGAGGACGCCATGACGACAGCGAACGCACCCCGGCCCGTCACGGCGCAGCCTGACGGCGGAAGCCCGTCCGATCCGCAAGGTCCACCCCCGTCGCCGGACCCCGCTCCGGATCCCTCTCCCGACCGCCCCCCGACGCCTGCGGATCCGCCGACGCCCGCCCCGCCTGTCGAGGTTCCGACCGGCGATCCGGCACCGTCGGTGCCGCCGCCGCGCGCCTGATCAGGCGTTCCCGGAGCGGCGTCGCTCGACCTGCACGCTCACCGTCATGCCCAGGGGGTCGGCCGGCCGCCCGACGAAGCTCCCGGCGATGGGAACGGCCTGGGACGGATCTCGCGTCGCCGCGATGCGGATGAGGTCGTCGGCGTCGACGACGCCGTTCGTGGGATCGAATTCGACCCACCCGGCTCCGGGGAGGTAGACGTCGACCCAGGCATGGGTCTGCCCGGCCCCCGTGGCCGCTTGACCGCCGCCGTCGAGGGAGGCGTCGTAGAGATATCCAGACACGAACCGGGTGCCGAAGCCGAGGGACCGGAGTGCCTCCATCATGAGCAGCGCGAAATCGCGGCACGATCCGCTGCCGCTCGCCAGCGTCACGTCGGGCGCGTTGGTGCCTTGCGTGTCGCGCGCCGCGTAGACGAACCGGTTGTGGATCGCATCGTTGACGGCGCGCAGCAGCGCCAGCGTTCCCATCGACGGGCCGTCGACGAACTGGCGCGCCCACTCGTCCACGAAGCCCCGGGGATCCGGATAGTGCCGCTCCAGCAGCCGTCCCAGATCGGTCCGGTCGTCGGCGGAATAGATGAAGGGATAGGTCTGGGCCTGGTCGGTGAGGGCGAGCGTCTCGGTCCCGCGCGGGTAACGGTCGATGTCGAGCACGGACTCGATCACCAGTTCCGATGCCGGCTCCGAGAAGTGAGCCATGGCGACGGAATTGCCGAACACGTCGTGAAACCACCTGACCGAGGCTCGCGGCGACAGGGTCAGCCCGGATCGCACCAGACGAAGGTCATGGCTGTCTCGCGGGCGCAGCATGAGCCGATGCTCGCCGAAGGTGACCGGGCTGGCGTAGCGATACACCGTCTTGTGGCGCACGGTGACTGGGAACACGGCGTTGTCTCCTTGCGGCGGACGCTCTGCGGCCGGGGCGTCGGCGAACCCGGCGGTCCGCCCTTGGGTTCCGCCGCCCATCAACGGCAGGCAGGACACTGGCGATCACGAACCCGTGAAAACGGGAACTCCTCCCTGACGTCCGCGTTCTGCATGGACACGGCGACGGGGGATGCGGAATGCCCCCTCCCTGCCTTCGGCGCCGGTGTCCTCGGCCCGCAACGGAAACCCCGTTGCGGGCCGTTTTCTGTTCGGAACCAGTCCAATCCTAGCACGTTGCACCTACTCCCGACCAAACATGAGGGAGTTGGCCATGAACTGGGATCGTATCGAAGGCAATTGGACGCAGATGAAAGGCCGCATCAAGCAGCAATGGGGCGAGCTGACGGACGATGACTTGTCCGTGATGGATGGCAAGCGCGACCAACTCGCCGGACGGCTTCAGGAGCGCTACGGCTATGCCAAGGATCGCGCCGAACGCGAGATCGACAATTGGCTGGAGCGCAACAAGACCGAGCGGATCTGACCGCCGGACCTCCCTCCCCGCCCGGGGAGGGAGACCCCGCCTGTCAGGTGCCCAGAACCTGCGACTGCTGCCGCTCCGGTTGACCGCAACCCACGAGTTGCGATGTCTGGTTGAAGAAAAGCGCCTGGCTGATCACGGCCTTCACGGTTTCCACCCTGAACGGCTTCGTGATCAGGAAGGCCGGCTCCGGTCGATCGCCGGTCAGGAACCGCTCCGGAAAGGCGGTGATGAAGATGACCGGCACGGCGGTTGTCTTCAGGATGTCGTTGACCGCATCCACGCCGGAGCTGCCGTCCGCCAGCTGAATATCGGCCAGCACGAGCCCGGGACTGCGGGACTGCAGGGCTGCCTTCGCCTCGTTCCTCGTGCGGGCGACCGCCAGGACCCGATGTCCGAGGCTCTGCACGAGGGCCTCGAGGTCCATGGCGATGATCGGCTCGTCTTCGATGATGAGCACGTCCGTCGACATCTGGGCCGCGATCTCGCGCCCCGCATCCACGAACAGTTCCTCGACATCGACGAGGGGCTTGTCCATGGCCCCCGCGACCTGCTCGGCGTTGAAGCCCTCGACGCAATGCAGCAGGAAGGCGACCCGCGCCGGCGGCGTCAGCATGGACAGGTTGCGGCGCGGCCCGCTTTCGAGGCGGGCTCCGACGTCCGTGGCACCGTTGACCGGGACGGAACCCCAGACCTTCAGGAAGGCCCGGTAGAGCGCCACGCGTGGTTCAAGGTCGGCCCGGAAACAACTCGGGTCGGCGACAAGGGCCTCGAGGGTTGCGACGGCGTAGGCGTCCCCTCCCTGCTGGGTGCCGGCGAGGGCGCGGGCGAACCGCCGCAGGTACGGCAAGTGCGGAGCGATCGCCTGGGCGACGGACATGGAATGTCTCCTATCGGATTGAACGTGGCTGCCCCGCACCGGAGACTGCGTGGCGATGGCGGCGGAACGGACCGCCTAGGGGCCGTAACCATTCCCGGTGTAACGTCTGCACCGACCCGAAAGTTCCGCTCATGGCTGGAACTTCGTCATGAGAACAGCGTTGAGGCGGGCGATGTGTTCCCGACGAGACGAGCCATTCCCCCGGACTGGTCGACACGGGGACACGGAGGCAAGCGATGGGTGCGAGGAAAGGCCGTCGATCCGGCGGCGTGGACATTCAGGCAGGTCACGACATGAGCGGGCCCATCCAAGTTTCGATGTCTGACCCGGGGGGACCTGACACCCACGGCGGGAGTGACGACGTGCAATCGCATATCGGGCGCCAGCTCAGGTCCCTCTACGACGCCGTCGTGAAGCAGCCGGTACCTGATCGGTTCGTCGAATTGCTGGCCAAGCTCGACGAGAAAAGCGGGGGGAAGAAGGATCGGGAATGACCGAAGACCCCGCTGCGCAGCGCATGAAGGACGACATTCTGGCCGCCGTGCCGGCTCTCCGCGCCTTCGCGATGTCCCTCAGCGGCAATCCCGATCGCGCCGACGATCTCGTGCAGGAAACCATGCTCAAGGCGTGGGCCAACCGCGACAGCTTCACGCCCGGAACCAATGTCGCCGCCTGGCTCTTCACGATCCTGCGCAACGTCTTCTATTCCGAGCACCGCAAGCGACGCCGGGAGGTCGAGGACGCCGACGGCCAGATGGCGTCGCGCCTCTCGACCCATCCGTCCCAGGACGGTCACATGGACCTCGTCGACTTCCGCGTCGCGCTGCAACAGCTTCTGCCGGACCAGCGCGAGGCGCTCATCCTGATCGGCGGGTCCGGACTGTCCTACGAGGAGGCTGCCCAGATCTGCGGTTGCGCAGTCGGCACCATCAAGAGCCGCGTGAACCGGGCGCGTTCGCGTCTCGCCGAGATCCTGTCTGTCTCCTCGACGTCGGAGTTCGGCCCGGAATCGCGCTGGTCAAGCGCCCTCTCCGACTCCGCCACGACGACCGACGAACGCCAACGCTGATC
>CAZJCW010000192.1:0-8616 GCA_964544365.1 uncultured Alsobacter sp.
CTTCTTCGGGTCGCGGATGCGGTAGTCGCGCCAGAACTTCCACTGCGAGCAGAAGCTGCAGGTGAACGGGCAGCCGCGCGCCATGTTGGGGATGGCGACGCGCTTGCCGAGCGGGATGTAGATGTACTTGTCCCACTCCAGCACGCTCCAGTCGGGCTTGAGCGCGTCGATGTTCTTGACGGTGGGCGCGGCGGGCGTCGCCACCACCTTGCCGCCGTCCATATAGGCGATGCCCTTGATGGCGGCGCGTTCGGCCGGCCATCGCCCGTCGGCGACGGCGCGCACGAAGTCGACGATGATCTCCTCGCCTTCCCCGCGCACGATCGCGTCGATCCAGGGCGCTTCGGGCAGGACCTGATTGTACATGAAGGTGGCGTGCACGCCGCCGAGCACGGTGACGGCCTCAGGCACAACCTCCCTTGCCATCTCAAGCACGCGTTCGGCCTTGTAGATGGAGGGAGTAATGGCGGTGGTGCCCACGATGTCCGGCTTGACGGCGGCAATCCTCGCCTTGAGGCTGTCGTCGTCGATGTCGTTGGTCATCGCGTCAATGAAGTGGATGTCGGGGAAACCCGCCTGCTTCAGCGCGCCGGTGAGATAGGCGACCCATGCCGGCGGCCAGTTGCCGGCGATCTCCGCCCCGCCCGAGTGATAGTTGGGGTGGATGAAGAGGATCCGCATGGGGGCCACCGTTCGTGGGAGGAGTGTCCACGAAGTTGGACGCCGAAACTGTCAAGTCGCATTGACGCAGGTCAATCCGTCAGGACACAGTCCAGTCCGCGAAGTCCTCCTCGCGGCCGATCAACGCCAGCCCCGCGGCGATCGACTCGAACTGGTCGCCGGACACGAGGCGATCCTCGCCGAAGCGGTCGACGAAGAGGCCGCGGATGGCTGGAACCAGCGACGTGCCGCCGGTGAGGAACACCTTGTCGATCCGGGATGCCTGGATGGAGGCGCGTGACAGGGCGGCGTCCAGCGTCTCGCGGATGCGCGCGACGTCGTCTGCGATCCAGCCCTCGAAGTCGGCGCGCGTGATCCGGGCGCGGATATCGACGCCGCCGTCGGCGAAGACGAAATCAGTGGCTTCGTGGGAGGAGAGATCGCGCTTGGCCGCGGAGACGGCGCGGTAGAGGGCGAACCCGAGATCGTATTCGACGATCTCGATGAAGCGCTCCAGCGCCTCCCGCGCGACAGCGCTTCGAGCCAGCGACCGAAGCTCCTTGAGGTCGCCGTTCGCCTTCATCATCGACAACTGGTTCCAGCGCGCGAAGTTCGCGTAGAAATGTCCCGGGATCGTGAGGGATTTGCCGAAGGACAGGTAGTCCGAGCCTTTGCCGAGGCGGGGCGAAACGATGCGGTCGATGATCCGGTAGTCGAACGTGTCCCCGGCGATGCCGATGCCGGAGTGTCCCAGCGGGCGCGCGACCCTCCGGGTACCCTGCCGTTCGAAGCGCAGCACGGAGAAGTCGGTCGTGCCGCCACCGAAATCGGCGACGAGCACCGTCGCGTCGCCCGACAGAGCCCTGGCGTAGTAGAATGCCGCCCCGACCGGTTCGTAGACGAAGCCAGGATCCGCAACGCCCAGTTGACCTGCCGCGTCGCGGTAGCGCGTCATCGCCAGCGCGTCGTCCGGATTGCCACCGGCAAAGCGGACCGGGCGGCCGATGACGACGCGCCCTGCCGCGAGGTCGACCCCGGCGTGCCTGCGGACCGTCGCAAGGAACGTCGCCATCAACGCCTCGTAGGTCATCCGCTCACCGAAGACGATGGTGTCCCGGAAGCTCGCACTGGCGGCGAAGGTCTTGAAGGACTGGATGAAGCGAAGGTTGGTAATGGCCGTCAGGAAGGCGTCGACGGCCCACGGGCCGCCGTCGTGGCGCTTGGTGTTCACCCCGTTGACACGCTCATGCCACCAGCACAGGGCGGACATGAAGGTGGTCAGGTCCTCGCCCTTGTGCGCGAAGCGAACGACACGCGAGGGCCCCTGCCGGTCCGCAACGGCGACGACGGTGTTGCTCGTCCCGAAGTCGATGCCGACCGAGACGCTGGGAGGGGATGACATGGCCGGGCTCCGCGGGAAGGAGCGGGCTTCTACCGGAGCCGGCCATGAAGCTCAAGCGCGAGACGGATCGCGCCGGATCCCGTCAGCCGACGCGGATCAGTTCGACGTCGAAGACGAGCGTCGCGTTCGGCGGAATGACGCCGCCGGCCCCGCGCGCGCCGTAACCGAGTTCAGGCGGGATCGTGAGCTGGCGGCGCCCGCCGACCTTCATCGACATCACGCCCTCGTCCCATCCCTTGATGACCTGGCCGCGGCCGATGGTGAAGGTGAAGGGCTCGTTCCGGTCGCGCGAGCTGTCGAACTTCTTCCCGTCGGTCAGCGTGCCGGTGTAGTGCACGGTCACGCGCTGCCCGGGCTGCGGCGACGCGCCCGTGCCCACGACGAGGTCGGTGTAGGTCAGTCCGGACGGCGTGGTCATCTTCTGCTGTGCCCCTGCTGGCGCGGAAAGGATCGTAAGCGCCGGAAGGCCGAGCATGGCCAGGGTGCGGCGTCGGGTGAATGTCGTCATCGGGGATGTCTCCGAGGTCGATGCGAGGGCGCCCCTCTAGCACGGGACGAAAGCGCCGTCGCGTCCCCAAGGCGGGCACGGGTCGATCCGGGGCCGCCCTGCAGCCTGTTGTCGGCGGCCGCTATTGGACCTTGGTCTCAGTCCTCGCGACTCCGTGATGGCCAGATCCTTCGACTGACGTCGCCAAACCGTTTGAAGACCGGTTTATTGCCAGCTTGTAACTGTCAAACACGCGTTTTGAGCGCTATAACTCACCAGCCAGCCCCGGGGCGCCGCCGCGGAGACTGACGTCCTGTTGCCCGGCCCGACGGAGTCTGCCGATGCCCTCGAAGGCGTCCATTATCACCTTTGCCCTCGCGGCCTCGATCGGCGCGTTCTACGCGGTACCGGTCATCTGGCCGGAACTGAAGCCCAAGCGCGATGAGCTCGTGGCGCAAGCCGTCGGCTATCTTCCGCCCCAGATCGTTGCCGCCATCCCCGGCTTGTCTCTGCCCGGCGCCAAGCCGGCTGTGGCGCCGCCAGCGGGCGGCGGCCAGACCGCCGGCGGGCCGCCGCGCGGACAGGGCGGTCCGGGCGGTGCCCAGCGTGTCGTGCCCGTGGCTCTTGGCAAGGCCGAACGTCGCCCGATGCCGGTACGCTTCGACACGATCGGAACGGTCCAGACAGTCGCGAGCGTCACCCTGCGCTCCCGCGTCGAAAGCCAGATCCTGAAGGTCAACTTCGAAGACGGGGCGCCCGTGAAGCAGGGCGACATCCTGTTCGAGCTCGATGCCCGCGGCATCGAAGCCCAGATCAAGCAGGCGGAGGCCAACCTCTCCCGGTCCCGCGCGCAGCTCGAGCAGGCGGAGCGCGACGTGCGCCGCAACGAGCAGCTGGCGGCGCAGGAGGTCGGCTCGCGGGTCACGCTCGACAACGCCCGTACCGCCGTGCAGACGGTTTCCGCCCAGATCCGCGCGGACGAGGCCGTCCTCGAGAATTTGCGCATCCAGCTGGGCTACTACACGATCAAGGCTCCGATTTCCGGACGGATCGGCGTGGCCGGCATCAAGGCCGGGAACATCGCCAAGACCGGCGACGGCAGCGTGCCGCTGGCGACGATCAACCAGATCAGCCCGATCTACGTGTCATTCAACGTTCCGCAGCGGCTGCTGCCTGAACTGAGAGAGGCGCTTGCGAAGGGGACCTCGAAGGTCCAGGCGACCCCGCAGGGCCTGACCGACGCCATCGACGGGCGGGTGGCCGTGATCGACAACAATGTCGACCCGACCTCTGGCACGATCGCCCTCCGTGGCATCTTCGACAACGCCGAGGAGGTGTTGTGGCCGGGAGCGCTGTGCGACGTTCGGCTTGTCATCCGCGTGGAGCAGGACGCCATCACGGTGCCGCGCGAGGCGGTGCAGCAGAGCCAGAATGGAATGATCGTCTTCGTGGTCGAGAACGGGCAGGCCCGGGTCCGGCCTGTGACGGTCGATCGGACCCTGCGCGGTCTTTCGGTGATCAAGGCCGGCCTGAACGGCGACGAGACGGTGGTCACGGACGGCCAGCTCCTCCTCAACGACGGCGTGCGCGTCGAATCGCGTCCTCAAGGCGGACAGCGCCCGCCGGGCGGCCAGCCGCCGGGGGGAGCGCCGCAAGGCCGGCCCCAGGGCGTTCCGCAGGCCGGCTCGCCGGGCGCAGCGCCGCAGCCGGCGCCAGCCGGCGCGGCAATCCAGAGTGGGCAGCCTCGCGGCTGACGGACGGGAGACGGACATGGGACTCTCGGAGATCTGCATCCGCCGCCCGGTGATGACGACGCTCATCACCCTCTCCTTCATCATCTTCGGGCTGTTCGCCTACCGGCAATTGCCCGTGGCCGCCCTGCCCCGCGTGGACTTCCCGACCATCAACGTCTCGGCTGGTTTGCCCGGAGCCAGTCCGGAAACGATGGCTGCCTCGGTCGCGGCGCCGCTCGAACGGCAGTTCGCCAACATCTCCGGCATCACCTCGATGACGTCGATCTCCACGCAGGGATCGACAAACATCACGATGCAGTTCGACCTCGACCGCAACATCGACGGAGCGGCGCTCGACGTGCAGTCGGCCCTGAGCGCCGCGGCGCGGCGCCTGCCGGCCGATCTTCCCAATCCGCCGAGCTTCCGAAAGGTGAACCCGGCCGACCAGCCGGTGCTGTTCCTCGTCGTGACGTCAAACACGTTGCCCCTGTCGACCGTCAACGACTACGCGGAAACGGTCCTGCAGCAGCAGATCTCGCAGGTGCCGGGCGTCGCGCAGGCGCTGATCTTCGGATCGCAGAAATACGCGGTGCGTATCCAGGCCGACCCGTCCGCGCTGTCGTCGCGAGGCCTGACCTTCAACGAGCTGCGCGCGGCCGTGGCTTCGGCGAATTCCAACCAGCCGACGGGCACGCTTCGCGGCGAGCGCCAGCGGATCACCATCGAGGCGACCGGCCAGCTGCGGCGCGCCGAGGACTACGCCAACCTGATCGTGTCCTCGCGCAACAACATCCAGGTGCGCCTTGGCGACGTGGCAACGGTGAAGGATTCGACGGAGAGCGACGAATCCGCCAGCTGGTTCAACGGCGAGCGCTCGCTGATCGTCGCGGTGTTCCGCCAGTCCGATGCCAACACCGTCGAGGTTGTCGACCGGATCCGGGACCGCGTTCCCGCCTTCCGCGAGCAGCTGCCCGCATCGATCGGCCTGCACGTCCTCAACGACCGCTCGATCCCGATCCGCGAAGCCGTCTACGACGTCCAGTTCACGCTGATGCTGTCCATCGCGCTGGTCGTGCTCGTGATCTTCCTGTTCCTGAAGTCGCTGACGGCGACCATCATCCCCACTCTCGCACTGCCAGTCTCGCTGATCGGCACGTTCGCGGCGATGTATGTGCTGGGCTACTCGATCGACAACATTTCGTTGCTCGCGCTCACCCTTTCGGTGGGCTTCGTCGTCGACGACGCGATCGTGATGCTCGAAAACATCATGCGCCACATCGAGGACGGGATGAAACCGTTCGAGGCGGCCCTGAAGGGGTCGCGGGAAATCGGCTTCACGATCGTATCGATCACGCTGGCGCTGATCGCCGTGTTCATCCCCGTCTTCTTCATGGGCGGGGTCGTCGGCAGGGTGTTCCGCGAGTTCGCGGTGGTGATCTCCGTCGCGATCCTGGTGTCGGGCTTCGTCTCGCTGACGCTGACCCCGATGCTCTCGGCCCGCATCCTGAAGGCACACGACCACACCAAGAAGCCGGGACTTTTCTCGCGCTCCGTCGACGCGGTCGTCGGCGGGATGCTGGCTGTCTATCGCTGGACGCTGGACGTCGTCCTCAAGTTCCGCGCGGTCGTGCTGCTGCTGACCATAGGCTCCGTGTTCGTCACGGCGCAGATGTATGTCGACATGCCGAAGGGCTTCTTCCCGCAGGAAGACACGGGTTTGCTGCGCGGCGCAACCGAAGGTCCGCCCGATACGTCGTTTCCGGCCATGGCGCAACGCCAGCAGGCGATCATGGAGATCCTTCGCCAGGATCCAGCCGTGGATTACCTGACGTCGAACATCGGCCAGGGCGGCGTGAACCAGGGCTTCATGTTCATCGCGCTCAAGCCGAAGGACCAGCGCGACGACGTGAACACCGTGATCGCACGGATGCGCCGTGCGACCGCGAATATCCCGAGCATGTCGCTGATCCTGCAGCCGGTGCAGAACATCAACCTGAATTCGGGCAGGCAGTCGCGCGCTCAGTACCAGTACACTCTGACTAGCGGCGACCTCGACGCGCTTTACCGCGTCGCACCCGACATGCGGCGGCGGATGCAGCAGCTCGAGGAGCTGCGCGACGTCAACATCGACCTGCAGCTGGCCAATCCGCAGGTGCTGATCGAACTGGACCGCGAACGCGCCTCCAACCTGGGCGTGACATCGGACGCGCTGCGCCAGACGCTCTACAATGCGTTCGGTTCGCGCCAGATCTCCACGATCTACACGCCCGCGAACGACTATCAGGTCATCATGGAAGCGGATCGCGACTTCCAGACCGATCCTGCCCGGCTGGCGCAGCTTTTCGTGCGCGGCTCCAACGGCCAGAACATCCCGCTGGAGGCGGTCGCGACGATCAAGCGTTCCATTGGCCCGCTGTCGGTGAGCCGCCAGTCGCAACAACCTGCGGTCACGATTTCCTTCAACCTGGCACCGGGCGTCTCGCTCGGCCAGGCGGTGGAGGTCGTGCGCGGCGTTGAGCGGCAGGCCGGACTTCCGGCATCGATCACGACGGGCTTCGCCGGCTCCGCGCAGCTGTTCCAGGACGCGTTGCGCGGTCAGGGACTGTTGATTCTCGCGGCGGTGCTGGTGATCTACATCGTGCTCGGCGTGCTCTACGAGAGCTTCATCCACCCGATCACGATCCTGTCGGGCCTGCCCTCTGCCGGCCTCGGTGCATTGCTGGCGCTGCAGTACTACAAGATGGACCTCTCGGTGATCGCGATCATCGGCATCCTGCTGCTGATCGGCATCGTGAAGAAGAACGCCATCATGATGGTCGACTTCGCCATCGAGCGGCGACGCGACGGGGCGGATGCCATGACGGCGATCCGAGAGGCGGCCCTGATCCGTTTCCGGCCGATCATGATGACCACCTTCGCGGCCATCTTCGGGACCCTGCCCATCGCGATCGGGCACGGCGCGGGGTCGGAGTTGCGCCAACCGCTCGGCATTGCGGTCGTCGGCGGGCTGCTCGTGTCGCAGCTGCTCACGCTCTACATCACGCCCGTCGTCTACTACTATCTCGACAGGGTCGAGACGCTGCTCACGCGAGGCTCGAAGCGTCGCAAGCAGGCCGAGGCTGTCCCTGCCGATGCCGTGCCTGCGGTGGCGGCGTCACCCGCGACGGCCGTCGCTCACCAGGGCGCCACGTACCAGAAGCCGGAGTGACGCATCACGGCGGCGGGGATCTCGCCGCCGTTCAACCTGCTCCTTCGCGATTCCCGATCGGATATGCGTGATTTCGCGCCATGGTCGAAAATTGACCGTGGGCGGGCATGGCACGTGCGCAACAGGCGCGAATAAATCAAATGCAATGGTCCGGCCCAAGGCTGCGTTAAGGGTTCGGTAAGGCTGTTCTTGCTCAAGCTGTCAGCAAGGTTATCCTTACCGAACCCTAACCATTCCAGTGATTGTCGCGTGATCCATGCGTAGCCTTCGGATCGATCCTACCCTTGGCGAGCCGGTCGACGGCACGGCGGCGGATCATCCCGATGGCTCGCGCAACCGCCCCTGGCGCGCATGGCGCGCCGTGGCGGCGTTCCTGCTGGGACTGACGTTGGGAATCACCGGTATCGTGATGGTGCAATCGGCCTTCGAGCGCCACCTGGACCTTTTCTCGACGGACAGCCCCCCTCCCCTCAGGCGATGAGGACATCCCGGGCCTGCTGCCCGGGATCCAGGGACGGGCCGCGGAGAACTCAGGCTGCCGCGACGGACACGACCTTGAAGGTGTGGATGACGCCGTCTTCGTCCTTGACCGAGATGTACTCCCCGGGGGCGAACACATGCTCGCCCAGGCGGTATCCCGCCTCGTCGTCGTCGCTGCCGGCCGGGTTGTAGTCGAAAAGCCAAGTGGCGCCGCCCGCCCCGCCCGAGCGGTGCACCAGATGGCCAAACTCCTCTTTTTCCCCTGCCCAGAAGCGCCGGACACGGCAAGCGGCACGCGTCTCGCGCCACGCGACCGGATCAAGCCGACCGGATGCGTCGAGCGGCGCAACGATCTCGTAGCCATGGCGTCCGGAGCCTTCGGGGTGCTCTTTCGAGCGAGCGAGGTTCAGAAGAATGCGCTTCAGGGGATGACTCGTCATGTTGATCCTCGGGAGAAGTCGGCAGCCGGACTGGCATCATATGCCGGCCAAGGGGAAGCATCGGACAGGGCCGGCGGTCCGTCCTTGACATCGCGCAACGGCTCGCCCGGTGTTCGACGCGGGGATTGCGGGCGGACCGTCCGTCTATCAATGACTTGACGCACGAACTCTGGAACAGTTCCGGACTGCGTAGTTTAGAAATGCTA
>CAZJCW010000193.1:0-8515 GCA_964544365.1 uncultured Alsobacter sp.
TGGAGCAGATCGCCGACGAGATGGACGCGACGCTGTACCGCTCGGCGTTCAACCCGATCATCGCGGAAGCCCGCGACGCCTGCCACGGCCTCTACCACGCCAGCACGGGCGCGACGCTCGTGCAGGGCACCACGGGCCTGCCGATCTTCGTCGGCGCCATGGCGTTCGCGGTCAAGGCCGTGATCGACAAGGTGGCGCGCGAGGGCGGGCTCGAAGAGGGCGACACCTTCCTCTTCAACGACCCTTACGACGGCGGCACGCACCTCAACGACTTCCGGCTGGTGCGGCCGATCTTCCGCGACGGTCGGCTGTTCTGCTGGCTGGCTTCGGTCGGCCACTGGCTCGACATCGGCGGCAACGTGCCGGGCGGCTTCAATGCGCGGGCCACGGAAAGCTTCCAGGAGGGCGTGCGCATTCCTCCCGTGAAGCTGATGTCGCGCGGGCGCATGAACGACGACATCGTCGCGATCCTGTCCGCCAACAGCCGCGTCCCGCAGTCGAACTTCGGCGACCTCAACGGGCAGCTCAACGCATTGGATCTCGGCGAGCGACGCCTGCGCGCTCTGCTCGACGACTATGGCGATGACGTCGTGACGCGCGCGCTCGATGCGTTCACGGCACGTGCCGAAACGCTCATGCGCCAGACGCTCGAGGCGTTGCCCGACGGGACCTATTCCTTCGAGGACAGGCTCGACAACGACGGCGTCACCGACGTGCCGCTCACGATCGCGCTGGACCTGACCATTTCAGGCGACCGGATGACGCTCGACTTCTCGCGCTCGTCCCCGCCATGCGCCGGCCCGCTGAACATCGCCCGCTCGACGGCGGTGGCCTGCTGCTACGTGGCGCTGAAGCACGTGTTCACCGACGTTCCGGCGAATGCCGGGTGCCTCGCCCCCATCACCTTCGTGATCCCCGACACCACGCTGCTCGGTGTCAGCGCGCCAAAGCCGGTCGGCGGCTACACCGAGACGATCCTGCGCGTCATCGGCGTCGTGTTCGGAGCACTGGCGGAGGCGATGCCCGACCGCGCGACGGCCGCTCCCTTCGGAACCATCAACGCGCTGTCGATCGCCGGGCATCGCGACGACGGCAGCCGCTACGTGATGTTCTCGTTCTTCGGTGGCGGCCTTGGCGGCAATCCGGAGACCGACGGGCTCAACCACGGCAACAACCCCATCTCCATGGCGACGATCCCCCCGGCGGAGATCCTCGAGGCGTCCTATCCCATTCTGTTCACGCAATGGGCCTTGCGGCCGGACAGCGCCGGTCCCGGGCTGCACCGCGGCGGACTCGGCGCGATCTACGAGATCGAGTCTCTCGCCAGGGGCGGCGCCGACGTGTTCCTGCTGGGCGAGCGCGGCAGGTTCGCGCCCTTCGGCGTCAATGGCGGCGAGGCGGCAGCGCTGAACCACTTTTCTTGGCAGGCCGACGAAGGCGACCGGTCCCCTCCGCTCGCCTCGAAAGTCACAGATGTGAGGATCGCGCAAGGACGGCGAGTCCGGCTGGAAACGCCGGGCGGCGGGGGCTGGGGGCCGGCCGCCACCCGCGACCCCGCGCTCGTCGCGCGCGACGTGCGGCTCGGCTATGTCTCCACGGATGCAGCGAGGGAGCGCTACCGCGCTGTCGTGTCGGAGGGCGGAATCCTCGACGCCACCGCGACGGCCGTGCTGCGTGACGGGAGGCCGGCATGAGCGCGCGAGGCACGATTGTCGGTGTGGATGTCGGAGGCACCTTCACCGACCTGTTCCTCTTCGACGAGGCGGAGCGGCGTTTCCGCACTGCGAAGGTTCCGTCGAACCGCGGCGACGAAGCCAGCGGCTTCATCGCCGGGCTCCGGACACTGGGCGAGGTGCGGTCGTTCTCGTCCATCGTGCACGGCACCACGGTCGGCACGAACGCCCTGCTCGAGCGAAAGGGTGCCAGGATCGGCGTGATCACGACACGCGGTTTCCGCGACGTGCTGGAGATGCGTCGGCGCGATCGCCCGCGCACGTGGGGCCTGTGGGGGGACTTCACGCCCATCGCCGATCGCGACATGCGGCTCGAGGTCGATGAGCGCGTGCTGGCCGACGGCTCGATCCGCACGCCGGTGGAGCCCGCTGCGGTAGAGGCCGCGGCGAAGGCCCTGCTCGCGAAAGGCGCCGAGGCCGTCGCCATCGTCTTCGTGAACGCCTATGCGAACGCCGCGAACGAAGCAGCCGCGGCGACGGCGGCACGCGCGATCTGGCCGAACGAGAATGTCATCGCCTCGTCCGAGATCCTTCCCGAGATCCGCGAGTTCGAGCGCGCCTCGACCACCGCGATCAACGCCTATCTCCAACCCGTCGTCGGCACTTACCTGCGGAACCTCGAAACGGCCCTCGGCACGGAGGCCTTCGGCGGCACGTTCCACATCGTGCAGTCGAACGGCGGTGTGATGTCGACGACGACGGCCCGGCGGCTGCCGGTTCGTACCGCGTTGTCCGGACCGGCCGCTGGCGTCATCGCCGCGGCAGCGATCGCGCGGGCGGCTGGCTTCCCGAACGTGATCACCGGAGATCTCGGCGGGACGTCCTTCGACGTGTCGCTCATCGCCGGAGGTCGGTCGGTCCTTGCGGCACAAACGACTGTCGACTTCGGTCTCGTCATCCGCACCCCGATGATCGAGATCTCGACCATCGGCGCAGGCGGCGGCTCCATCGCCAAGGTCGACAAGGGCGGCCTGCTCCAGGTCGGCCCCGAGAGCGCCGGATCCCGCCCGGGGCCTGTCTGCTATGGGCAGGGCAACGACAGGCCGACGCTGACGGACGCCAACGTCGTGCTCGGTCGCATCAATGCGGACCGGCCGATCGGCGGACAGCTCTCGCGTCTCGACGTCGAGGCGGCCAAGGCCGCCATCGGCCGGTACGTCGCCGAGCCTCTCGGCATCGGAACGATGGAGGGGGCCGAAGCCATCGTTCGTGTCGCCAACGCGAAGATGGCGGGAGCCATCAGGCTGGTCTCGATCGAGCGCGGACACGATCCGGCGAATTTCGCGATCATGCCGTTCGGCGGCGGCGGAGCCCTGCATGCCGGTGCCCTTGTGCGCGACGTCGGGCTCGCCTCTGCGCTGGTGCCCCGGTTCCCGGGCATCACGTCTGCGCTCGGCTGTGTCATCGCCGACCTGAGGCACGACCAGGTCCGGACCGTCAACTGGATGCTGGACGGACTTGATGTCGGCGCGCTCGACCAGCTGATGGCGGACCAGGGCCATGCGGCGGAGCGTGTCGTGGCCGGCGCAGGCGTCGCTGTGGAGCGGATCGACGTGCTGTACGAGCTCGACATGCATTACATGGGCCAGACGCATACGATTTCGGTGCCTTTGCCGGTGACGTTGGCCGGCGAGACGACCGGGATCTCGGCGGCCCTCGTGCGCGAGGCGTTCGAAACGTCGTACCGCACTTCCTTCAGCCGCCTCCTGCCGGGTATTCCGATCCGGATCGTGACCTTGCGCACGGCCGCCGTAGGTCGAAGGCCGCCCTTCGACCTGTCCGCGTTGGCACCGGCCGAAGGTGCTACTCTCGAGGGGGCGAGGCGCGGCTACCGCTCCGTGTGGTTCGACGGTGCATGGCACGACGCCGCCGTCTGGTCGCGACTCGACCTGCCGGTCGGCGCCGTCGTGCAGGGACCCGCGATCCTCGAGCAGGGGGACGCGACGACCGTGGTCGATCCGGGACTGTCGGCTCGGGTCGACGCGCTCGGCAACATCGTCATCGAGAGGACCGCATGAACGCCGACGTGCTCCCCGGCCAGACGGCCCTGCTGATCGTCGACCTGCAGAACGACTTCGTGCACCCCGAGGGAGCTTACGGCCGCGCCGGACAATCGGCGCCCGCGATCGCCGCGCTGCCGGCGCGCGTCAAGCCGCTGGCGGATGCGATCCGCCGCAAGGGCGGGTGGATCGTCTCGACGCAGTTCACCCTCGTTCCCGCAAAGGCTGGCGAGCCCCTGATCTCGCCGCACCTCAAGGCGCTCCGGCCTTTCCTGCGAAAGGGGGACTTCCTGCCCGGCAGCTGGGGACACGCGCTTGTCGACGAGTTGCAGCCCGCCGACCTGACGGTGGAGAAGATCGCCTATTCGGCGTTCTACATGACCCGCATGGAGTGGGCGCTGCGCAAGGCGGATATCCGCAGGCTCTATGTCTGTGGCATCGTCACCAATGGCGGCGTCGCCTCCACCGTGCGCGAGTGTCACGTGCGCGACCTCGAGGCCATCGTGCTGGAGGACGGCTGCGCGGCCTTCAGCGAGGACACGCACCGAATCGCCATCGAGGCGCTGCGCCCGGTCGCGCCCGTGAAGACCGTCGCGGAAGCCCTGCGGGAGGTGGACGCGTCGTGACCGGGATCCTTCCGGCGGCGGGGGTCCGCTTCGATACGGTGATCCCCGTGCTCATCGTCGGAGCCGGGGCTGCCGGACTGACGGCCGCGCTGGCGGCGCGCGAAGCGGGTGCCGATGTCGCCGTGCTGGAGCGAGATCCCCTTCCGCGCGGATCGACCGCGCTGTCGGCGGGGCTGATCCCTGCGGCGCCGACCCGGTTCCAGGCAGAACACGGCATCGCGGACAGTGCGGCACTTTTCGCCCAGGACATCCTGAGGAAGGCGAAGCACGAGCCCGATCCCGCGCTCGTCCGGGACATCGCGGAACGATCCGGCCCCACCATCGAGTGGCTTGCCGACCGGTATGGCCTGCCGTTCTCGGTCGTCCACGACTTCAGCTATCCCGGGCACTCCGCGCGGCGCATGCATGGGTTGCCGTCGCGATCCGGCGCCGAACTGGTGGACCGCCTGCGCGAGGCGGTGGAGGCACGGGAGATCCCGATCCTGACGGAGGCGACGGCAACGGCCCTTTTTGCGGGGACCGACGGCCGCATCGCGGGCGTGCGCCTGTCACGGCCCGACGGGACGCAGGAGGATGTCGGCTGCTCCGCACTGGTTCTCGCCTGCAACGGCTATGGCGGAAACCCTGATCTCGTGCGCCGGCACATTCCAGAGATGGCGGACGCACTCTACTTCGGCCATCCGGGCAACCGCGGCGACGCAGTCCTTTGGGGTCAGGCGCTGGGAGCGGAGCTGGTCGCCATGTCCGGCTACCAGGGCCATGGGTCCGTCGCGCATCCCCACGGCATCCTGGTGAGCTGGGCCGTGGTGATGGAAGGCGGGTTCCAGGTGAACCTCGACGGCCGACGATTCAGCAACGAGACGCAGGGCTATTCCGAGCAGGCCGCGGTGGTGCTGAAGGAGCGCGACGCGACGGCCTTCGACGTGTTCGACAGTCGCATCGCCGCGATTGCCCGACAGTTCGAGGACTTCCGCAACGCCGAGGCGGCCGGAGCGGTGATCACGGCGCCGACGGTGCCGGCACTGGCGGCCGCGATCCGCGTTCCGCCAGAGGCGCTGGCGGCCACGGTCGACGAGATCGCGGCAGCCCGGGCCGCGGGCACCATCGACCGCTTCGGGCGCGACTGGGGCGGCGTGGAACCGCTCGCTTCGCCGTATTGCGCCGTGAAGGTGACGGGCGCGCTGTTCCACACGCAGGGCGGCCTGGCGGTCGACACGCAAGGCCGCGTGGCGCGTCCCGGCGGGTCCCTCATGCCGAACCTGTTCGCCGTGGGCGGCGCGGCGGTCGGCGTGTCCGGCTCGACGGCGGCGGGCTACCTCTCGGGTAACGGGCTTCTCACCGCCGTGGTGCTGGGCCGCACGGCCGGGGACGCCGCCGCACGGCTTGTCACCAGGTAGTCCCGTTCGTGCCGACGCCCTCTGCGACAGGCATGGCCCTCCGACGGTTGTTGGGAAGGCCGAGGCGGCGCTTGCCGCCCGGTGTCATGAGGCCGTAGCGTGGACGTCGCAATGAGCGTCCCATCGCCCTCTCCTCACACGGCCGGCCGGACCCTCCTGTCGGGCCGCTGGGTCGTCGGGCACCGCGACGATCGCCACGTGCTGGTGCCCGATGGCGAGGTGGTGTTCGAGGGCGACCGGATCGTCTTCGTCGGTCGCGACTTCCCCGGCGAGGTGGCGCGGCGGATCGATCATCCCGGCGGGCTGGTGTGCCCCGGCTTCATCGACCTCGATGCCGTGTCGGACCTCGACACGGGCATCCTCGCACTCGACAACACGCCCGCCTGGAAGAAGGGCCGCGTCTGGCCGACCAGCTACATGGCGCGTGGACCTTACGAGATGTACTCGCCCGAGGAACTCGCGTTCCAGAAGCGCTACGCCTTTGCCCAGCTGCTGCGCAACGGCATCACGACGGCGCTGCCCATCGCCTCGCTGTTCTACCGACACTGGGCCGAGACGTCAGAGGAATTCTCCGCGGCGGCGGACGCGGCCGGCGCGTTGGGTCTGCGCGTCTATCTCGGCCCCGCCTACCGCAGCGGCCACACCTGCGTCGACGCAACTGGCACGGTGTCGCTCGCCATCGACGAGGAGAAGGGCCTCGCCGGCCTTGCGGATGCCGTGCGCTTCTGCCGCGACGTCGAGGGCCGTCATGGTGACCTCGTTCGCGCCATGCTGTCGCCGGACCGCATCGAGAGCTGCACGCCCGAGTTGCTGCGCCGCACGGCGGCTGCCGGCCGGGATCTCGGCGTGCCGGTCAGGCTGCATTGCCACCAGTCCGACTTCGAAGTTAACGAAGTGGTGCGACGGCACGGCCTTTCGCCGGCCGCGTGGCTGGCCGGGCTCGGCTTCCTGAGCGAGCGCACGCTGCTGCCTCATGCGACGCATTTCCCGCGCCTCGGGGATGGCACGACGCGCGAGCGTGACCTCGCGCTGATGCGGGACGCAGGCGCGACCGTGGTGTCATGCCCCGTCGTTATGGCCCGCCATGGGGCCGCGCTCGATTCGCTCTCACGCTGCCGGGCCATGGGCCTGCGCGTCGGTCTCGGCACGGACACCTGGCCACCGGACATGATCCTCAACATGCAGGTGGGCCTGATGCTGTCGCGGGTCATGGACCGCTCGCCCGACAGCGTGCGCTCGGGCGACCTCTTCGACGCGGCGACCCGGATCGGAGCCGACGCGCTGGGACGACCGGACCTCGGGCGCCTGCAGCCGGGCGCCAAGGCGGACATCGCCGTCGTCGACCTCGGCCACGACCGGATCGGCCCGGCCATCGACCCGATCCAGACCCTGATGGTGGCGGGTTCGGGCCGCGACGTCCGCACCGTTGTCGTCGACGGGAGGCTGGTCGTCGAGGACGGCGTTCTGGCCGGCTTCGACGCATCGGCGGAGCACCGAAGGGCGCAGGCGCAGTATGACGGAATGGTCGAGAAGTATCCGGACAGGACGTTCGGGCACCCGGCCGTCGCCGACATCTTCCCGCCGACCTATCCCCTGGACGCAACGCCGTGACTGCACCCGACACCCTGCTCGTGAACGCTGTCATCGTCCCCATGGAGGGTAGCCGGCGCATCGTCGATCGCGGCCATGTGCTGGTCCGCGACGGACGCATTGCCGCCATCGGCGAAGGCCGCCCTGCGTCCGCTCCGGACGGTTGCCAGACCATCGACCTCGGCGGGGCGATCCTGATTCCGGGCCTGATCGATCTCCACCTCCACGCGGGACACGGCCTGACCAAGGGACTCGGCGGATCGGCTTCCGCGTGGATGGCGGCGGTAGGCGACATCTACGCCCTGCATTCAGACGCGGCATTCTGGGGCGCCGACGCCGCGCTGCAGGCACTGGAGCGGCTGCGCGGCGGCGTGACCACGGCCGTTCCGTTCTTCGGCGGCGGCGACAACGTGATGCGCAGTCACGACCCGACCTGTGCCGATGCGCATCTGGCCGAGATCGAGCAGGCGGGACTGCGCGAAGTGCTGGTGCTCGGCACGGACCGGCCGCCGTTTCCGCGCCCCTTCCGCGACTGGGACGACGGAAGGCCCGTGGACAGATCGGTCAGCCTTGCAGACCAGATCGCCGGGGCGGACGAGACCATCCGCAAATGGTCCGGCGCCGGGGGCGGGCGGATCGCACTCGCGGTCTCGGCGCCGGTCGGCAGCAGGGCTGCCTACCTCGCTGCCGACCCCGCGGTCCGCCGCGAGATCGCGGAGGGCGTCGGCGAGGCCTGGGACTTGTCGCGCAGGCACGGGCTGCGCTTCGTGCAGGATGGGCACCGGGATGGGACGATCGCCTTCATGGCCGATGCCTTCGGCCTGTTCGACAGCACGTCCTTGCTCGCCCACTGCATCGACCTGACCGAGGACGACATCGAGGCGCTGCAGCGCGCGGGCGCGGCGGTGGCCTATACGCCGAGTTCGCTCATGTCGGTGTTCGGCACGTGCCCGGCGCCGCGCCTTCGGCAGATGGGGCTGCGCGTCGGGCTCGGCACGGACGGGCCAGCGCCCGACCGGCCCCTGGATATGTTCCGCACGATGTTCATGGCGCACCGCGTGCAGGCCATCGCCGCGCGGGACGAGACGGTGCTCGACGCGTGGGACATGCTCGGCATGGCGACCTGCGATGCCGCCAGCGCGCTCGGCCTGGAGGGCGAGATCGGCTCC
>CAZJCW010000194.1:0-8454 GCA_964544365.1 uncultured Alsobacter sp.
CTTCCGCAACGTCATCCTGATCATGACGACCAATGCCGGCGCCGCCGACCTGGCGCGGCCGGTGATGGGCTTCACGCGCAACAAGCGCGACTCGGAGGACAACGAGGCGATCAACCGGCTGTTCGCGCCGGAATTCCGCAACCGCCTCGATGCGATCATCTCGTTCGGCCAGTTGCCGCGCGAAGTCGTCGCCAAGGTCGTCGACAAGTTCGTCCTGCAGCTCGAGGCGCAGCTCGCCGACCGCAACGTCACGATCGAGCTGAGCGACGAGGCGCGGGACTGGCTCGTGGAGCACGGCTACGACGAGACGATGGGTGCCAGGCCAATGGCCCGACTCATCCAGTCGACCATCAAGACGCCGCTTGCCGACGAAGTCCTCTTCGGTCGTCTCAAGGATGGCGGCGCGGTGCGCGTGGTGGTCGGCGAGGTCAACGGCAAGAAGGCCCTGACCTTCGACTTCCCGGCGGGCCCGGTGACGCCGAAGCCGGAAAAGGACGTTGCGGAAGCCCGCAAAGCGCGCGAAAAGCGGTCGGCCTCCGCCAAGAAGGCGGCCGCGTCCCGCAAGGCGTCCAAGGCCGTCAAGAAGGGCGGCCCCGTGGATCCCGGCAATGGCGGCAAGGGTCCCGGCGGCGGCAAGCCGCCGGTGCGGACGGTGCCCAAGGTGCCGCTCGCGAAGGGATAAGCGGCGACGGGTCGATCGATCCGCCACCGCAAGGGCAGGGCACTGGCGGACGGAGGGGGCGTGGCGTCCTGGTTCGAGCAAAGGCGGCAGCGTCGGCGGCGCCGCGAACGCATGGAAGAGTTGATCGGCTGGATCGTCGTGCCGCTCATCGGCATCATGCTCTGGTGGGGCTGGCTGCAGATCGCCGAGCAGGTCAAGGGCACGCCGCTGATCGGCATCATCAGCGGCAAGGATCGCGAGCGCGCGGCCCCGTGAGGGCCGCGGCGTGATCGACACCGAGCGACCGTCCCGCTGGTTCTGGCGGGGCTTCGTCGCGGCTCTCTCGTTTCCCGCCTGGACGGTGGCGCTGGCGCTAGTGGGCGTCGGCAGCCTTGCGCGCGACGCCGGCCATCCGGTCGGGGCGGCCATGCTGTCCACCGTCCTGCTCTGGGCCGGACCGGCGCAGGTGATCTTCTACGCGGGGCTGGCGGCCGGAATGGCCCCGCTCGCAGTCGCGGCCGCAGTCTGCTTTTCCTCCATCCGCTTCCTGCCGATGACGATGGCGGTCCTGCCGGTCATTCGGCAACCCGGCGACGGATTCGCGCGGCAGGCCTATGCCGCGCACTTTGTCGCCGTCACGGTGTGGAGCGAGAGCCTGCGCCGTCTCCCGGCTGTCCCGCCCCGTTGCCGGGCGGCGTTCTACTTCGGCTTCGCCCATGCCTGCCTGATCCTGTCGACGATCGCGACGGGAGCCGGCTACTACCTGATGGGAGCGTTCCCGACGCCGCTGGCCGCGGGCATGCTGTTTCTCACCCCGATCTTCTTCACGCTGTCCGTCGCGGGCGGAGCCCGCAGGGCGGCGGACTGGATGGCCATCACCTTCGGTTTCATGCTCGAGCCTGTTCTCGCCCCCATCACCGGGGACAGCTTCGACCTGCTCGCGGTCGGCCTGATCGGCGGCACGGCGGCGTTCGTGCTGGGGCGCCTATGGGATGCGCGCCGGAGGACGGCGTCGTGAGCCTGACCTCCGTGCTGCTCCAGGATCCGCTCTGGCCCTATGTGGCGCTGATCGTCTTCGGCTTCCTGCCGAGCGAGGTGTGGCGGATGCTCGCCGTCGTGCTCTCCCGGGGCCTCGACGAGCAATCCCCGATCATCGAGTGGGTCCGGCTCGTGGCGACGGCCCTTCTGTGCGCCGTCGTCGTCAAGCTGCTGCTGTCGCCCGGAGGCGCGCTGGCCGCCGTGCCGCTGGTCGGGCGACTCGGCGCCATCGCGGCTGGCGCGGCGGCCTTCTTCGCGGTGCGCCGGAGCCTGATCGCAGGCGTGGTGGCGGGTGAAGGGGTCCTCATCGGCACCGTGTGGTGGATGGGGTAAGGCGGCCCCTCAGCCCAGGGCGCCGCGAATCTTCGCGGCATGCATCTTCAGCACCTCCGGCTTCTCCATCGCGCCCGTATGCGGGCGGAGCGCGACCCCCGACCAGCGCGGCATGACATGGAAGTGCACGTGGAACACGACCTGTCCGCCCGCACTCTCGTTGAACTGCTGGATGGTGAGGCCATCCGCGGCCATTCCGTCGCGCACCGCCCGCGCCACGGTCTGCACCGACTGGGCCAGCCGGGCGAGATCGGCGGGGGCGATGTCGAGGATGGTGCGGGCCGGCGCCTTGGGGATCACCAGCGCATGGCCGTCCGCGCGGGGCATGATGTCCATGAAGGCGAGCGTCGCGTCGTCCTCGTAGATTTTTTCGCAGGGCAGTTCCCCGCGCAGGATCTTGGCGAAGACGTTCGAGGGGTCGTAGGGTTGGCTCACTGTCCGTCTCCGCGTGGGGCACGATGATGGTCGACAAGGACCTCGCTATTGCCCTCAAGGGCTATCTTCAACCCACCGACCTGATCAAGTGGGTCGGGCGCCCGGCGGCGCAGGTATCGCTGGCGCTCGAAGGACGGGCAAGGCTGCTCTACGCGGCGGTGCTTGCTGTCTTCACGGCGGCCTGGCTCGCGCTGATCATGGTTTTCGAGGGGCCGCCACTGCTCCGCTTCGCCGGGATCGCGGTTCTCGCTGCCGCCGTCATCGTCGGGCCGGCCTATCCGTGGCTGCGGGCGTGGCGCCTGGGCCGGACGACCTATGCCGTGACGGACAAGCAGGTCGTCATCATCGAGAACCGCGAACTGACGGCGGTGCCGCTCTCGAACCTCGGACGCATCGATGTCGAGGAGGGACGGGACGGGCGCGGTTCGATCATCTTCCGCGACCACCACATGCCGATCAGCTACGAGGAATACATGTTCCCGCTGTTGTGGCGGCGGCCGACCCTGTTCGACATCGAGGATGCGGCCCGCGTCCGAGACCTGATCGTGGAGAGCGCGAAGTCGATCGCGCCCGGCTTCCTCAGGCCTTCCTGAAGGGCGCCATCTCTTCCAGCTCTTCGTTGATCGCCTGCACGTGCTGGCGCTCGCGCTCCAGATAGTGGGCCACGGCTCGCCGCAGCGACGGGTCGGCGATGTCGTGGGCCGAGTAGGTGGTGACGGGGCGATAGCCGCGCGCCAACTTGTGCTCGCCCTGCGCGCCGGCCTCGACCCGGGCCAGCCTGCGGGCAATCGCGGCGTCGATCGCCTGATGGTAGCAGACCTCGAAGTGCAGGAAGGGGTGCTGCTCGATGCAGCCCCAGTTCCGCCCGTACAGGGCGTCGGCCCCGATGAAGTTGATCGCGCCGGCGATGTAGGTCCCGGCGCGCTTGGCCATCACCAGCAGCACCCGGTCGGCCATGCGCTCGCCGATGAGGGAGAAGAAGGTGCGGGTGAGGTAGGGCCTGCCCCACTTGCGAGAGCCAGTGTCCATGTAGAAGCGGAAGAAAGCGTCCCAATGCGCCTCGGTGATGTCGCTGCCGCTGAGCTGCTCGATCTCGATGCCGGCGGCCACCGCCTCGCGGCGCTCCTTCTTCAGCGCCTTGCGCTTGCGCGACGCCAGGGCGGACAGGAAATCGTCGTAGCTGCCATAGCCTTCGTTCAGCCAGTGGAACTGCTGGTCGGTGCGCTGGAGGAATCCCGCCGCGCCCAGCGCGTCCCACTCCGCCTTCGGCAGGAAGGTGACATGGACGGAGGACGCGTCGGCCTCGCCCCGCAGGGCGCGCAGCCCGGCGATCAACCCGTCCCGGGCCTCCCGGGCGCGCGGCCCCGGCCGCACCAGCAGCCGGCGGCCCGTGGCCGGCGTGAAAGGAACGCTCACCTGGACCTTGGGATAGTACTGCCCGCCGGCGCGCTGGTAGGCGTCGGCCCAGCTGTGGTCGAAGACATACTCGCCCTGCGAATGCGACTTCAGGTAGGCCGGCGCGCAGGCCAGCAGCGTGCCCGCGCCGTCCTTCACGAGCAGATGCGCGGCGGACCAGCCGGTGCGTGCCACGGCCGAGCCCGACTCTTCCAGCGCAAGCAGAAAGGCATGGCGGATGAACGGGTTGTCCCGGTCTGCCTGAGAGTCCGATTCAGGCACCTCAGAAACCGATTCAACCGGCGTGCAGGCGCAGGCGTCCCACTCGGCCGCCTTCACCGCGGCGATCGATGACGCCACGCTGATGCTGAGGTCGTCTGAGGTCATCGCGCCAGCGTAACGGGCCGCGCCGTTGCCGCAAGCACCGAAGGGTGCGGCGTCGGGTCCTGCGCGGGCGGCCGGGCCTCGTTCCGCTCCGTCAGGGGACGAAGCCCTCGAACACCATCTGGTCGGCATGGGAGGCGGCCAGCGCCCGGTGCTCCGGCGTGCGGACGGTCCAGCTCATCACCGGCAGGCCCATCGCCTTGCGGGCGAGGAAGGGAACGGCCGTGTCGAGGTCCTTGATCTGCCAGGACAGGAAGTCCGGCCGCATCGCCTCGTAGTGCAGGAGGTTGCGCAGTTCGTGCCGGCGCCGGTGCGACAGGTGCGCCCAATCCTTGTCGTGATAGTCGTTCTCGCCGACGAAACCGCGCGGACGGTCGGGGGCGAGGTCGCGCAAGGCCGCGACGATCTCCGGGTCGAAGGACTTGATGGCGACCGGGCCGGCGTAGCCCTTGACGACCTCGGCCGTCCGCTTTGTCAGCCGCAGGTCGCCGTCGAAGTTGCTCTTGATCTCGCAGACCAGCGGGACCGTGCCGCCGAGAACGGCCAGGAAGTCGGCGAGCGGGACGATCCGGTCGGCCGTCCCGCGCATCGGGATGGCCGCAAGCTCCGCCGCGGAGCGCTCGGCGACCTTGCCGGAGCCTTCCGTCAGCCGGTCGAGCGTGAAGTCGTGGAAGACGACGGCCTCGAGGTCGCGCGTCAGCTGGACGTCGCACTCGATCGCGAAACCCCGGGCGATGGCCGCCCGTGCGGCGCCGACGGTGTTCTCGATGACACCTTCGGCGCGAACGTGCAGTCCGCGGTGGGCGATGGGCCGCGCGGTCAGCCAGGCCGGGGCGGCCATCACGCGACCTCGAAGATCGCTTCCGCCTCGACGACGGCGTCGAACGGCAGTTCGGCGACGCCGACCGTGGTGCGGGCGTGCCGGCCCTTGTCGCCGAACACCTCGACCATCAGGTCGGAGGCGCCGTTCATGATCGCCGGCAGGTTCCCGTAGGTCGGGATGGTGTTGATGAAGCCGCCGAGGCGGACGCAACGCGTGATCTTGTCCAGGCTGCCCAGCGCCACCTTCGCCTGCGCGAACAGGTTGATGCCGCACAGCCGCGCGGCGGCGTAGCCGACCTCTGGCGTGACCTCGGCGCCGATCTTGCCCTTGTGCTCGGGAGCCAGCTTGCCGTCGGGGCCGAGGCAGAGCTGGCCGGAGAGGATCAGCAGCTGTCCCGTCCGCACGAAGGGCACGTAATTCGCCGAGGGCGTCGAGGGGGAGGGCAGGATGATGCCGAGTTCAGCCAGCTTGGCTTCGATGCTCATGGAGGTCCTCGAACGGATCGGGGCCGGCGTCGCCGGCGACGGGAAGGATGGGCGGGCGGGCCGCGCCTTGTTGTCGCGCATCGGCTCCGCGCCGGCAAGCCGGGACCGGCAGGCCGCCTGCCGCATTGTCGCCGCGGGGATAGGGCCCTACTCTCACCTGGGCGGCCGAAAGCCGCGAATGCGGAGCACCCCATGCGTCACGCCTCCCTGGCCCGCCTCCCGGCGCTGGCCCTGATCGCAGTCAGCCTGCCGGCGCTCTCGTCGGCGGCGTCCGCCCAGTCGGTTCCACTGGTCGGCCATCGCGCCGTCTATGAACTGAGCCTCGAGGACGGAGCGACGAGCAAGGCCATCGAGGCCGCGCGCGGACGCATTCTCTACGAGTTCAACGGGTCCGCCTGCGAGGGCTACACGCAGACCTTCGCCCAGATCGTCGAACTGTCCGGCGGCGACATCGGCAGCCGCGTGTCGGCGACGCGCTCGACCAGCTTCGAGGAGGGCGACGGCTCGATGCTGCGCTTCAACACGCAGAACCGGTCGCCGTCCGGCGAGACCGAGGATCGCGACGGCGTGGCCGAGAAGTCCGGCGCCGGCATCTCGGTGAAGCTGAAGAAGCCCGCGGCCAGTTCCTTCAAGCTGGACGACGCGATGTTTCCCACAGCGCACGTGAAGAAGATCATCTCGGCGGCGCGCGCGGGCGAAACGACCCTGGTGGCGACCGTCTTCGACGGATCGGACAAGGAGAACAAGGGACACGACACCTTCGCCGTGATCGGCAAGCGCGTGCCCGAGAGCGATGAGATCGAGCCCTCCCTGCGCGCCGCTGGTTGGGACAAGGTGGCGCGCTGGCCCGTGTCGATCAGCTATTTCGAACCGGGCGCGTCGAACCAGACGCCGCTCTATATCGTCTCGTTCGAGTTGCTCGAGAACGGCGTGTCGCGAAAGCTCAAGCTCGACTACGGCGAATTCGCGCTCAAGGGCGAGATCAGCCGCATGGAAGCCCTGAAGACGCCGCCCTGCGACAAGTAGCGGGTGGTCCCCACCCCGGGACGGCGCCGTCGGCTGCCGGCCGTCTCAGGCCGACCCGTCATCCGCCTTCGCCTTGCGGGCCGTGAACACGAGCCCGCGCTGGACCGCGTCGCGGCCGAATCGCTCGCGCAGCGTGTCGATGGCGCGCTCCATCGTGGCGCTGCGGGCGGAGGTTGTGTCGACGAGATCGCCCCGGTCGGCTTCGCCCGCAGGACCGAGGTCCGACGCACCGATGCCGATCAGGCGAAAGCGCGTTCCGTCCGTCTCGGCGGCGAGCAGTTCGCGCCCGATCTCGAAGATCTTCGACGCCAGCTGGGTCGGCGGAAACCCCGAGCGGGCACGCGTTCTGGTGCGGAAATCGGCCGTCTTCAACTTCAGCGTGATTCCGCGGGCCGCGAAGTCCGCCCGGCGCAGGCGCAGGGCGACCTTCTCGCTGAGCTGCAGCAGGACAGGCAGCAGCACCTGAGCGTCCGCGACGTCCTCGTTGAAGGTCGTCTCCGCCGAGATGCTCTTGGTGTCGCGCTCGGGCTCGACCCGGCGCGTGTCGCGGCCCTGGGCGAGACGGGCGAGGCGCAGGCCCTCCTCGCCGTAACGCCGGGCGAGATCGCCTTCGCCCCGGCGCTGCAGGTCCGCGACCGTCCGGAGACCATCCCGGGCAAGCCTCTCCTGGGTGACCTTGCCAACTCCCGGGATGATGCCGACGGGCTTGGCGGCCAGGAAGGCAACGGCTTCGGCCCGACCGATGACGGCGAAGCCGCGCGGCTTGTCGAGGTCGGACGCGATCTTGGCGAGGAACTTGTTGTACGACAGCCCGACCGACACGCTCAGCGCCAGTTCATCCTCGATGCGGCGGGCGAAACGGGCCAGGACGATGGCCGGGCTCGCGCCGTGCAGGCGGCTCGTGCCCTCCAGGTCGAGGAAGGCCTCGTCGATGGACAGCGGCTCCACAAGCGGCGTCAGGTCGCGCATCATCTGGCGGATCTGTCGGCCGACCGCGGCGTACTTCTCCATGTTGGGGCGAATGACGACCGCATCGGGGCATGCCTTCAGCGCCTTGAACATCGGCATCGCCGATCGCACGCCGTAGGTCCGGGCGATGTAGCACGCCGTGGAGACCACGCCGCGCCGGCCGCCGCCGATGATCACCGGCTTGTCGGCCAGCGAGGGATCGTCGCGTTTCTCAACGGCTGCGAAGAACGCGTCGCAATCGATGTGGGCGATCGCGAGCGTATCGCGCTCCGGATGGTTCAACAGCCGCGGCGATCCGCAGTGCGGGCAGCGCGCGAGCGATGCCTCTCCTTCCGTCAGGCAGTCGCGGCAGAACGGCGCGACGATGGGCGGGGAGGGCGCGGAGGCCACTGTCCCTCAGCCTTCTCGCAGGCCGAACGCGAGCGGACCTGCAAGACTGGCGCGGGCCGCCACCACGGCAGCCGGATCGCGTCCCGCATTGGCTGAAAAGGCGAGCAGCATCGATTCGTCCTCGGCCAGGTGGTCGAGCACCGCGACGAGGAAGCCGGGGCTCGCGGCCGCGGCGCGAATCGTGTCCGGTGACAGTCCGGTGAGGGCCAGGAACCGGCCGAGTCGCTCGTCGTCCGACGCCAGGAACGCGAGTGCCTCAACGGCGATGGCCTGGGCATCCGCTCCCCCCGGACGGAGGGCCCGGGCGGCGGCGTCGCCGACGCGTCTGTTCATGGTCGCTCTCCGGTCGGATTTGTGTTTCGTCAACGTGTGACTGTTATAACCCCGGCGTCGCGCGGTGACGATGGCGGGCATGGCGGGATCTGGCGTTGCACGCGCGGCGGGCGCACCGGCCCGGACGGCTCTGAAGGGACGGATCGATGCCCAAGAAGGTGCTCATCGTCGAGGACAATGAG
>CAZJCW010000195.1:0-8409 GCA_964544365.1 uncultured Alsobacter sp.
CCGACGCGGCGTGGGTGCTCTACAAGCTCGACCAGGGCATCGAGCACATCCTCGTGGACGAGGCACAGGACACCAGCCACGCGCAATGGGAGATCCTGACGCGCATCGCCGACGAATTCGTCGCCGGGGAAGGCCGCAATCCCCGAATCCGGACCGTATTCGCGGTCGGCGACGCCAAGCAGTCGATCTTCTCCTTCCAGGGCGCCGATCCGCGCGCCTTCGAGGCCACGCGAAGCCATTTCAGCACGCGCTACAGGGCCGTGCGGGCTCAGGCCGACGATCCGTTGCGCTGGGAATTCGAGGATATCCGCCTGAACCTGTCGTTCCGCTCGGCGCCGGACATTCTCTTCGCGGTCGACACCGTCTTCGGACACCCGCCGAACTTCCGCGGCTTGTCATCGGACTCGACCGAGGACCGGACGATCCATACCAGCGCCCGCGTGACGGCCGCCGGTCGCGTCGAGATCTGGCCGCCCGAGACGCCCGTGCCCGCAGCGGAGCCGGACGCGTGGGACAGGCCGCTCGACACCCCCGACGAGGCCGCACCCTCCGTGCAACTGGCGCGCCGGATCGCGGGGCAGATCGATGTCTGGCGCAAGACGGGTGACGATTCCGGACGCATCATCCGCCCTGGGGACGTGCTGATCCTCGTGCGCAGCCGCGGACCGTTCTTCGAGGCGATGATCCGGGCACTCAAGCAGCGGGGCGTCCCGGTCGCCGGAGCCGACCGGCTGGCCCTGACGGGCCATATCGGCGTCATGGATCTCATCGCCCTCGGCCGGGCGTGCCTGTTGCCGGAGGATGAGCTGACCCTCGCCACGGTTCTGCGCTCGCCCCTGTTCGGGATCACCGAAGACCAGTTGTTCACCCTGGCCGCCCGGCGCCCGGGCAGCCTCGCCGCGGCCCTTGCCGCGAGGGCGATGGCGGGCGAGGCGCCATGGGCCGCCATCCAGGCCAAGTTCGAGCACTGGCGCGGACTGGCCCGCCGCGCCGGCCCATTTGCCTTCTATGCGGCGGTACTGGGACCCGGGAGAGCCAGGCTCGGCATGCTCGCACGCCTTGGCTCGGAGGCCGGCGACGCGGTCGACGAGTTCCTGCGGATCGCGCTCGACCACGAGCAGCGCCACGCGCCTTCGCTCGCCAAGTTTCTCAACGCGATCGAGGACGCCGACATCACGATCCGCCGCGACCTGGAGGCTGGACGGGACGAGGTGCGGGTGATGACCGTCCATGGCGCCAAGGGTCTCGAGGCGCCGGTCGTTTTCCTGGCCGACACCTGCACCGTGCCGCCCAACAAGGCGCAGATCCTGTCGCTTGCCGGCGAGGATGAGCCGCCCCTTCCAGTCTGGACCCGCTCGAAGGGAAGCGATCCCCGGTCGGTGACGCTGGCCCGTGCACGGGAGGAGGACCGGGTTCGCGCGGAGTACCATCGACTGCTCTACGTCGGCATGACCCGCGCCAAGGATCGGCTCATCGTGGCCGGGTTCGAGACGCTGAAGGGCCGCGGCCAATCATGCTGGTACGACATGGTCCACGATCGGCTTGCGCCCGTCAGCCGGACGGTGCCGGCCGAGGACGGGCGCGGCGAGGTCTTGCGCTACCAGACCCGTGACATCGCGACGTCGATCGAGCCGGCTGCCGAACGGTTGCCGGCGGCGCTCCGGCGTCCGGCCTGGATCGACTCGGCTCCCGGCCCGGACCTTGCGCCGGATCTTCCGCTCAGCCCGTCGAAGGCCCTGGCCGCGGCGGATGCCGACCCGCGATCGGGCGACACTCCGTTCCTGAGGGATGCCCGGGCCGCGGGCATCCTCGTGCACCGCATGCTCGAGCTCTTGCCGGGCCTGCCTTCCGGCCGTCGGCCGGAAGCCGCCCGCTCGCTGGCCGCAACCCGGGGCGCAGGCCTGGCGTCCGGGCGGCTGGAGAAGATCGTCGCCGACGTCCTGGCGCTGCTCGACGAGCCGAGGCTCATGGCGCTCTTCGGACCCGGCAGTCGCGCCGAAGCCTCGATCGCCGGGTCGCTGCCGATGGGGAAGACCGGCGGCAGGCGCAAGATCGCGGGACAAGTCGACCGACTTGCGGTGACGGAGACCGAAGTCCTCGTGGCAGACTACAAGACGACTGCCAGGCCCCCGGCCTCGCCCGTGGACGTCCCGGACATCTATCTCGGCCAGCTCGCTCTCTACCGGGCCCTGCTCGCGCAGGCCTTTCCTGGCCGCAGCGTGCGCTGCATGCTCATCTATACCAGCGGACCGACGGTGCTGGAGATCCCGCCGCCGTTGCTCGACACGGCCTTGGCGCGCATCACCGCTGCGTGACGCTCACTTGACGCTGCTGGAGGGCGTTCATAGCTTGCCCAGCACGGGCCGAACCCGGCCATCCTGATTCATGAGGTTTCCCATGACCGCCAAAGTGACGGACGCCAGCTTCAAGTCGGACGTCCTGGACTCGAGCCTGCCCGTGGTGGTCGACTTCTGGGCCGAGTGGTGCGGGCCCTGCCGGATGATCGCTCCGGCCCTCGAGGAAATCTCGAAGGAGATGGAGGGCAAGGTGAAGATCGTGAAGATCAACGTCGACGAGAACCCGGGCACCGCGGGCCAGTTCGGCATCAGATCGATTCCGACGCTCATGCTGTTCAAGGACGGGAAGCTCGCGTCGCAGATGGTCGGCGCGAAGCCGAAGGGCGACCTATCCCGGTGGATCGCCGGCGCCGTCTGACCAACGGCCGGCCGGCGCCCCGCCGACACGGATTCCTGGAGCCGCCGGACGCTGCTCTTCAGCTCGGCGGCGTTCCGTTGGCAGCCAGCACCTCGCCTGCAAGGTAGAGCGAACCGCAGATCAGCACGCGCGGCGGAACGCTCCAGTCGCGGGCCGCGATGGCACCGAGCGCGGCCTCGATGCTGTCGCACGGCATGGCCGACAGGCCGGCCGCCGTGGCGATCGCCGCGACCTCACGGGATGAGCGGGCGGCCGTCTGGCTGGGCATGGGCACGGTGTAGACATCCTGCGCGAGGCCTTCGAACGGCGCGAGGAACCCGGCCGAGTCCTTCGTGCCGAGCATGCCGACGACCATGACGAGCGGACGGGGCCGGCGTTCCTCGAAGTCGGCCATGGCGGCCGCGAGGACCTTTCCTCCGTCCGGATTGTGGCCGCCGTCGAGCCAAAGCTCCGAATCCGGCGGCAACAGCCCGGCCAGGCGGCCTCTCGACAGCCGTTGCAGGCGGGCGGGCCAGTCAGCGCCGGCGATCCCGTCCTCGAACGCCTTCGGCGAAAGCCGACCGAATCCGGCCGCCCGCAGCGCGGCGATGGCGGTTCCGGCGTTGACGAGCTGGTGGCGCCCCGGCAGGCGCGGCAGCGGAAGATCGACAAGACCGTCCTCGTCCTGGTAGACGAACCGTCCGTTTTCCTCGTGGACGTGGAAGTCCTGCCCCCCGACGAAGACCGGACCTCCGAACCGCGCCGCCTCCCGCTCCAGGACGGCGAGGGCGTCGGGATAGTCCTGCAGGGCGATGACGCTCGGCGTGCCCCGCTTGAAGATGCCGGCCTTCTCGCCCGCGATCCTGGCGACGGTGTCTCCCAGATATTCCGAATGATCCATGCCGATGGGCGTCACGACCGCGGCCAGCGGCTTTTCGATGACGTTGGTGGCATCAAAGCGGCCACCGAGGCCGACCTCCAGCAACAGGACATGGGCCGGGTTCTCCGCGAAGAGCAGAAACGCCGCGGCGGTGGTGATTTCGAAGACCGTGATGGGAGCCCCCGCATTGGCCTCCTCGCAACGCCTGAAGGCGTCGACGAGCGCCTTTTCCGCGACGAGACGTCCGCCGCCCGGTGCACCGAGCCGGATGCGCTCGTGAAAGCGCACAAGATGGGGCGAGGTGTAGACGTGCACGGACAGGCCAGCGGCTTCCAGAACGGCACGCATGAAGGCGATGGTCGACCCCTTGCCGTTCGTGCCGGCCACGTGGATGACCGGAGGCAGGCGGCGATGCGGTTCGCCCATGGCCCCGAGAAGGCGCTCCAGCCGACCGAGCGACAGGTCGATCAGCTTGGGATGGAGCGCCAGGAAGCGTGCCAGAATCGCGTCTGAAGGCTCCATGAGCGCTCCCTGGATCCGTTCGGGCCTCGCGGCGCAACGCGTTGCCGTGGCCCTTTCGCCGAGGGCGGACGACTAGCCCGTCCGATCGGGGCGCGCAACCGAGGACACGGCCCCGGGCGATCCGCGGCGAATCCCCTCGGTTGCCCTCGGCGCCTCCGGAGGCTAGGGAAGGACGAGGTTCGCCGCATGGCGAACGCCCGGAGACCGGTGCATGAGCGCGGAGAGCGACTATCTCGTCGACAGGAAGGGCTTGAGGCGCAAGCTCAGCTTCTGGCGGGCCATCGCCTTCACCGTGGCGCTGGCGGCGGTCGTCGGGCTCGGCTTCGCCTATGCCGGGCGCAGCAGCATGGGGCTGTCCCAGTCCCACATCGCCCGTGTCGACATCTCGGGCTTCATCACGGGCGACCAGAGGACGATCGACCTCCTCGAGAGCGTCGGCAAGGGCCGGGCGCAGGCGGTGATCGTGCAGGTCGACAGCCCGGGCGGAACGGTTTCCGGCTCGGAGCGGCTCTTCAACGCCTTGCGGGAGCTCTCGGCGAAGAAGCCGACCGTCGCCCTCGTTCGCGGCCTTGCGGCCTCCGGCGGATACCTCGCCGCGATGGGCGCCGAGCGGATCGTGGCGCAGGAGACGTCCATCGTCGGCTCGATCGGGGTGCTCTTCCAGTTTCCGAACGTGACGCGCCTGCTCGATACGGTCGGGGTGCGCATGGAGACGGTGAAGTCGGCGCCGCTGAAGGCGTCTCCGAGCCCCTTCGAGCAGACCACTCCGGCCGCCGAGGCGGCGATCCAGTCGCTCGTCACCAGCAATTTCGACTGGTTCCGCCGCCTGGTCGCGGACAGGCGCGGCCTCAGCGGCGATGCCCTGAAGGAGGTGACGGACGGTCGGGTCTTCACCGGGCAGCAGGCGCTCGGCCTGCGCCTCGTCGACGAGATCGGCGGCGAGAAGCAGGCCGTGGCATGGCTGGCGCGCGAGAAGGGCATCGACAAGGACCTCCCCGTCCGGGAATGGAAGCGCAGCACGACCCGCGAGTTCGGACTGTGGAGCGCGGCGGCCACCGTGAGCGAGGCAGCCGGCCTCGAGGGGCTCGCCCAGATCCTGCGCTCGGCAGGACGGGGAAGCGAACAACCATCGCTTGACGGGCTGTTGGCCGTCTGGCAGCCTTGAGTCCTGAAATTTCCATTGAAATCAATCTGATAAGCGGCCGGGGCAGAACAGGCGATGATCAAGTCGGAACTCGTGCAGAAGATCGCGGAACATTATCCTGAGCTCTACCTTCGTGACGCCGAGAATGTCGTGAATGCGATTCTGGAGGAGATCACGCAGGCCCTGGCACGCGGCGACCGGGTCGAGATCCGCGGCTTCGGCGCGTTCTCGGTGAAGAAGCGCGACGCGCGCATCGGTCGCAATCCGCGCACGGGCGAGCATGTGCCGGTGGCGGAGAAGGTCGTTCCGGTCTTCAAGGCCGGGAAGGAAATGCGGATTCGCCTCAACAAGGTTCACGCGAGCGCCGCGTGAGGAAAGGCGGGAGGTCGCGATGAAGGGCTTCCTGAAGCTGATCGTCCTGGTCCCGCTGGCGGCCATCGCGACGCTTTTCGCGGTGATCAACCGGGACTCGGTGCAGCTGACATTCGATCCCCTCGACTGGACCGGCCTCGGGCAGGCCGTGTCGGTCCCGCTGTTCGTCGTGATCTTCGCGGCGCTCGCCACGGGCGTGATCCTCGGCGGCTCGGCCGTCTGGCTGACGCAGGGCAGGCATCGCAAGGCCGCACGCGTCCACGCACGCGAGGCTGCCCGCCACCGCGAGGAGCTGGAACGCCTGCGATCCGACACCCCCGCGGGGTTGCCTGCCATGTCGACCCTCCGGTAATCCCGAAGGCGACCGACGGCCCGCCGCCGTGCGGGCAAGGGGAGACGCATCCATGAAGGTCGTCACGGCTGCCGATGTCGATCGCGTTCTCGACCCGTCCGGGCTCGCCGACGCGCTGGCGGATGCGTTTCGAAGCGACATCGTCGTTCCGGTCCGCCATCACCACGAGATCGAGCGCCAGGACGACGAGGCAACGCTGCTGCTCATGCCGGCCTGGACCGGCAAGAGCGTCTCGCCCGCCTTTGTCGGGACGAAGATCGTCAGCATCTATCGTGGCAATGCCGCGCGCGGCCTGCCCAGCGTCCAGGGCAGCTATCTCCTGAACGACGGCGCCTCCGGACAGCCTCTCGCCGTGATGGACGGGGCGCGTCTCACCGTGTGGCGGACGGCCGCCGCGTCCGGCCTGGCCGCGCGGTCCCTGGCGCGGACCGACGCTTCGCGCATGGTGATGGTCGGTGCGGGAGCCCTGTGTCCCTTTCTCATCCGCGCCCATGCCGCCGAACGGTCGCTGACGGATATCGCGATCTGGAACCATCGGCCCGAGCGGGCGGCGGCGGTCGCCGCCGAGCTTGCGGCCCAGGGCCTGCCCGTGCGGGTCGCGGGTTCGCTGGAGGCCGCGGTCCGCGAGGCGGACATCGTGTCCTGCGCGACGCTCTCGGTGGAGCCGCTGGTGCGCGGCGAATGGTTGAAGCCCGGGGCGCATGTCGATTGCGTCGGCGCCTTCAAGCCGACCATGCGGGAAACGGACGATGCCTGCATCCGCCTCGCCTCCCTCTTCTGCGATACGCGGGCCGGGGCCCTGAAGGAGGGCGGCGACCTCGCCATGCCGATCGCCTCGGGGCTGATCACGGCTGCCGATGTCCGCGCGGACCTGTTCGACCTTGCCCGCGGCGTTCATCCCGGCCGGCGCTCGGCGGACGAGATCACGCTGTTCAAGTCCGTGGGAACGGCCATCGAGGATCTCGCGGCGGCAATCCTGGCGTGGCGCCGCCTGAGCTGAGGCCCGTGCGGCGCTTTGGCGCCGCATCGCCATGGACAGAGCGTGTCCAAAAGTGCAATGACGGCGCATGTCCGTCCTGGTCAAAGTCTGCGGCTTGCGTACGCCCGACACGATCGACGCCGCCATCGGCGCCGGCGCGGACATGCTCGGCTTCGTGTTCTTCCCCAAGTCGCCGCGCCATGTGCCCTACACCGACGCCCTGCAGCTGGCCAAGCACGTCGGCGACCGGGCCTGCAAGGTGGCCCTGACGGTCGATGCCTCCGATGGCGAACTCGACGCCATCGTCGAGGCGCTGGAACCCGACCTTCTCCAGTTGCACGGCGAGGAGGAGCCCGGGCGGGTTGCGGCCGTCCGGACCCGCTACGGTCTTCCCGTCATGAAGGCCGTCGGCGTTTCCACCCGCGAGGATCTCAAGCGGATCGACGCGTACCGCTTCGCCGCCGATCGCATCCTGTTCGATGCCAAGCCCCCCGCGGGTTCGGCGCTGCCGGGCGGGAACGGCATTCCGTTCGACTGGCAGATCCTGGCCGGGCTCGACATCGGCAAGCCCTACATGGTCTCCGGTGGACTCGACGCCGGAAACGTGAGCCGGGCCATCCTGACCGCCAAGGCGCCGGGCGTCGACGTGTCGTCGGGCGTCGAAAGGGCGCCCGGAGACAAGGACCCGGCCCGCATCGCCGCTTTCGTGAAGGCCGCGAAGACTGCGGCTGCACCCCAAGACACCCCGCGCTGACGGGCCGCCTCCGAGGATCCCTGCCGTGACCATCCAGACTCCGAATTCTTTCCGCACCGGCCCGGACGAAACCGGTCATTTCGGCATTTTCGGCGGACGTTTCGTCGCCGAGACGCTGATGCCGCTGATCCTCGCGCTGGAGGAGGCCTACGGGCAGGCGAAGGCTGACCCTGCGTTCCACAAGGAGATGGGCGAGTATCTCGCGCACTATGTCGGGCGGCCGAGCCCGCTCTATTTCGCCGAGCGACTGACCGAGCATTGCGGCGGAGCGAAGATCTACCTGAAGCGCGACGAGCTGAACCACACCGGCGCGCACAAGGTGAACAACGTGCTCGGCCAGATCCTGTTGGCACGGCGCATGGGCAAGAAGCGCATCATCGCGGAGACGGGCGCCGGGCAGCACGGGGTCGCGACGGCCACGCTGTGCGCGCGCTTCGGCCTGGAATGCATCGTCTACATGGGCGCCGTCGACGTCGAGCGGCAGAAGCCGAACGTCTTCCGGATGAAGATGCTGGGAGCCGAGGTCGTTCCCGTGCAGTCGGGATCGAAGACCCTCAAGGACGCCATGAACGAGGCGCTGCGGGACTGGGTGACGAACGTCGAGTCCACGTTCTACTGCATCGGCACGGCGGCGGGTCCCCATCCCTACCCGGCCATGGTGCGGGACTTCCAGTCGGTCATCGGCCGGGAGACACGCGAGCAGATGATGGAG
>CAZJCW010000196.1:0-8297 GCA_964544365.1 uncultured Alsobacter sp.
CGGCGTCGCCCTCGCCGTGCCACGCGTTGACGTTCTGTCCGAGGAGGGTGATCTCACGGACGCCGGCCGCCGCGAGCCGCCTCGCCTCGTCGAGGATGGCGTCGACGGGCCGCGACACCTCGGCGCCGCGCGTGTAGGGGACCACGCAGAAGGTGCAGAACTTGTCGCAGCCCTCCTGCACGGTGAGGAAGGCGCTGACGCCGCGCGCCAGCGTCCGCTCGCGGCTGGGGGCGGGCAGCGCGTCGAACTTCGTCTCGGCCGGGAAGTCCGTGTCGACCACGCCGGGACGCTCGCTGGCCTCGGCGAGAAGCGCCGGCAGCCGGTGATAGCTTTGCGGCCCGACCACGAGATCGACGTCGCGCGCCCGGCGCAGGATCTCGCCTCCCTCGGCCTGCGCGACGCAGCCGGCCACCACGATGCGCGTCCCGAGCCCCTGCGCGGCCCGGTCGCGCTTGACCTCGCGCACGCGCCCGAGCTCGGAATAGACCTTGTCGGCGGCCTTTTCGCGGATGTGGCAGGTGTTGAGGACGACGAGATCGGCCGCGGCGATATCGGAGGTCTCGACGAAGCCCTCCGGCGCAAGGACGTCGGCCATGCGCTGGGCGTCATAGACGTTCATCTGGCAGCCGTACGACCTGACGTAGACCTTCTTCGTAGCGTCCGTCATCCCATGTCCCGAGTGGCGCCCCAGCAGCCGCGAAACGAATCGTGGATGCCGCAGGCATCAGCCTGCCATGCTTCCCATGACGCTGTTTAGACGTTTCCGGCGGCCATGAGAAATGGAATCCCCGCCGCGGCCCGTCAGGCCGGAGGCCGCCCGGTCACCAGCCGGGCGTAGGTGCGGCGGATATCGTCGCGGGCGCGCCGGGTCACGGCCTTGCGATCGGTTCCGGCGTCGAACGCCACGCATTCCCCCCACGCCACGACGGCATCGACAGGCGGGCCGGCGATGATGCCTGCGAAATGCGGGACCAGATCCATGTCGCCATGCCAGGCGATGTCCGGCCGGTTCTCCCGGTTGACCGGCAGCCCTCCGCGCCGGGGGTAGGCGACGGTCAGGGTCTGGACGACGACGTGGCCGGTATGGCCCGCTTCCGCGATGGCGTCCCGCGCGGCGCCGACCACGGCCGAGCGGAACGGCAGGACGCGGTTGCCGTCGCTCGTCGTGCCCTCGGCGAAGAGCACGATGGCATCGCCCTCGGCCAGGCGCTCCGCAATCTCGCGGTTGGCCTCGGCGGCGCCCTTGCGGCGCGTGCGATCGATGAAGATCGAGCGCTGGAGGCGTGCCAGCGTCCCGAAGACCGGCCATGTCGACACCTCCTGCTTGGCGATGAAGGACAGGGGCGCGAGGGTGGAAATGACGGCGATGTCCAGCCAGCTGGTGTGGTTGGCGAGCACCAGCAGCGGGCGGTCGGCAGCGGGCGCGCCCTCGACGGCGATGCGCAGCCGGAGCAGCCGACAGAAGAAGCGGTGAAACGCAACGGGGAGGCCGTGGGCCAACTTCCAGCGGAAACGGATCGCCATGCGCTGGAGCAGCATCAGCGGCGGCGTGACGAGCCCGAGCGCCAGGAGGACGAGGCCGACGCGAAGCCGGTCACGGATGCTCACGCCAGATCCTTGCGCAGGACGAGGGCGGTCGCCCGGCTTCCGTCGGGCCGGCGATAATAGGCGGAGCGGCGGCCCACTTCCCTGAAGTCGAGCGAGTCGTAGAGCGCGCGAGCCGCGGTGTTTCCTTCGTCCACCTCCAGGAAGAGTGCCCTGACGCCCCTGGCCGGCAGCTGCGCCAGGTGGGCGAGCAGGACGGCGAGGCCGAGGCCCGACCGCCGCGCGCCGGTGGCGACCGCGATCGTGAGGATTTCGGCCTCGTCGCTCGCCCGGCGCGAGAGCACGAAGCCTTCGAGAACCCGACCGCGACCCACGCCGAGGCCGACGATCGCCGGATCGGCCAGCATCGCCTCGATGTCGGGGACGCCCCAGCCGTGGTGGAACCCCTCGGCGTGGATCGCCGCGATCCGCGGCGCGTCACGCATCGCGAGGGGGCGGACGGCCGGACGGGAGGGCCGGGTGAGCCATGACCAGAACCAGCGCGGCACGGGACCCTCAACCCGTCCGCGCCGATGGCCGTGCAGCGGGTCGTCCCCGCCCCGACCGCAAGAGGGCCGCTCGCCCGGACGCTGCAGTCCTTCCCATGGACGCGGGCTCCTAGCGCCGCGGGACGCGGACGTGGTCCTGCGGCCTCGCATCCGGCGGACGGAGATAGAAAGGCTTGGGCTCGGCATGGGCCGGGTTTGCCGCCGAACCGAGCCGGGCCACCCAGAGGATGCCGGGTGCCGCGTCCTCGCCCTCGATCGAGACGTCGAGCCCGATGGCCCTGGCCTCCGCGGCGAGGAGCGAAGCGCCGGAGCCGGTGATTCGGACCTGGCCCGATCCCAACTGGCGGGCGGCCTCGCGGGTCGAGACGATCCGCGGCGTGACGACCGTGCGTCCGGCGGGACCGAAGACCTGCACGTAGATCGAGCCATGGCGCGCGTCGATGGCGGCGGCCACGAGCGTTCCGACTCCCGAGGCGATGACCGGGGCGGCATAGGCCGCGAGCGTCGTGACGCCGACGCAAGGCACCCCCGCCGCCAGGGCGATCCCGCGGGCCGCGGAGATGGCGACGCGCAGGCCCGTGAAGCTTCCCGGGCCGACCGTCGTCGCCACCCGGTCGATGGACCCGAACCCGCCCTCGACGCCGGCGACGAGGCGGTCGATCATCGGGACCAGTGCCTCGGCATGGCCGCGTGCCATCGATTCGGACGCGATGGCGATGGTTTCCGCCGTCTCGCTGTCGAAGATGCAGGCGGAGCACGCCTCGAGCGCCGTATCGATGGCGAGAACGCGCACGTCGCCCCCTTTCCCGTGATGCCCGGCGCCGGGACCGCCGTCCGGCGGTCTCAGGCGATGCTGCAGAATTCCTCGAACTCGAGGCGCGGCAGCCGCGGCCTCAGCGCCGTGGAATCACCATAGCCGAGGTTGCACAGGAAATTCGACCGGATTGTCGTGCCGGCGAAGAACGCCGCATCGACGCCGGCCTTGTCGAAGCCGCCCATCGGGCCGCAATCCAGCCCGAGCGACCGAGCGGCGAGGATCAGGTAGGCGCCCTGCAGCGACGCGTTGCGCAGCGCGTTCTCGCGGATCGACTCCTCGTTGCCCTTGAACCAGTTGATCGCGTCCGGATTGTGCGGGAACAGCTTGGGCATCTTCTCGTAGAAGGCCATGTCCATGCCGACGATCACCGTCACGGGCGCGGCCATCGTCTTGTCGCGGTTGCCGACGGACATGTGCGGCTTCAGCTTTTCCTTGGCCTCGGGCGACCTGACGAAGACGAATCGCGCCGGGCAGGTGTTGGCGCTGGTGGGGCCCATCTTCACGAGCTCGGCGAGCGTGCGCAGCAGCGTGTCGGGCACCGGCTTGTCGAGCCAGGCCCCGTGGGTCCGGGCATCGAGGAAGAGCTGCCGCAGCGCGGCGTCGGTCAGCGGCAGCGAGGCTGTTGGCTCGAGCATGGTGATCCCTTGAGGACAGGTTCTGGCTTTGGCGCACGGGGACGGCCCGGCCCGGACGACCGTCGTCGCCCCGGGTCGGGCGGGCGGATCAGACCGCCTGGACCTCGCGCACGTCGGGCAGGAAGTGCCGCAGCAGGTTCTGGATGCCGTGCTTCAGCGTCGCCGTGGACGACGGACAGCCGGAGCACGAGCCCTTCATCGTCAGGTAGACCGTGCCGTCGCGGAAGCCCTTGAAGGTGATGTCGCCGCCATCGCCGGCGACAGCCGGGCGCACGCGGGTCTCGAGCAGCTCCTTGATGGTCGCCACGGTGCCGGCGTCCTTCTCGTCGAAGAACTCCTCCTCGGCATCGCCGCCCGCGGAATCCGGGCCGTCACCGACGAAGAGCGGCTCGCCGGACATGAAGTGTTCCATGATGGCGCCGAGGATGGCGGGCTTGAGGTGCTGCCACTCGCCCTCCGACTTCGTGACGGTGACGAAGTCCGAGCCGTAGAACACGCCGTTCACGCCCTCCACCGCGAACAGGCGCCTCGCCAGCGGCGAGCGCTCGGCGGCGCGCGGGTCGCGGATGTCGAGCGTTCCCTCGTCCATGACGGTTCGGCCGGGGAGGAACTTCAGCGTCGCGGGATTGGGCGTGGCTTCGGTCTGGATGAACATGACGGTCTCCTCACACGCGCGGTTCAAGGCCGCCGGCGAAACGGGATTGTCCCTCCTGCGTATGTGGAGCGGATCGGCCACGGAATCAATCTCGGCCACGGGCCAAGCCGCAGAGCTTCGCTCAGGACAGGGTGTCGATGTCGCGGTCCGACAGGTGCCCCGGGACGATGGCGATGGGCACCGCGAAGGATCCGGCGCTCTTGCCGGCGAGGCCCGACACGAGGGGCCCGGGACCCTCGCTGCCCGTTCCGGCGGCGAGAATCAGCAGCGAGATGTCCTCGTCGGCCTCGATCAGCGCCACGATCTCGGCAGCCGGGACGCCTTCGCGGACGATGATCTGCGGTTCGACGCCAGCCACCGAGCGGACCCGGGACCCGGCGGCCTCGGCGCGATCGCGCGCCTCCTCCTCCGCCTCGGCCTTCATCACGTCGCTGACGCCGAGCCACTGCTCGAAATCCCCCGGCTCCGCGACGGCGAGCAGCACGACGTCGGCGCCGACGCGGCCGGCGCGTCGCGCCGCGAAGTAGACAGCCCGGTCGCATTCGGGCGTCTCGTCGACGACGACGAGGAACTTCGGCCGGTGCCCCGGCTCGTAGCAGCGTCGCGGCGTCGCCGTCATGGGGCGGACTCCCTGCAGGCGGCGGACATGCGGGCCGCCGCTCCCGATGCTGTCAGGCCGATCGCCAGGCTTCAAGGCAACGCGGAGCGCCCGGCCCCGTTCAGCCGCGGATGAAGCCGACGATGTCCTTGACGCTCTCCATCACCGGGCGGGCGATGGCGCGCGCCCGGGCGGAACCGTCGCGCAGGACGGCGTCGATATAGGCGGGATCGCCCTGCAGCTTCTTCATCTCGGCGCTGATCGGGCCGAGGCGGGCCACCGCCACGTCGACGAGCGCGTTCTTGAAGGAGGAGAACTGCGCGCCGCCGAACTGCGCCAGAACCGCGTCGCGCGTGACGTCCGCCAGCGCGGCGTAGATCGTCACGAGGTTTTCCGCCTCCGGGCGACCGGACAGGCCGGCGACCTCGGACGGCAGCGGCTCGGGATCGGTCTTGGCCTTGCGCACCTTCTGCGCGATCGCGTCGGCGTCGTCGGCGAAGGTCAGGCGCGAATAGTCGGACGGATCGGACTTCGACATCTTCTTCGTGCCGTCGCGCAGGCTCATGACCCGCGGCGCCGGACCCTGGATCAGCGGCTCCGGCAACGGAAAGAAGGCGTCGGCGTTCGTCAGCCGCATGATCGAGGCGGCGTAGTCGTTGTTGAACTTCTGCGCGATGTCGCGCGACAGCTCGAGGTGCTGCTTCTGGTCCTCGCCGACCGGCACGTGGGTCGCACGGTAGACCAGGATGTCGGCCGCCATCAGCGTCGGGTAGGCGTAGAGGCCGACCGACGCGTTCTCCCGATCCTTGCCGGCCTTTTCCTTGAACTGGGTCATCCGGTTCAGCCAGCCGATCCGGGCGATGCAGTTGAAGATCCACGCAAGCTCCGCGTGCTCGGCGACCTGGCTCTGGTTGAAGACGATATGCTTCGTCGGGTCGATGCCGCAGGCGATGAAGGCCGCGGTGACCTCGCGGATGTTGGCGGTCAGTTCGGCGGGATCCTGCGCCACGGTGATCGCGTGCATGTCGACCACGCAGTAGATGCACTCGTAGCTGTCCTGCAGGTCGACGAAGCGCCGGATGGCACCGAGATAGTTGCCGAGATGCAGGTTCCCCGTGGGCTGGACGCCCGAAAAGACACGCTGGTGGAAGGCGGTCATCACTCAACTCCGAATGGGATCCGTGCCGGATCCGCGCGAAAGGCCGCGGTTTATGGCAACAGCCGGGCCCGGGCGCAAGCCGTCAGCGCGAGCGCAGCAGGTCGCTCCGGCGTGCTGCGCCGAGAAAAAGCGCGGCGAGCGCGTAGAATCCGAGGCCCGACCCGCACAGGGCACCCAGCACCGCGACGCGCGACAGGAGCGCCGACCCGGGGTCGAGCGCCGAAGCCGCGACCCGGGCGAGCGCCCACACGAAGGCGGCCATGGCGAGGGACGCGGCGGCGATTCGCGGCACACGCGCCAGGAGGCGGGCATCCGGGACATGGACCTTGCGGCGGAGCGCGACGGCGACGAGAAGACACGCGCCGGCCCAGGAGCCCGCCGTCACCGCCCAGGCGACGCCCGCCGCGCCCCAGAGCGGTTCGAACGCCAGCGCGACGACCAGGGTGGCGACAACGCCGCCGACGGCCGTCAGGAGCGGAGAGCGGACGTCCTCACGGGCGAAAAACGCCTGAGACAGCACCCGCGCGACGGCCATCGCCGGCAATCCGAAGGCCAGGGCGGCGAGACAGGCCGCGGTCACGACGGAATCCTCCCGCCCGAACGCACCGCGCTCGAACAGCACGGAGACGATCGGCTCGGCCAGCACGGCCAGCGCCAGCGTGGCCGGGACGGCGAACAGAAGCGACCATTCGAGCGCCCTGTTCTGCGCATCGAGGGCCGCGGCGGTGTCTCCGGTCCGAAGAAGACGGGCGACCTCCGGCAGGAAGACCGTTCCGGCGGCTGCGGCGACGAAGCCGAGGGGAAGGGAGAACAGCCGCTCCGCGTAGTACAGCCGCGCCACCGCGGCGGCCTCGTGCGACGCGACCTGCGTGGCGACGACGATGCCCACCTGGCCCGCCGCCGCGACCGCGATGCCCGGCAGCCCGAGCGCCAGCATGCGCCGCAGGGCCGACGACAGGCGCGGGCGGACGAGTCGCGGACCGGCGGGGTCGCGCATCAGCGCCGGGACCATGACGAGCAGCTGCGCCAGGCCGGCGACGGACACGGACGCGGCGAGCACGGTGCCCATCGCCTCCGGTTGCAGGCGGCCGTCGAACGCCAGGACGGCGAGCGCCGCCACGAGGACGAGGTTGACGGCCAGCGGCGCCAGGGCCGCGACGAGGATCCTGCCGCCGGCGTTCAGGATCGCGGCGGCCACCCCGGCCAGCACGGTGGTCGCCAGCATCGGCAGCATGAGCCGGGTGTAGTGGCTCGCCAGATCGAGCTGCGCCGCGTCCTGCGCGAACCCGCCGGCCAGGCCCAGGACCAGCCACGGTGCGAAGACCTGCGCCACCGCCACCAGGAGGACCAGCGCCAGCGCCGCGACGGACAGGAGTTCCCCCGCCGCCGCGCGTTGCGCCTCCGGTCCCTCCTCGTGCCGGATGCGCGCCAGGACCGGGACGACGCCGGCGTTGAGAGCGCCTTCGCCGAGGACGCGGCGCACGAGGGAGGGGATGCGGAAGGCGACGACGAACGCGTCGGCGGCGGGCCCGGAGCCGAGCAGGCCGGCCAGCAGCACGTCGCGGGCAAAGCCGAGGATGCGCGAGACGCCGGCCGCGGCGCTGACGACCGCGGTCTTGCGTCCGAGCGCCTGCGTCTCCACCGCGCCTACAGGACGAAGCGGCTGAGATCGGCGTTGCGGGCGAGATCGCCCACCGCCGTCTCCACATATCCCGCGTCGATGGTGACGGTTTCCCCCGTCCGGTCCGCCGCGGTGAACGAAATATCGTCGAGGATGCGTTCCATCACGGTCTGCAGCCGGCGGGCGCCGATATTCTCGACCGAGCCGTTCACCTGCACAGCGATGCGGGCAATGGCGTCGATGGCGTCGTCGGCGAAGACGAGCGTCAGGCCTTCGGTGCCCATCAGCGCGACGTACTGCTTCACGAGGCTCGCTTCCGTGTCGGTGAGGATGCGGCGGAAATCGTTCTCGTCGAGCGACGACAGCTCGACGCGGATCGGCAGGCGGCCCTGCAGCTCGGGCAGCAGGTCGGAGGGCTTGGACACGTGGAAGGCGCCGGACGCGATGAACAGGATGTGGTCCGTCTTCACCGGCCCGTGCTTCGTCGACACCGTCGTTCCCTCGATGAGGGGAAGCAGGTCGCGCTGGACGCCCTCGCGCGACACGTCGGCGACGCCCCGGCCCTCGCGCGCGCAGATCTTGTCGATCTCATCGAGGAAGACGATGCCGTTGTCCTCCACCTGCCGGATGGCCTCGGCGACGATCTGGTCCTGGTCGAGCAGCTTGTCGCTTTCCTCGGCCACGAGCGGCTCGTGCGCCTCGCGCACCGTCGTCCGGCG
>CAZJCW010000197.1:0-8249 GCA_964544365.1 uncultured Alsobacter sp.
TAGGGCGAGCGCGGCTCGACGGAATCGTGGCGGACATGGATGACCGGCATCGCGGCCTCGCGCCACGCGGCGAGGAGCGCCGCCACGGCCTCCCCGGCGTCGGGGTTGTTGCGCGGCCCCCAGCAGGGGTCGTCGATGGCCAGTTGCATGTCGACGACGAGAAGAACGGTGTCCGGCGGAAGGCGCATGGTCGTCTCCGGTTCGGACCCTGCCGGAGACGCTGCCCGGTCAGACCGGGAGCAGGACCCACAGGTCGAGGTCGAGGATCACCGAGGGATCGTACTCCTCGCCGGTCTTCAGGGGAAAGCCCGCGCAGGGCTGGTCCTTCGTCGCCACGAGGCGGACGCGCAGCGCGCCGACGTCATCCCGCCCGTCGAGCGATTGCTTGTCGAGGATCTCGCTCCACGCGTGCACGGTGCCGCCGGCGAAGAGCGGCGCCACATGGCGCCCGCCGTTGATTGCCGCCACGTGGAAGGCGTTCGCGAGCCCGTTGAAGGAGAGCGCGCGGGCCAGCGAGATGACGTGGCCGCCGTAGATCAGCCGCCGGCCGAAGCGGCTCTGGCTCTGCGACAGCTGGTCGAAATGCGCTTTCGCCGTGTTCTGGTAGAGGCGCGTCGCGATCTGGTGCTCGGCCTCCTCGACCGTCATGCCATCGACATGGTCGATGCATTCGCCGACCTCGTAGTCGCCCCAGCGGAACGGACTGCCCGAGAGGTTCTCGTCCCAGGCCGTCGCATCGAGCGCCGGACACGCATCGCCCAGCGCATCCGGGGCGACGACGCGGGGCAGCGTCGGCACATGCTCCTCGGCGATGACCGCCTGCGCGTCGCGCTTGCGCACCATCACCCAGCGGACATAGTCCAGCACCTCGACGCCGTGCTGGTTGAAGCCGGTGGAGCGCACATAGACGACGCCGGTCTGGCGGTTCGAGTTTTCCTTCAGGCCGATGACCTGCGAGACGGAGCGCAGCGTGTCGCCGGGATAGACCGGAGCCAGGAAGCGCGCCCCGGCATAGCCGAGATTGGCGACCGCATTCAGCGAGATGTCCGGCACGGTCTTGCCGAACACGACATGGAAGACGAGCAGGTCGTCGACCGGCGCACGCGGGTAGCCGAGCGCCTGGGCGAAGGCGTCCGACGACTGCACGGCAAAGCGCGGCCCGTAGAGGGCGGTGTAGAGCGCGACGTCGCCGACGGTGACGGTGCGCGGCGTCGCGTGGGCGATCACCTCGCCCAGCTGGAAATCCTCGAAGAAGCGACCGGGGTTCGTCTTGCTGGCGATGGTCATGAACAACTCCTCGGACGCCGACCCGGCCTGGGGCCTCGGCACGCCGGAGCATGGACCGGCAGGGTGCGCTGCAGCAAGACGGCGGCGGGTCGACCTTCGGCTGAGCCCGGCGGGGCTACAACCGCGGCGCCGGGAGCCCACGCCGCGCGCAGGCCGCGGTCAGGGTGTTGGCGAGCAGGCAGGCGATCGTCATCGGCCCGACGCCGCCCGGCACGGGGGTGATCGCGCCGGCGACGTCCATCGCGGCGTCGGTGTCCACGTCGCCGACGAGCCGGGTCTTCCCGGGGCCGAGATCGGGGGCGTCGATCCGGTTGATGCCGACGTCAATGACGATGGCGCCGGGCTTGATCCAGTCGGCCTTGACCATCCGCGGCCGCCCCACGGCGGCGACGAGGATGTCCGCCCGCCGGGCCACAGCCGGCAGGTCGCGGGTCCGCGAATGGGCGACGGTCACCGTGCAGCTCTCGCCGATGAGAAGCTGCGCCATGGGCTTGCCGACGATGTTGGAGCGCCCGACGACGACCGCCTCGAGACCGGCGAGGTCGGGCCGCACGGTCTTCAGCAGCATCAGGCTGCCGAGCGGCGTGCAGGGAACGAGCCCGCCCGTCCCGGTCGCGAGGCGGCCGGCATTCACCGGGTGGAAGCCGTCGACGTCCTTGGCGGGGTCGATGGCCTCGATCACGCGGTCGGCGTCGATATGCGCGGGCAGCGGAAGCTGCACGAGGATGCCGTCGACGGCGGGATCCTCGTTGAGCCGGCGCACGAGCGCCAGCAGCTCGGCCTCGGGCGTCGCGGCATCGAGCCGGTGCTCGAACGAGCGCATCCCGGCCTCGACCGTCTGCTTCGCCTTCGAGCGGACATAGACCTGGCTGGCGGGATCCTCTCCGACCAGCACGACCGCCAGCCCGGGGACGACGCCCGACCCGGCGAGCCTGGCGACTTCGGCAGCGATGCGCTGGCGCAGGCCGGCCGCGACGGCCTTGCCGTCGATCAGGGTTGCGGCCATGGCATCCTCCGCGGTTGAAGCCGGGCGAGGCTCAGGCGCCCAGCGTGCGGGCGAGCGCGGCGGCCAGCGCCGCGGAATCGCCCTCGATCTGCAACGACTTGATCCGCGCGGTCGCGCCCGAGGACAGCGACACCTGCGTCGCCGCGACGCCGCACGCGGCCGCGACGAGGCGCGCCAGCGCGGCATTCGCCTTTCCGGCTTCCGGGACGGCGCGCACGCGCGCCTTCAGCACGCGCCGGCCGTCCGACAGCGTCTCGACGCCCTCGATCGCATCGCGACCGCCGCGCGGCGTCAGGCGCACGGCGAGGTCGAGGCCGTGCGGCATCGCCCGCCAGGGCTGGTCATCGAACGCCATCAGAACACGTAGGGATAGATGTAGTAGCCGATGACGCGCTGGATCAGGAAGATCAGCAGAAGCAGCGCTATGGGCGAGATGTCGAGGCCGCCCATGTTGGGCAGCCGCCGCCGGATCGGCGCGAGCACCGGCTCCGTGAGCTGGTAGACGCCGTTGTAGATCATGCGCACGAAGTCGTTGCGCATGTTGATGACGTTGAACGCGATGAGCCAGCTCAGGACGGCCGAAGCGATGATCACCCAGACATAGATGTCGAGGGCCAGCAGGACGACGTCTAGGATGGCACGCATGGCGAACTCCGCAGGACCGGGCGGCCTTGGTTTAGCCGGGCCGCCGCGGGGGGACAAGCCCACCCTTCAAGGCTTTCGGCGCGGGGCGCCCCTTGCGCCGCGACGGCGGCGGGCTGCGGCGGGTCCGCTTCCGGCGCCGGCGCGACTTTCTCAATTGACACGTCGCCGCCGCCCGCCCTAAAAGGCGCGCACCCGGAAAGGGGCTGTAGCTCAGTTGGGAGAGCGCTGCAATCGCACTGCAGAGGTCAGGGGTTCGAATCCCCTCAGCTCCACCAGGGACCGGCCAAGGCATCGTTGGTCCTGACATTCCGGCTTCACCAGACACCTGTTGCGCAAGATGATCCTGATCGATCCCGCGTCGGATCGAGGCGCTGGCACTTGACCCTGAGCGTCGCGGGATCCCGATCGCGCCGCTCGGCACGGGATGCGTCGAGGCGAACCCAAGACGGCAGCGACCCGACCCGCCGTCCGGAAAAGAACCGTCGAATGGCGGCGAGCGGTCCGCGGGCCGGTGGCGTGAAATGGCAATCGCCGGCGCCCCGTCGCCGCTAGAATCATGCTAGCGACGTCCAGCTCTGGCTGGTCACGCGAGAGGTCATGCCCAGTCGAACCCGCCAAGGCTCGCTCTCGTTGCCGGGCGTCCCGACGCCTGGGCGACGTCCGTCACCGAGGCGGCGCGTACCGTCGTGCGGCGCGGGCAGCATGGGCCGCTGCCCGGCATGACGTCGCGCCTCCGATCCCGGCGTCACGTCCGGCACCCGCGATCCCCCATGGAGAATGTCCCCTCATGAAGCATCTGAAGTCCATCGCCGGAAGCCTCATGGTCGCCTGTGCCCTGGCTGCCGCGCAGCCCGCGGCCGCGCAGACGCAGCAGAAGCCGCACATCCTCTACATCGTGGCAGACGACCTTGGCTGGGCCGACACGGGGTTCCAGGGCGCCGAGATCAGGACGCCGACGCTGGACCAACTCGCCCACGAAGGCGCGAGGCTCGACCAGTTCTACGTCCAGCCGATGTGCACGCCGACCCGCGCCGCCCTCATGACCGGCCGCTACCCGATGCGCTACGGACTTCAGAGCTTCGTCATCCTGCCCGAACAGACGTTCGGGATCCCGCTGGACGAGAAGCTGCTGCCGCAGGTCCTCAAGGAGGCGGGCTACGACACGGCCATCATCGGGAAGTGGCACCTCGGCCACGCCGACCGCAAGCTGTGGCCGCGCCAGCGCGGCTTCGACTACCAGTACGGCGCCCTGATCGGCGAAATCGACTACTTCACGCACAAGGTCCACGGCGTCACGGACTGGTACCGCAACGACACGCTGCTTGAGGAAGAGGGCTATGTGACCGAGCTCCTCGGCCGGGACGCCGTGCGCTACGTCGAGGGTCACGATCCCGCCCGTCCGATGTTCATGTACCTCGCCTTCACGGCGCCGCACACGCCGCTTCAGGCGCCGCAGGCCTATCTCGACCGCTATGCGTCGATCACCGATCCCAATCGACGCGCCTACGCCGCCATGATCAGCGCCATGGACGACCAGATCGCCGCCGTCCTCGACGCGCTCAGGCGCAAGGGGATGCGCGACGACACCCTCGTCGTGTTCCACAGCGACAATGGCGGCGTGAGGTCCGCGACCTTCGCCGGCCAGATCGAGACCAAGGGGCCGCTCCCGGCCAGCAACGGACCGTTCCGCGATGGCAAGGGCTCGCTCTACGAGGGCGGTACCCGTGCCGTCGCGCTGGCCAACTGGCCCGGCCGCATCAAGCCGCAGAAGGTGACGGAGCCGGTCCACGTCGTCGACATGCTTCCGACGCTCGCCGGCCGGGCGGGCGCGAGCCTGACCGGCACCAAGCCCCTCGATGGCACCGACGTGTGGAAGACGATCAGCGAGGGAGCACGATCACCGCGCAGCGAGATCGTCTACAACGTCGAAATGTTCCGCGCCTCGGTCCGCGATGGCAACTGGAAGCTGGTGTGGCGGACGACCCTGCCGGCCAAGGTGGAGTTGTTCGATATCGCGCGCGACCCCGGCGAGACCAGAAACGTCGCCGGCGACCATCCGGACGTCGTCGCAGCCCTCCAGCGGCGGGTCGACGTCCTCGCCCGGGAGATGGTTCCGTCCGCCTTCTTCGAGGCAACGTTCAGGGCCTATCTCGGCCGCCACGCGCCGGGGCCCGTCTTCCCGAACGACGATGCGTTCTTTGGCCAGCACAACTGACCGGGGCGCCGCTCCGGCGGACACGATTGCCGCTCCGACGTCGCATGCCTAATGTATCCGGCGGTGCCAGACCGGCATCGCCGCGACAGACCCCCGCGATGTCCGCTCCGGCCGTCCGTGCCGCCGTTCTCCACATGCTGCCCGACCATCTCGGGCAGGCGGGGATCCGTGCCGACGCGGTGTTTCGCGCGGGCGGCATGGAGCCCGGGCTCGCAAGCACCGCCGCCATCGTTCACCGCGCCCAGGTCTCGGCGGTGCTCGACGCCGCCGCCCGCGCCCTGGGCCAGGCTCATGTCGGACTGTCGCTCGGCGCGGAGGCCGAGCCGAGCCGCCTTGGCCCGGCCGGCCTCGCCCTCATGTCGGGCCAGTCGATCGAGCAGTGTCTTCGCGCTCACGCCACGCAGATGCCGGCCATGCAGACGCATCTGCGGATCGCGCTGCGGGTCGACGCGGGCGAGGCCGTGTGGGCGCATCGCTTCGAGGGCGAGCCGGTCGGGGCATCCCGCATTCTGTGCGAGGGCGCAGCCTCCTTCCATCTGCAATTCATGCGGCAGCTTCTGGGGTCGGACTGGTCGCCCCTGCGCGTCGTCTTCCCGCACGCCTGCCGCGGGCGGCTCGCCGACTACGAGGAGCATTTCAGGGCACCGGTGGTGTTCGGCGAGGGCGACGAAAGCCGCATTGTCTTCGACGTCGGGGCGCTGCGCCGACGCATCGTGCTTGCCCCGAAGCGGACCGAGCCGGTCCCGGCGGATCCGAGACGCGAGCTGATGTCCTTCCAGCTGCGGGACGAGGCCTTGCTGCAGGCCGTCCGGGCGGTGGTCACGGCACGGCTCCCGCACGCGCCGGTGAACCTGAACGCTTGCGCCCGCGTCCTCGGGGTCTCGCCGCGCACCCTCCAGCGGCGGCTCGACGACCGCGGCGCGACGTTCGAGGCACTGGTCGACGGCCTGCGGAGGGATCTTGCGACCGATCGCCTTCGACAGGGCGCCAGGGTCACCGAGGTCGCCATGGCCCTCGGCTATTCCGACACGGCCCACTTTACCCGCGCCTTCCGCCGCTGGACGGGTCGCACCCCGACGGCGTTCCGCAGCGACGCCGCCTGACGAAAGGTCGGCCTCTCGCGGCGGCGCTGTCCGAACACGGGGATCGCCAGCCGAAGGTCGTCCTGGCTTTCCGGCATGCGCCTGACGCGAGGCGTACCGTCGAACGCCTCAGTAGTGCGGTGGCGGGGGTTCGTCCTGCGGCTCTCCCGGCGTGCGGTCCTGGAGATCCTTCAGGCGGTCCTGAAGGCTCTCCACGAGGCGCTGGAGGTGGTCCAGCTTGCTCCATTGCGCGACGATGGCCGTGTTGAGATCCTCGATGATCTCGTCCTGGTAGGCGATCTTCACCTCCAGCGTGTCGATCCTGTCGGCCATCGCCGCCAGCGTGTCGCGCTCCCCGCCGTCCCCGCCTCCGTCGACCATTCACTCGCCCTTCCCGATGCCGTCCGCCGCCACGAGCGCGCCTTGCCGGCGCAAGCCGTCACGGGACGCGAATCTAGTCGATCCGCGGTCCGGGCGTGAGGGCCCTCGGCGAACGACCGCCCTTCTCCCGCGAAGGCCCGATCCGCGCGCCGCGCGCGCCAAGGCCGCGCCCGGCCCGGCCAGATTGCTGTTTCGTGCCCAGGGGCTTGCGCTTAGTCTCTCGGGGCGCGCCGGATGGTCCGGACAGCGCCGTGCCGGGACCTTCATGACGCGACCGCCGCCCGACAGTGCCGAAACGCTGCAGGACCGGTTCACCCGGCGGCAGGGGCGGGTTCTTCTCTCCGGCAACCAGGCGCTGGTCCGCCTGACGCTGATGCAGCGCGAGCGCGACGTGGCGGGCGGGTTGAACACCGCCGGCTTCGTCTCCGGCTATCGCGGCTCCCCGCTGGCGCGCATCGACCGCGAGTTCGAGGCGGTGCGCCCGCTGCTGGACGCCCATCACATCGTGGTGCGGCCGGGCGTCAACGAGGATCTCGCCGCCACCGCCGTGTGGGGCTCGCAGCAGCTCGGCCTCCACCCCGGCGCGCGCTACGACGGCGTGTTCGCGATGTGGTACGGCAAGGGCCCGGGCGTCGATCGCTCGATGGACGCCATCCGCCACGCGCAGGCCTGCGGCACCGATCCCAACGGCGGTGTCCTCCTGCTGGTCGGCGACGACCACGGCGCGGTCTCCTCGACGCTGCCGCACCAGAGCGAGCACAACCTCGTATCCGCGATGGTGCCCCTGCTCAGCCCCGGCGGCGTCGGCGAGTTCCTCGACTACGGCCTGCTGGGCTGGGCCATGAGCCGGTTCTCCGGCGCCTGGGTCGGCTTCAAGTGCCAGACGGACATCGTCGAGAGCACGGCGAGCGTCGACGTCGATCCGCTGCGCCCGGGCATCGTGTTGCCGGAGATCGAGGCGGTGCCGGGGGGCCTCGGCATCCGCTGGCCGGACGGCCCGCACGCCATGGAGCGGCGGATCGAGCACAAGCTGCGCGCGGTGAAGGCCTTCGCCCGCGCCAACGGCATCGACCGGATCGTCATGGGCGACGGCCCGGCGCGCGTCGGCGTGATGGCGTCCGGCAAGGCCTGGCTCGACCTGCTCGGCGCGCTGGCGCTGCTGGGCATCGACGAGGCGCGCGCACGGGCGCTCGGCCTGCGGGTCTACAAGGTCGGGCTTGTCTGGCCGCTCGAGCCCGACGGGCTCGACGCCTTCGTGCGCGGCCTCGAGACGGTGCTCGTCGTCGAGGAGAAACGCGGCGTCGTCGAGGACCAGGTCAAGTCCCTGCTGTTCAACCGTCCCGCCGACGACCGCCCTCGCGTCGTCGGCAAGGAGGACCTCCAGGGCCGGCCGCTGCTGCCCGCCTGGGGCGAGATCGGCCCGCTCGCCGTGGCCCGCGCCCTGCTCGCGGTTCTCGGCGAAGGCGACGCGCCGCTCGCCGCGCGCCGGGCCGGGATCGAGGCCCGGGAGAAAAACCGCCCGGCGCCCGTCGAGGCCGTGCGCGAGGCCTATTTCTGTGCCGGCTGCCCGCACAGCGTGTCGACACGGCTGCCCGAGGGAAGCCGCATCGCGATGGTCGTCACCGACGGCGAG
>CAZJCW010000198.1:0-8237 GCA_964544365.1 uncultured Alsobacter sp.
TCCGGGTCCGGCACGCCGCCGGACCCGCCACATCAGGCTTGAAAACCCGGTTGGTTCGGCCTAAACACCCGCACGCACGGTTCGTGCCTTACCGGACGTGCAGCTGTAGCTCAGTTGGTTAGAGCACCAGATTGTGGATCTGGGGGTCCCCCGTTCGAGCCGGGGCAGCTGTACCACCCTCCATCTTTGCCAAAGGCCCGCATTCAGGGCATCGTCACGTCGCGCGGCTCTATGCTGCCGCAGGCCGGCAAGCGTGGAGGTGGCAATGTCCGGGGTCGCCTTCAGGCCCTTGCCGAAAACCGGCGTCGATCTGCCCCATCCGAGGCCGCGGCTCACTGCGGCGATAGGGTGTTGCCTGCTTCTCGCTGGCGTCTCCACGCACGCCGAAGCGCAGCAGGGCGCGTCCTTGCCTGCAGCCGTGCTGGACCATGTCCAGCAGCTCGACCAGCGTTGCGGCGCGGTCGGCGGTCGACCGTCCGGCGGACGCTTCATCATCGCGCAGGATTTCACCGGCGACGGACGGACGGACTTTCTGCTTTCCGAGGGCGACTATGCGTGCGCCGGGCGCCCTGACATGTTCCGCCGGAACGGGCAGGCGCGCGTCGCGATCTATGTGACGGACGCGTCGAATGCCGCCCGCCGCGTCTATCTCGAGACGCTTGCAGCCTACCGCGTCCTCGCCGGTGAACCGGCGAGGGTCCAGGTCGCGCGCCGGGGGACCGCGTGCGGCCCGGGCACTGCGCCGAACGGTCTGTGCGGCGGGACCCTCGAATGGAACGGCCGCGCATTGGCGCTGGCGACCCCCGCATCCGCCAATGCCCCGGCGGCGAACACGGGAACGAACGCAGCGCCCGTGGCGTCGGGGTCAACGGCAACAGGCGCAGGGACGGCGCTGCCCAAGTCCGCTGCGCCCGTGGTCGCCGACGGCCAGGCGTCGAACGATTCCATCGCGGATCTGCTGCTGTCCGTTATCCCCGAGCAGCCGGGAGCGCGGCCGTCCCTCGAGGCCACCCGACAGGCTGCGACGGGCGTGCGGTGGGGGGCGAAGGCTGCGCCACGATCGCTTGCTTCGGGAACGTTCGGAGGCCTCCCCGTCAGCGTGAACGGTCGCGGGCAACCGGAGACCGTCGTCGTGAGCTGGACAAAGCCGGGAGCCCTGATCCCCTTCGACATCCCGGCCGCCATGCGCCAGCGCGGCGTCACGCTCACGCAGGTGTCATGCGAGAAGATCGGCGTCGGCGAAGGCCAGCGGGTCTATGAGGCGGCGGCAGCCGGTCGTGCACCCTTCGCGCTGACCATCGAACAGCGCACCGCGCCCACCGCTTCGGCCAGCAGCTACTATGGCGCAATCGTCAGCCTTGACGGCCGGCGGCCGCCGAGGGGACCGGGTGCGGACTGCGATTTCTGACACGCCACGCGGCCGTGGCGGCCGCGTCCTCAGATGTCGAGGAGAAGACGAGCCCCCCGGCAGCGCGACACGCAAATGGTCATCAGGGCATTCGACGCCGTCTCGGCCGGGGTCAGAAAGCTGTCGCGATGGTCCGGCTCACCCGAGAGAACGCGCGTCACGCATTGCCCGCACACGCCCTCCTGACAGGAGAACGGCACGTCGAGACCGGCATCGAGCAACACGTCGAGAATGCTTCGGTCGGGCGGCACCGGGAACTGCCGGCCGTCACGCGCCAGATCCACCAGGAAGGCCCCCGCTTCGGACGCCCCCGGGACGTCGGCGCGAAACCGTTCCACGACCGCGCGGCCGGCTTCGAGGTGACGTGTCGCCAGCGCGAAGGCGTCCAGTTGTCCCGGAGGCCCGCACGCATAGAAGCGGGCGCCGGGTGGAGCGGCCGCGACCACGGCCCCGATATCGAGGAAGCGCGCCGGGTCACCGCCGTCGAAATGGACATGAAGCTCGCCCGGCAGCCGGGACAGGGCGTCGAGGAAGGGTGCCGCCGCTTCGGTCCGGGCGGCGTAGTGCAATGTGTAGGGTCGTCCTCGTGCCGCGCACTCCTGCGCCATCGCGAAGAGGGGCGTGATGCCGATCCCGCCCGCGATCAGGACGACCGGGGCGGCGTCGTCGACAAGGGCGAAGGCGTTGCGCGGCGCCGACGTCTCGAGCGCGTCACCGACCCGAAGACGCTCATGCACGAAGCGCGAGCCGCCGCGACTTTGGCGATCGAGGCCGACGGCCACGACGTACCGGTCGCGCTCGCCGACATTGACCAGCGAATAGCTGCGCGTCAGGCCGTTCGGCAGATGCAGATCGAGATGGGCACCGGCCAGCCACGCGGGCAACGGCTCACGGTGCGGGTCGCGCAGGTCGATGCTCACGACCCCGTCGGCCTCGAGCGCCATGGCGTGGACGCGCAATCTCAGGCGCACATCGGGTGATCCGTTCATCGGCATCCCGGTCCGGGATTGGGCGGTGGAGCGATCACTCCGCCGCCGGCTTGGCGGTCGCCCGCTGCTGCTCGGCCGCGAGCTTGCGCTCGAACAGGCGCTGAACCTGCACGGATCCCGCGTCCGCCTTGAGGATGACCTGCGGCGGAAGCTGACCCAGGTCGATCCGGCGCTGCACGGCCTCGACCACGACGAGATCCTCGTTGAACGCGGTGGTCGCCTGCTCGGTGACGTTGCGCTCGCAGGACCGGTCGTCGAGCGCGAAGTTGCGCAGCAGGAACCAGAAGTAATGCGTCGTCTTGTCCGTCTCCGGCGTCAGGAAGTCGATGCCGCGGATGCAGAGGAGCTTGCTGGAATCGCCGTTGCGCAGGCTCACCGAACGGGTCAGCGAATCCGCCGCGAGGTCGATGTCGTCCGGATCCACGCTCTCCACCGGCGCCGTTCCCGTGTCGATGATGCACAGCGAAGGCGGAGAGACGCGGTAGACCTGCCAGCGGTGAACGTTGCCTGTGTATTGGCCGAAGCTCTGGAAGAACGGAGCCGGCGGACCGTCGCGCACGACGCGCGTGACGGCCACGTGGTCCTCGTGCACCGAGGTGACGATGGGCAGTTCCGCCTCCGTGGAGTTGCTCAACGTCTTGGCATGGACATAGGTCACGTGGGACGGGTCGATGAGGTTGTCCGTCATCAACTGGTACCCGCCCTTGTAGTACATCCGCTCGCCGCGCGACGGCGCCCACTTGCCGTCGCTCATCTGCGGTATGTCGATGATCAGGCCGGGGTCGGCGCGCTCGGCTTCACCCATCCAGATCCAGATCCAGCCATACCGCTCCACCACCGGGAAGCTGCGCGTTCGGGCGTTGCGCGGGATCGTCTCCTGGCCCGGAATCCGGACGCATCGACCGGACCCGTCGAAGGTCATGCCGTGATAGCCGCAGACGACGGTGTCGCCCTGCACGTAGCCGCCCGACAGCGGCATGAACTTGTGGGGACAGGTGTCCTCGAGCGCCGCGACCGAACCGTCCTGCCGGCGGAAGAAGACGAGCGGAACGTTGAGGATCGTGCGTGCCAGGATCTTGCGCGTGACCTCGTGGTGCCAGGCTGCGACGTACCAGGTGTCTTTGATGAACATGCCCTGTCCTCCTGCCGATGCGGGCCCGGCTCGCGGGCCCGGGATGACGTCCCGGGTCTTGGCCGGATCGCCCATGGCGGTCCGCCCCGCGCTTGCTCCCTAATTTCTAACATTCGTAAGATTTGGCCGACGGTAACGCGGCGGTCCAGCGTCCGCAAGGCGCTTGATGGGCCCCGTCCGCGATGAAGCGGCACCGATCGCACGGCGTCACGGACCGCGCCGGTGGGCCTGCATCGCTGCGGCGCGAGGCTCACCCGGACATGAACGGCACCCCCGGCGTCAAGCACACCCGCGCGGGGAAACGCTTACCATCCCGGAAGCGTCGCCTTGTCACGCCCGGCGGAGCATGGATTCCTGCCTCGACAAGAAGGAGCCACCATGCGCGCGTTGTTAGCCGTCAGCCTTGCCGTCCTTGCGTCGACGGCGCACGCAGCCCCCAGCGGAAAGAAGCTGGCCGTCGGAAACTGGACCGGCTCGGCCTTCGTGAACGACAAGTCGCGCGAGTTCTCCCATTGCGCCGTGTCGGCCCGCTACAACTCGGGCATCACGATCCATGTGTCGGTGACGCGGGGCATGTCGTGGCTCATGGGCTTCTCGAGCCCGAACTGGAAGCTGGTCAAGGGATCCACGATCCCGATCCAGCTCGTCTTCCAGGGACGAGGCGCGATCAGCCTGACGGCCGAGGTGCGCGACACCCAGTTCATCATCGTCGACATGCCGGACAACTCGGCTCTGATCAAGGCCTTCAGGGAATCTCCCGGCGTCGAGTTGCGGATCCTGCAGAAGAGCTTCCCCTTCGCGCTGACGAGCACATCCAGGATGCTCCCCGTGCTCGTCGACTGCGTGCGCGAGAATACCGACATCGTCGCGCGTCCCGCCGCTCCCGCCGTGCCCGCGAGCCCTCCGCTGTCGCAGCCGGGCGTTCTGCCGAAGGCGAACGACGACGCCATCCAGCTCGAGGCCGTGACGCTCGCCACCAACTTCCTGCTCGCCAGCCAGATACCCAGTGCCCGTGTCCTGAAGCCGGGTGAGGGAGCCGGTCTCGGCGTCGGCGCGGCCGCGTGGCGCGCCAATGACTCGTCCGGGCAGGTGCGCATCATCCCGCCGCGGGCGGACCAGAAGGGCATCGACGTGGCGGCGGCCATCGTCGCGTCCGACGCCAGGGAATGCGGCGGCAAGTTCGCCTCGGGCCGGACCGCGGAACTCGTCGACAGCGACGTGCTGTTCCGGGGCTTCTCGTCCTGCGACGATTCATCGGGACTGCGCTACGCGGAGTACTACGTCGTGCCGCGCAAGAAGGGCGGCTTCGCCGTGTTCTCGGTCGCCGCGCAACCGTCGAAGACGAATACCGGCGCCGCACCCATCGAGGAGCGCCGCTCTGCGTTCCAGAAAGCGGCGATCCAGGCGACGGACTGAGGCAACCGATCGAGGCAACGGGGGATCGGCGGGGCCCAGGCGGGACCCGCCGATGCGTGGTCAGTCAAGCTTGAAGCCTGACTCCTTGATCACCGAGGCCCAGCGGGTCGACTCCTGGCGCATCATGTCCCCGAAAGCTTCCGCCGTGTTGCCGACGGGGGTCGCGCCTTCGGCGGCCAGCCGCTCCTTGAGCACCGATCCGGTGATGGCGCCGATGGTCGCCTCGCGCAGCTTCTGCACGATGTCCTTCGGCGTGCCCTTGGGGACGGCGAAGCCGTACCAGGCGGAAGCCTCGTAGTCGGGGTAGCCCTTCTCGGCCACCGCCGGCACGGACGGCAGGCTGGCCACCCGGGCCTTGCCCGTCACCGCCAGCGCCCTGAGCTGTCCCCCTTCGATCAGACCGGCCACCGACGGCAGGGTCGTGATCATGAAGTCGGTTTGTCCGCCGACCAGATCGTTGAGGGCGGGGCCGGCGCCGCGATAGGGCACGTGAACGATGTTGAGCTTCGCCACCTGCCCGAGCAGCAGCGCCCCGAGATGGCTGGCGGAGCCGTTGCCGGCCGAGCCGTAGCTCAGCTTTCCGGGATTGGCCTTGGCAAAGCTCACGAACTCCTCGAAGGAGCCGATGCTTGAACTCTTGGGCACGACGAGCACCAGCGCCGCGGACGCGATCATCGTCACCGGGTCGAAGGCCGAAAGCGGGTCGATCTTCACCGACTTGAACATGTGCGGGTTGACGACCATCGGACCCTGGTTGGCCATGAGGACCGTGTAGCCGTCCGGTGCGGCCCCGGCCGCCTGCTGCGTCGCGACGTTTCCGCCGGCCGCGCCGTTGTTCTCGACGACCATGCTCTGGCCGAGCCGCTCGCCCACGCCCTGTGCGACAAGCCGCGCGATGGCGTCCGTGCCGCCGCCAGCGGCGTAGGGGACGACGAGCTTGATCGGCCGCGTGGGATAGGCGGTCTGCGCCATCGCGGCCGTGGTGAACAGCGCGACGGTTGCGCCAAGGAAGACGGATCTCAGCAGGGACATGGGTTTCCTCCGGTTCAGGTTATTGCGGCTTGGTCTTCGCGTCACGACGTCCGCGTGCCCGGCCACCGGGCGACGGGACGGGTCGATCAGGCCGCCGCGACGGCGGCGCCGACGGCGTTGTCGGGATCGGCGACATGCAGGATCCCCTCGAAGATCCGCCGTGCCGTACGCACGACGGAGACGACGGGAGCGGTCGATCCGGCGATGCGCGATACGTTCAGGAGCAGGCGGCCCGAGGGGTGCTCGATGGCGAGGTTGCAGGGCGTCGCTGGCCGGGCGATCAGGTCGTCGAGCACCGTGCCCGGCGTGATGGCGGCGCTGGCCAGGGCCACCCCGCCGGTGACCGCGAGCGCCTTGTGGCATGACGCCGGCATGAAGTAGCGGGCAGCGAACGCGCCGCCGTCGCGGGACTCCCCGACGATGACCGGCTTGGGAATCACCCTTCCGCTCACGTCGCCGAGCCCCATGCGGCGACCGGCCTCGCGCCGGATCGCTTCGAGGCGAGCCATGAAGACGGGATCGCCGTCGAGCTGCTCAGGCGGTTCGGCCGCGGTCTTGCCGAGACTCGCGGCCGCGATCACCACGAGCGGCATGGCTGCATCGACGCAGGTGACGTCGACGCCGTCGATCGTCTCGCGGGCTGCTCCCGTCGGCAGAAGCGCGCCCGTGCGGGAACCTGCCGCATCGACGAAGGCGAGATGGATGGCGGCCGCCGTGCCGGGAACACCGTCGATCGCCGTCTGGCCCTCATAGGACACGACGCGGCCCGGGGTCGGGACGCGGGCCTCGATGATCTTGCGCGTGTTCACATTGTGGACGCGCACCCGGGTCGTCCCGTCCTGGGCGGGCACCAGGCCCTGCTCGATGGCGAAGGGACCGACGGCGGCCAGCATGTTGCCGCAGTTGGGGGAGGTGTCGACGCTGCGCTCGAGCACGCGCACCTGGGCGAACAGGTAGTCGACATCGGCGCCCGGAACGGACGACGGGCTGATGATGGCGACCTTGCTCGTCAGGGCGTTTCCGCCGCCGATGCCATCGACCTGGAGGGCATGCCCGGCGCCCATGGCGGCCACGAGCACGGCATCGCGCCGAACCGGATCCTGCGGCAGGTCCCTCGCCAGGAAGAACGCGCCCCGAGATGTGCCGCCACGCATGAGGACGCACGGGATCTTCAATGTCGCCATCGATCGCACCACCAAGCTCTCATCCCAAAGGGACATCAATCAGCTCGGTCGATGTGATATTCTGATCGATAATGGTTGAGAAATGCAAAGATTCTAGTTATTGATGCCGAATGCGCATCAATTTTGAACTTCAGGACTTGCGTGCCTTTCTGATGGTGCTGGACCTCGGAGGCTTCCATCGCGCCGCCGACGCCCTGAACATGTCGCAGCCCGCGCTGTCCCGGCGCATCCAGTCGCTCGAGGCGGCGGTCGGGGCCCCGCTCCTGGAGCGGACGACCAGACGCGTCGCAGCGACGACGGTCGGTGCAACGCTGGCGCCGCTGGCGCGCCGGCTTCTCGACGAGTTCGAGGAGTCGCTTCTGGAGATGACCGGTGTAGCCGAGGCACAGGCCGGGCAGATCACGCTGGCCTGCGTGCCGACGGCCGCTTTCTACTTCCTGCCGCGCGCCATCGAGGCGTTCAACGCACGCTTCCCCCGGATCCGCTTCCGCATCCTCGACCTGTCGGCCAACGAGGGTTTGCAGAGCGTGTCACGCGGGGAGGCCGAGTTCGGCATCAACCTGACTGGCAGCTCCGATCCGGACCTCGTGTTCACGCCGCTGATCGAGGATCCCTACGTGCTCGCCTGCCGCAACGACCACCCCATCGCCCGGGCCGATGCGATCGCGTGGAAGGACCTGGAGGGTGAACCGCTGATCGGCGTCAGCCGGGCGAGCGGCAACCGCATGATTCTGGAAAGCGCGCTCGGAAAGACCGGCGTCCGGTTGAACTTCCAGTACGAGGTCAACCACCTGACCACGTCGCTCGGGCTCGTCGAGCGTGGCCTCGGCATCTCCGTTCTGCCGAAGCTGGCGACGCCGCCGGGCCAGCACCCGCTGATCGTCACAAAGGCGATCGGATCACCCACCGTCACCAGAACGATCGGGCTCGTGGAACGGCGAACGGCGCGGCTTTCCCCGGCGGCGCAGCGTTTCCGCGACATGCTCGTCGAGAGCGTCTCGACCTAGCGACGGCGGGACAGGGAGCCCCGGGTCGCGGCTCGTGCGGGCCTAGAACTCCTCCCACCCGCCGCCGCC
>CAZJCW010000199.1:0-8222 GCA_964544365.1 uncultured Alsobacter sp.
TGTTCCACGACCAGGTGTTCTGCTTCACGCCGAAGGGCAAGCTGATCGCGCTGCCGCGCGGCGCGACACCGATCGACTTCGCCTATGCCGTGCACACGGACGTCGGCAACACCGCGGTCGGCTGCAAGGTCAACGGCCGCATCGTCCCGCTGCTGTCGGAGTTGCACAACGGCGACGAGGTCGAGATCGCCCGCGCGCCGGGGCAGGTGCCGCCGGCGGCCTGGGAATCCATCGTCGTGACCGGCAAGGCCCGGGCCGCCATCCGGCGCGCGACGCGGGCCGCGACGCGCCGGCAATATGCGGGACTGGGGCGGCAGATCGTCGAGCGCGCCTTCGAGCGCGGGAAGAAGGCCTATTCCGACGAGAAGCTGAGGGCGGCGCTGCCGCGCCTCGCCCGCACCTCGCTGGACGACGTGCTGGCGGCGGTCGGCCGGGGCGAGATCTTTTCCGGCGACGTCGTGAAGGCCGTCTACCCCGACTACAAGGAGGAGCGCGTCGCCGGTCCCGAGGCGAAGCGCAGCGAGGCCGGTTGGTTCGGCCTGAAGAAGGCCGGCGGGCTCGTCTTCAAGGTGCCCGGGCTGGACACCGCCGTGGAGGAGGGGCCGCTTCCCGCCATCCCCATCCGCGGCCTCAACGGCGATCTCCCGGTCCGCTTCGCGCCGAACGGCGGCGCCGTGCCGGGCGACCGGATCGTCGGCATCCTCACGCCGGGGGAGGGGATCACCATCTACCCGATCCAGTCGCCGGACCTGACGGCCTTCGACGACCAGCCCGACCGCTGGCTGGACGTGCGCTGGGACATCGAGGAGTCCGAGCCGCAGCGGTTCCCCGCGCAGCTGTTCCTCACCGTCATCAACGAGCCCGGCACGCTGGCGCAGATCGCCCAGGTGATCGGCGACAACGACGGCAACATCGATTCGATCACCGTGACCGGCAAGGGCGCGACCGACTTCCGCGAGATGACCATCGACGTCGAGGTGTGGAACCTGAAGCACCTCAACGGCATCATCAGCCAGCTCAAGCAGCGCCCGGTGGTCAGTTCCGTGGTCCGCGTCAACGGCTAGGCCCCCAAGACGACCGGCTGGCGGTCTTGTCCCGGTCGCGTCCGTCGTCCGGCCGGTCCCGGCCCGTCGCGGTCCGTTGTCGGCGCGTCTTCTGGGGCGGGACGCGGCGGTCGACGCGCCGCGACACCGGCCCCCTTGCTTCCGCCTCCTTCATCTGCAATGCCTCCGGCATCGCCGTGATCGGACCTGAGACATGACCAAAGACGAGGTGTTGGCGGAGTTCCGGGCGGCCGGAGCCCTGCTGGAAGGCCATTTCATCCTGTCCTCGGGCCTGCGCAGCCCGGTGTTCCTGCAGAAGATGTTCATCTTCCAGGATCCGGTCCGGACCGAGCGCCTGTGCAAGGCGCTGGCGGCCAAGGCTCTGGAGGCGTTCGGGAAAATCGATGTCGTCGTGTCCCCGGCCGTGGGCGGCATCGTCCCCGGCTACGAGACCGCGCGCCAGCTCGGCGCCAAGGCGATCTTCGTCGAGCGCGAGGAAGGCCGCTTCCGGCTGCGCCGCGGCTTCGAGATCGCGCCGGGCGCCCGCGTCCTGATGGTCGAGGACATCGTCACGACGGGCCTGTCCTCCCGCGAGTGCCTCGACGCGATTCGCGACCACACCGACACGATCGTCGGCGCCGCCTGCCTGATCGACCGCTCCAACGGCAAGGCCGACATCGGGGTGCCGCTGGTCAGCCTCGCCCGCATCGACATTCCGTCCTATCCCGCCGACCAGCTTCCGCCCGAACTGGCGGCCATTCCGCCGGTCAAGCCCGGCAGCCGCAACCTCGCGAGTTGACCATGTCCGCCCCGGAAAAGCTGCGCCTCGGCATCAATGTCGACCACGTCGCGACGCTCCGCAATGCCCGCGGGGGCTCGCGCCCCAATCCGATCCGCGCGGCGCTTCTGGCCGTGGAGGCCGGTGCGGACGGCATCACGGCCCATCTGCGCGAGGATCGCCGCCATATCCGCGACGCCGACATGCGCGCGCTGAAGGACGCCATCGGCGTGCCGCTCAACTTCGAGATGGCCGCAACGGACGAGATGGTCGCCATCGCCCTCGAGGTCATGCCCCACGCGGTCTGCCTCGTGCCCGAGAAGCGCGAGGAGCGCACGACGGAGGGCGGCCTCGATGTCGTCGGCGGCCACAATCACCTCGCGCCGATCATCGCCCGGCTGGTGGATGCCGGAATCCGCGTCTCGCTCTTCATCGAGGCCGACCGGGCGCCCGTCGAGATGGCGGCGAAGCTGCGGGCTCCCGTCGTCGAACTGCACACCGGCACATGGTGCGAGGCCGTCGAGGCCGGTGACGGCGTGCGGGCGGAAGCCGAGTTCGAGCGCCTGCGCGCGGCGGCCGCTTTCGGCGCGTCGCTCGGCCTCGAGGTTCATGCCGGCCACGGGCTCGACTATGCGACGGCCCAGCACATTTCGACGCTGCCGCAGGTGCGGGAGCTCAATATCGGCCATTTCCTGGTCGGCGAGGCGGTGTTCGTCGGCTTTGCCGAAACGATCCGCCGCATGCGCGCCGCCATGGACATGGGCCGCGCCTCGATCGCGCCGTGATCGTCGGTCTCGGCTCCGACCTGTGCGATATCCGGCGGATCGAGAAGACGCTGGAGCGCTTCGGCCGGCGGTTCATCGATCGCGTGTTCACCGAGACGGAACAGCGCAAGTCGGAGCGCCGTGCCCAGCGCGCCGCATCCTATGCCAAGCGCTTCGCCGCCAAGGAGGCCTGCGCCAAGGCGCTCGGCACCGGTTTCAGCCGGGGTGTCTTCCTGCGCGACATCGGGGTGGTGAACATGCCGTCCGGCGCGCCCACCCTGGCCCTCACGGGCGGCGCCAGAGACAGGCTGGCGACGCTCCTGCCGCCCGGCCATGACGCGGTGATCCATGTTACGCTGACCGACGAGTACCCCCTGGCGCAGGCCTTCGTCGTGATCGAGGCGCGCCCGGCGGCGGCCGCGGGCACGTGACGCGCGTTGCCATGGATGGGCCACGGGGCTATATCGCCCTGCCTGACGGCCGGCCGCGAACGGGCTTTCCGGGGATCACGACATGACGGAGCCGAGCGGCGTGGCCAGCGAAAACAAGACGAAGGACGAAGGCGGCACGCTCGAGACCATCAAGGTCATCGTCCAGGCGCTGCTGATCGCCGCGGTCGTGCGCACCTTCCTGTTCCAGCCCTTCAACATCCCGTCCGGATCGCTGATCCCGACGCTGCTGATCGGCGACTACCTGTTCGTGTCGAAGTATTCCTACGGCTATTCGCGCTACTCGATCCCGTTCAGCCCGCCGCTGTTCTCGGGCCGGGTGTGGGCGGCCGAGCCGCAGCGCGGCGACATCGCCGTGTTCAAGCTGCCCCGCGACAACGCGACCGACTACATCAAGCGCGTGATCGGCCTTCCCAACGATCGCATCCAGATGGTCGACGGCGTCCTGAACATCAACGGGCAGCCGGTGAAGAAGGAGCGCGTGGGCCGGCAGGACGTCGCCGCCGGCGCCGGATTGCGCGACCAGGCGACCTTCTATCGCGAGACGCTGCCGAACGGGATCAGCTACGTGATCCAGGAACTTGACATCTTCGGCAACCGGCTCGGCCGGAACACGCCCGTCTACGTCGTCCCGCCGAACCACTACTTCATGATGGGCGACAACCGCGACAACTCGCTCGACTCGCGCGACATGTCCTCGCAGGGCGTCGGCTACGTGCCGTTCGAGAACTTCATCGGCCGGGCGGAAGTGATCTTCTTCTCGATCGAGGAGGAAGGTGCGGCGTGGCGCGTGTGGGAATGGCCCTGGACCGTCCGCTGGGGGCGGCTGTTCAAGCCGGTCACCTGATGGCGCGCGCCAAGCCGGGGATCTCCGACCTCGAGGAGGCCATTGGCCACCGCTTTTCGGACCGCGGTCTCGCCGAGCGCGCCCTGACCCATGTCAGCGCCCTGTCCGGCTCGCCGCCGGACGGCCCGCACTACCAGCGCTTCGAGTTCCTGGGCGACCGGGTCCTGGGCCTCGCCGTCGCCCACATGCTGTTCCGGGCCTTTCCGCAGGCGACGGAAGGCGAGCTGTCCCGGCGGCTGGCGCATCTGGTGCGCCGCGAGACGTGCGCGGAGGTCGCGGCCGGCTGGTCGGTCAGCCGGCATGTCATCCTCGGCGCCGGCGAGCGGCAGTCGGGCCTTCGGAAGAAGGAGGCGCTGCTGGCCGATGTGTGCGAGGCTCTGATTGCGGCCGTCTATCTCGACGCCGGCTTCCCCGCCGCGGTGGACGTGGTCGAGCGTGCCTTCGGCGGCAAGATGGACGAGCCCGGCCGGTCGGTGCGCGACGCCAAGTCCTCGCTGCAGGAATGGGCCATGGGCCGAGGACTGCCGGCGCCGCGCTACGACGAGGTTGCGCGCAGCGGGCCCGACCACGCGCCGCTGTTCCGCATCGCGGCGGTGGTCCAGGGCTTCGAGCCCATCGAGGCCGAAGGGCGCTCGAAGCGAATGGCCGAACAAGCGGCCGCACAGGCCTTCCTGCAGCGGGAAGGCGTCGGCGAACGGAAGGAAGACGCGTGAGCGAGGAACCCAATCCGGCCGAAGAGCGCACCCGCTGCGGCTACGTCGCGCTGATCGGCGCGCCGAACGCCGGCAAGTCCACGCTGCTCAACGCCCTCGTCGGGGCGAAGGTCTCGATCGTCTCGCGCAAGGTGCAGACGACGCGCGCGCTGGTGCGGGGCATCGCGCTGGCGGGGCGGGCGCAGATCGTGTTCGTCGACACGCCGGGCATCTTTTCGCCGAAGCGACGGCTGGACCGGGCGATGGTGACGTCGGCCTGGGGCGGCGCCGGGGACGCCGACGTCGTCGCCCTGCTGGTCGATGCCCGCAAGGGCGTGGACGAGGAAGTCGAGGCGATCCTCGCCCGGCTGGGCGAGCTGAAGCAGCGCAAGGTGCTGATCCTCAACAAGATCGACACCATCGACAGGACGCGGCTTCTCGGGCTGGCGGCCGACATCAACGGGCGCCACGGCTTCGCCGAGACCTTCATGGTGTCCGCCGTGACCGGGGACGGCGTCGCCTCGATGCGCGACAGGCTCGCGGCCATGATGCCCGAGGGGCCGTGGCTGTTCCCGGAGGACGAGGTATCGGACGCGCCGCTGCGCTCGCTCGCCGCCGAGATCACCCGCGAGAAGCTCTACGAGCGCCTGCACGACGAGTTGCCCTACCAGTCGACGGTCGAGACCGACCAGTGGAAGACGCTGAAGGACGGGTCGGCGCGCGTCGAGCAGACGATCTTCGTCACCCGCGAAAGCCAGCGCCGCATCGTGCTGGGCCATGGCGGCCAGACCATCAAGGCGATCGGCGAGTCGGCCCGCAAGGAGATCGCCGAGGCGGCGGACTGCAAGGTCCACCTGTTCCTGTTCGTCAAGGTGCGCGAAAACTGGATCGACGATCCCGCGCGCTATCGCGAGATGGGGCTGGAGTTTCCGAAGAACTGACCGCCGCAGGACCTGGAGCCTCGCCCCGCGGCCGCCGCGGACCGGCGGGGATGGAGCCGCCGCATGGAGTGGCAAGACCACGGCATCGTGATGGGCGTTCGCCGCCACGGCGAGGCCAACGTCCTGCTGGAGCTCATGACGCGTGAGCACGGTCGCCATCTCGGGCTCGTCAGGGGCGGGCGCTCGTCGCGGATGCAGGCGGTCCTCCAGCCCGGCAACGGCGTATCCGTGACGTGGCGCGCGCGGCTCGAGGACCATCTCGGCGCCTTCGCCGTCGAGGGTACTCAGCTGCGGGCCGCGCGGCTCATCGGCTCGCCGCCCGCCCTCTACGCGCTCGGAATGCTCGGGCACCTCGTGCGCCTGCTGCCCGAGCGGGAGGCCAATCCCGGCCTGTTCGAGGCCCTGAGCGTGGTCGTGGAGGCGCTCGACGCCCCCGACCTCGCCGCTCCCCTCCTGATCCGCTTCGAGGTCGCGATCCTCGCCGAACTCGGTGTCGGGCTCGACCTGGCGTCCTGCGCCGTCACCGGCAGCCGCGAGGATCTCGCCTATGTGTCGCCGAAATCGGGCCGGGCCGTTTCGGCGGCGGCCGGCGAGCCCTGGAAGGACCGGCTCCTGCCGCTGCCGGCCTTCCTGGTCGAAGGGCAGGGGCGGGCCGCGCCCGATCCTGTTGACCTTGCTGCGGGCTTTGCCTTGACCGGCCACTTCCTCTCCCGGCATGTACTCGAGCCGAGGGGCATCCCCATGCCCGACGTCCGGGCGGCCTTGGTCGCATTCGTGGCGTCGAGGCCCCGCAGCGAGGAAGGACGACCGTCATGAGCGGACAACACGGCACGTCGTCGAGCATCCGTGGCGCAGCTGTCGCCGCGACGATGTTCCTGGGTTCGTTTTGCGCGATTTCATCGACAAGCGCGCAGACACCGCCCGCCACGCCACCGGCCCCGTCCGCTCCGCCAGCCGCGGCGGCCAAGCCGCTCGTTCAGATCGTCGTGCGCGCACAGGGCACGGGCGATCGCTTCGCCTCCACCTACTCCCTGCTCTGCGAGGAGGGACGCTTCTGCACGGCGGTGTTCGATGTCGCCCGTCGACGCGCGGAGGGAGCCGCCGGCAACCCGCCGCCGCCGACCCGCGTCGAGATCGGCATCTGGTCGCGCCCGGACGGCGAGGTCATGCTCGTGCCGGTGACGGGCTCCACCAAGCTGATGCTCAACTGCAAGCCGTCCCAGTCCATCCAGACCAAGGGGCGCAGCGAGGCGCCGCGCGTGCGCTATTCCGTCCACGAGACCGATCCCGGCTGCAGCGGCGCCACCGAGCGCGCGCCTCCGGAAAAGGCCATCGCCGCGATCGAGGTCGTCGTGCGCCCCGCGACGCTGGTCCGCGGCCAGAGGACCTGATCGCCTGAACTGGGGACGGCGGGCCGTTCCGGCTCCGCGAGCCTTGCCGCGACTCGCCATGTTCGCTAAGCGTTCCGCTCTTTCCGGGTTCGGTCAGAGGGAACGAGCGCTTGGGCAAGCCGGTTGATCCGCCGCCGCCGTCGGGAGGCGGCGTCGAGAACATCGATCTGAAGGACGCGCTCGAGGAGCGCTACCTCGCCTACGCCCTCTCGACGATCATGCATCGCGCGCTGCCGGATGCGCGCGACGGCCTCAAGCCCGTGCACCGTCGCATCCTGCACGCGATGCGGCTGCTGCGGCTCGATCCGGGGCAGGCCTACAAGAAATGCGCCCGCATCGTCGGCGACGTCATCGGCAAGTATCATCCGCACGGCGACCAGGCCGTCTATGACGCCCTCGTGCGCCTCGCGCAGGATTTCGCCCAGCGCTACCCGCTGGTGGACGGCCAGGGCAACTTCGGCAACATCGACGGCGACAACGCGGCCGCCTACCGCTACACGGAGGCCCGCCTCACCGAGGTGGCCCGCCTGCTCCTCGACGGGCTCGACGAGGACGCCGTCGACTTCCGCGAAACCTACAACGGCGAGGACGAGGAGCCCCTGGTGCTCCCGGCGGCCTTCCCGAACCTGCTGGCAAACGGCTCGCAGGGCATCGCGGTCGGCATGGCGACGTCGATCCCGCCGCACAACGCCGCCGAGCTGTGCGACGCCGCGCTCTACCTGATCAGCCATCCGAAGGCGACGTCCGACCAGCTTCTGACCTTCGTCCCCGGTCCGGATTTCCCGACCGGCGGCGTGATCGTCGAGCCGCGGGCGTCGATCGCCGAGACCTATCGCACGGGGCGCGGTTCGTTCCGCGTTCGGGCGCGCTGGGAGAAGGAGGAGACGGGCCGCGGCGGGTGGGTCGTCGTGGTGACCGAGATCCCGTACCTCGTTCCCAAGTCCCGGCTCATCGAGAAGATGGCCGAACTGATCAACGAGAAGAAGCTGCCGCTCCTGGCGGACATCCGGGACGAGTCGACCGAGGACGTCCGCATCGTGCTGGAACCGCGCTCGCGCACGGTCGACCCGGCCATCCTCATGGAATCGCTCTTCAAGCTCACCGAGCTGGAGAGCCGCATCTCCATGAACATGAACGTGCTGACGGGTGGCGTGGTGCCGCGCGTGCTCGGCCTCACCGAGGCGCTGCGGGAATGGCTGGACCACCGCCGCGTGGTCCTCCTGCGGCGCTCCCGGTTCAGGCTCGGGCAGATCGACAAGCGACTGGAGATCCTGCGCGGCCTGCTGATCGTCTATCTGGACCTCGACAAGGTCATCA
>CAZJCW010000200.1:0-8220 GCA_964544365.1 uncultured Alsobacter sp.
GCTTCAACTGGAACGGCTTCGGCACGCCGACGCGCTGGGTGGGCTGGAACAACTATATCGCGGTGTTCAACACGCGCGCCTTCCACCTCGCGCTGCGCAACAACGGCCTCATCATCGTCGTCTCGCTGCTCGTGCAGCTTCCGCTCGCCCTGGCCCTCGCGCTGGTGCTCGCCGAGCGGTTCCGCGGCGCGGTGGCCCTGCGCATGCTGTTCTTCCTGCCGTATGTCCTCGCCGAAATCGCCACGGGCCTGATCTTCAGCTTCGTCTACGACGGCGACTACGGCCTGCTGGCCTCGATCTACCGCATGTTCGGCGCGGAGGCGCCGCACCTGCTGGCCAGTCCCGACACGGCGATGCTGGCGATCCTCATCGTCGTCGTGTGGAAGTATTTCGGCTTCCACATGATGCTCTTCATCGCCGCCCTGCAGGGCATGGACCGCAACCTCGTCGAGGCCGCCCGGATCGACGGCGCGTCGCGCGGCCAGGTCCTGCGCTTCATCGTCATTCCGCTGCTCTATCCGACGATCCGCCTCTCGGTGTTCTTCGCCATCGTCGGCTCGCTGCAGCTCTTCGACCTCGTGATGCCGCTGACGCGCGGGGGACCGGCAGACAGCTCGCAGACCATGGTCAGCTTCCTGTACACGCACGGCGTCACGCGCATGCGCGTGGGCTTCGGCAGCGCCATCGGCGTGATCCTGTTCGTCATCTGCGCGACCTTCGCCTTCACCTACAAGCGCTGGGTGATGCGCGATGAATAGCACCTCCGAGGCCGGCTCGAGGGCCGACCTGACGACCCTCTACAAGGGGCTCTTCCTGGCCGCCGTCGCGGCCTTCGTGCTCGTGCCGCTGGTCGCCACCGCGCTCGGCGGGTTCAAGTCCTTGGGCGAACTGCGCACCAATCCCTTCGGGTTGCCGCAGGTCTGGGAATGGTCCAACTACGGCGACATACTGTGGTCGCCGCGCTACTGGCAGTTGCTCGGCAACTCCATGGTCATCGCCATCTTCAGCGTCATCCTGACGCTGATCGTGGCGTCGATGGCGGCGTTCGTCTTCGCCCACATCACCTTCTTCGGCAGCCGCATGCTGATGTCCTACATCACCATGGGACTGCTGTTCCCGGCGTCGACGGCCATCCTGCCCCTGTTCATCAAGGTGCGCGACCTGGGGCTGCTCGACACCTATTTCGGGGTGGTGCTGCCGCAGGTGGCGTTCAGCCTCGCCATGAGCATCCTGCTGCTGCGGCGCTTCTTCAAGGACCTGCCGGAAGAGCTGCTGGAGGCCGCGCTCGTGGACGGGTGCAGCTACCTGAACTTCTTCCGCTACGTGACGCTGCCGCTGTCGCGGCCGATCCTCGCCACGGTGGGCACCATCGCCTTCGTGCACAGCTGGAACGCCTACCTGCTTCCGCTGGTGATGCTGAACACGGACTCGCTCTATCCCTGGCCGCTCGGCATCATGGTCTACCAGGGCGAGTACTCGGCCGAATGGCACCTGATCCTGGCGTTCATCACGCTGACCATCCTGCCCACCATCATCCTCTTCCTCTTCGCGCAGAAGCACATCGTGGCGGGCCTCACGGCCGGCGCGGTGAAGGGCTGACGAGCGACACACCGGAGAACCATTCATGAGAAAAGTCGGCTTCGGCGTCATCGGCTGCGGTGTCATCAGCACCGCCTACCTGACGGCCGCGAAGAGTTTCCCCCATCTCGAACTGCGCGGCGTCGCCGACATCCGCTCGGACGCGGCTCGCCGGAAGGGCGAGGAGTTCGGCGTGCCGGGCATGCGCGTGGACGACCTGCTGAAGCGCGACGATGTCGAGATCGTGCTCAACCTCACCGTGCCGCTCGCCCACACCGACATCAGCATGGCGGTGCTGCGGGCCGGAAAGCACGTCTATTCCGAGAAGCCGCTCGGCGTGAATGTCGGCGAGGCCCGGAAGGTGATGGACCTCGCGGCCGAGAAGGGGCTGCGGGTCGGCTGCGCGCCGGACACATTCCTCGGCGGCGGCCACCAGACGGTCCGCCGGCTGATCGACGAAGGAGCCATCGGCACGCCGATCGCCGGAAGCGCGTTCTTCATGTGCCCGGGCCACGAGCGCTGGCACCCCGCGCCGGGCTTCTACTACCTGCGCGGCGGCGGCCCGATGCTGGACATGGGCCCCTACTACATCACCGATCTCGTCCAGCTTCTCGGCCCGGTCGCCAGCGTGATGGGGTCCACGTCGCGGCTGCGCAAGGAGCGGCTCGTCACGTCCCAGCCCATGAACGGCGCGATCATCCCGGTCGAGGTGGACACGCATGTCGCCGGCACGCTCGAGTTCGAGAGCGGCGCCATCGTCTCGATCGCCATGAGCTTCGACGTCCCCAAGCACCGCCATACGCCGATCGAGATCTACGGCTCGGCCGGAAGCATCACGGTGCCCGATCCCAACCGCTTCGGCGGCGAGGTCAGCCTTGCGCGTCCCGGCGGCGAGTGGGAAGCCGTGGACCTCAGCCACGGCTATGCCGACGGCAACTACCGCTCGCTGGGCCTTGCCGACATGGCCGCCGCCATCGTCTCGGGCCGCGCCCACCGGGCCAGCGGCGCGCTCGCCTTCCATGCGCTCGAGGTCATGGAGGCGTTCCAGACCTCGTCCGACGAGGGACGCCGCGTCGCGATCACGAGCCGCGTCGAACGCCCTGCCATCATGCCCGCCGGCCTCGCTGTCGGCGAACTCGACTGAGAAAAGGAGCCACACCCATGCGCAAGGCCATGATCGTCTATGGCGGCTGGGCGGGCCACGACCCCGACCTGTGCGCCTCCATCGTCCGCGGCTGGCTGAAGGCCGAAGGCTTCGACGTGCGGATGGAAACGTCCACCGCCTGCTTCCTCGACCCCGCCATCAACGACCTGTCCCTGATCGTGCCGATCTTCACGATGTCCAAGATCGAGAAGCCGGAAGCTGCTGCGCTGTGCGCGGCCGTCGCGTCCGGCGTCGGGCTGGGTGGCCATCACGGCGGCATGTGCGACGCCTTCCGCGACGCGGTCGACTACCAGTTCATGTGCGGCGGCCAGTGGGTCGCCCATCCCGGCAACATCATCGACTACCGGGTCAACGTGACGAAGCCGGATGACCCGATCATGCAGGGCATCGCCGACTTCGACTACCGGTCCGAGCAGTACTACCTGCATGTCGATCCGGCGAACGAAGTGCTGGCCACGACGACGTTCACCGGCGAGCACGCGCCGTGGATCGACGGCGTCGTCATGCCGGTGGTGTGGAAGAAGCGCTACGGGCAGGGGCGCGTCTTCTACTGTTCGCTCGGCCACCGGGCCTATGAACTCGACGTTCCCGAGATGAAGACGATGATGCAGCGCGGACTGCTCTGGGCCGCGCGCTGACCCTGCCGAACCGGGCCAGGCCGGCGTCCGTCCGACGTCGACCTGGCCCGTGCAGCCCTCGCAAGAGAGCCTGCCGGCTGCCGTCCTGCCCGTCGTGACGGGTCACTACTCGGCGCGAATCCCCGCCTTCCTGACGACCTCGGCCCAGCGGGCGGTCTCGGACACGATGTGGTCCCTGAAGGCGGACGGTGTCGTCGTCCAGGACTCGGCGCCCTCCTGCGCAAGACGCTCGATCACGGCCGGGTCCGCCATGGCCTTGACGATCTCCGCATTCAGCCGCTCGACGACGGCGTCCGGCGTTCCCGCCGGGGCGACGATGCCGTACCATTGCGAGGCTTCGAAGCCCGGGAGGCCAGCCTCCGCCACGGTCGGCACGTCCGGCGCCGCCGAAAGGCGGGTCAGGCCGGAGACGCCGAGCGCCCGGAGCTTTCCGGCCTGCGCCTGCGGGAGCACCACCGGCGCGCCGGTGAACATCAACTGTACGCGGCCCCCGAGCAGGTCGGTCATGGCCGGAGCGGTGCCGCGATACGGGACGTGCACGATGTCGAGCCCCGCCGCGACCGCAAGCGCCGCTGTCGCGATATGGGCCGCACTGCCGTTGCCGCCGGTGGCGTAGTTCAGCTTGCCGGGGTTGGCCTTGATGTAGGCGATCAACTCCTGGGTCGTCCTCGCGGGCACATCCGGGTTGACGACGAGTACGTTGTGGACGCGTGCGATCATGCTCACATGGGCGAAGCTCTTCAGCGGGTCGTAGTTCAGCTTCGGGTAGATCGAGGGGTTCACCGCCAGGGTCCCGATGTGGCCCATGAGCAGCGTGTGGCCGTCCGGCGTGGCCTTGGCCACCGCTTCGGAGCCGATCGAGCCGCCCGCGCCGGGACGGCTTTCGACGACGACGGACTGCCCGAGCGCCGCCTGCAGTTTCTGCCCGAGCAAGCGGGCCAGAATGTCGGTCGAGCCTCCAGGCGTGAAGGGTACGACGAGCGTGATGTTCTTCGTCGGCCACGCCTGGGACCGTGCCGGGCCTGAAAGGCCTGCGGCGATGGTCGCTGCTCCGGCGCCCAGAAGGGTGCGGCGGTCGATCATGGGTTTCCTCCCGGTGGGCTGGTTCTGGTTGGGTCTTGCGTTCGGTTCAGTGGTCAGGCTTCACCGGGGGCGTTCCGTGCGTGTGGAATGACGCGACGGTCTGCAAGCCCCAGGCCTGACCCTTCTTGCGCTCGGTCTCGGTCCAGACGATCGGCTTCCAGTCCGGCGCCAGCATCAGGCGCGCGCCGGCATTGGCGATTTCCACGCGGTTGCCGCCCGGTTCGTAGACATAGAGGAAGAAGGTCTGCTGCACCGCGTGCTTGTGCGGGCCCGTCTCGATGAACACGCCCGCCTCGAGGAAGATGTCCGCCGCCCGCAGGATGTCCTCGCGGGAGTCCACCGCGTAGGTGACGTGGTGGAACCGGCCGGGTACCCCCGTGTGATCGCGGGTAAAGGCGATATCGTAGGTCTTGTTGGTGCAGGTCATCCAGTTGCCGGCCTCGAGGCCGTTGTCGAGGATGATCTGCTCGGTCGTCCGCATGCCCATGCCCTGCTCGAGAAACAGGCGCGTTTCCTTCGGGTCGACGACGAGCAGGTTCAGGTGGTCCAGCCGCCGCACGTTGCAGCCGCGCGCGGGATAGCGCTGGGCCTGGTTCTTCAGGGCGGGCCGCTGGCCTTCGGGCGCCCGGTACCAGTTCGTCTCGTAGTAGAGTTCGAAGGCATGACCATCGGCGTTGCGGGCGCGATAGGCCGGTCCGTGGCCGAGGTCTCCCTCCACCCAGCCCAGACCGGCGCCCATCGCCTCCAGAACGGCGACACGGCGATCCAGGGCCTGACGACTCCAGGTGCGGAACGCGACGTGGCCGACGCCCGCGGTGTCACGCTCCGTCAACTTCAGCGTGTGGAACTCATAGTCGTCCCACGCGCGCAGATAGACGCTGGCGCCGTCGCGACCGCTTTCCGACATGCCCATCACGTCGACGAAGAAGCGAAGGCTCTCCTCGGGACGCGGCGTGAACATCTCGACGTGGCCGAGATGGGCGAGATCGTGGATCGGTTCGCCTTCGGTCATCCTTCACCCTCGCAATGCAGGCCGTACCGGCGCAGGTCCGTCCGCTTCCATGCTGCGGGGATTGGCGGGTTGAAACAAATTGGTTGTTTTGTTCAATTCATGAAGTTCGTTCACGGAGTCCGCCATGCGCATCGATTTCCTCGGGCTCGAAGCCTTTCTGGCCATTGCCGAGCGCGGGAGCTTCCAGCGCGCGGCGTCCCAGCTGAATCTCTCGCAGACGGCGCTGAGCCACAGGATGCGCAAGCTCGAGGACGACCTCGGGGTGAAGCTGCTGACGCGTACCACGCGCCAGGTCGCACTGACCCCCGCAGGCCAGGAACTGCTGCCGAAGGCCAAGCGCATGATCGAGGACATCGCCGTGTCCTACGATCTGCTGCGTCGCCAGGGCCGGGAGCGGCAGGAACGGCTGGCCATCGGCTGCCTGCCGACGATCGCGACGTACTACCTGCCGCGGATCCTCAAGGAGCTCTCCTCGGCGTTTCCCGACGTCACGGTCCGTGTCTACGACAATTCCGCCAGCGAGATCGCCGACCTCGTCCAGAACCGTGATGCCGAGTTCGGCATCACGGTCGTCTCCGCCAATCGGTGGGATCTCGAATTCAAGCCGCTGCTCAAGGAGCCCTATGTCCTGCTGTGCCCGGCGGATCATCCGCTCGCCAGCCGAGCGAGCGTCAACTGGAGCGAATTCGAAGGTCTTCCCCTGGTGCGCATCGCGCCGCAGACGGCGAATCGCGCGATCATCGACGAAGCGCTCGGCAGCCGGCGCGAGTTCATGCAATGGCGGTTCGAGGTGCAGCACGTGGCGACGGCCGTCAGCCTTGTCGTGGAGCGTGTCGCGCTGACCGTCGTTCCGCGTCTCGCCATCGACGCGGCCGGGCATCCCGGCTTGAAGGCCCTGCCGATCCGCAACCCGGGCGTGACCCGCACGGTGGGCGTCGTCTCGAAGCGGGGGCTCCCGCTATCGGCGGCAGGCCAGACGCTGCTGCAGCTGATCAGCCGGCAGCTCAAGGCCGAGGGCTAGGAGCGGCCTGCGCTGCAGCATTCTCACGTTTTCCTGCCAAGCTTTCATTTGCCGAGGTCGCGTCCTGGAACCTACCTCTCTGCCTGGACATCACGGAGTGAGCGGAATGACTCGCAACATCGCCATCGCCTTCATCGGTTACGGAGAAGTGGGGCAGCTCTTCTCCCGGCAGTTGCGTGAAGACGCCGGCCTTGCTGTCTCCGCCTACGACGTGAAGATCGACGATCCCGTGGCGCGGGAGCCGCTGGTGCGCGCGGCTGCGGCGGCCGGCGTCCGTCTTGCGGCGTCCGCCCGGGAAGCTGCCGCGGGTGCCGACCTGGTCCTTTCGGCGGTCACGGCCTCCGCGGCCGAGGATGTCGCCCGCGAGGCGGCAGGCTGGCTGGCGGAAGGCCAGGTGCTTGTCGATCTCAATTCCGCATCGCCGGACACCAAGCGCCGGTGCGCGCAGGCCCTGCAGGCACGCGGGCTCGACTACGTCGAAGCGGCGGTCATGGCACCGGTCGCGCAGCCCGGCATCCGCGTGCCGATGCTGACCGGCGGCCCCAAGGCGCAAGCGGTGAGCGAGCGCCTGAACGGCCTCGGCTTCCGGACCCGCGCGGTCTCCGAGACGATCGGGCGGGCCTCCGCGACGAAGCTGTGCCGCTCCATCGTGATCAAGGGGCTCGAGGCGCTGATGATCGACTGCGCGCGGGCGTCGGCGAACTGGCAGGTGCAGGACGACGTCTTCGCTTCGCTCGGCGAAACGTTCCCCTCGATCGATTTCAGGGTCCTCGCGCAGGTGATGGACCAGCGGGTCGCGCGGCATGGCGTGCGGCGGGCGGCGGAAATGCGTGAGGCTGCCGCGATGCTGGCGGAGATGGGCCTCGATCCGGGTCTGTCCCGCGCCATCGCGGACTGCCACGAACGGCGCGCGCTCGAGGGCGGCGAGGCGCCGGCCGGCGGCACGGATCGATAACCTCCGCGCCCCGGGCGCGTGTGGCGACGCTGACGCGCTTTCATCAATCGCAGAATAACAATCACTGGATTCATGGGATGCGATCCGGCAGCTTTCGCAGCCTCGGCTGGCGGAGGGAGCGCGCACGACCATGATGATGGGAATACGCTGCATGCTGATGCGGGGCGGCACCTCGAAGGGGGCCTACTTCCTCGCCGACGATCTTCCGGCCAGTCCGGCCGAGCGGGATCGCGTGCTGCTGAGCGTGATGGGCTCGCCCGATCCCCGCCAGGTCGACGGGGTCGGCGGCGGTCACCCGCTGACGAGCAAGGTGGCGGTGGTCTCGCGGTCGACGGAACCCGGTTGCGACGTCGATTTCCTGTTCGCGCAGGTGGGGGTCGACAAGGCCGCCGTCGACACGACGCCGAACTGCGGGAACATCCTCGCCGGTGTCGGTCCTTTCGCCATCGAGAGAGGCCTCGTCGTGCCGCAGGACGGGATCACGCCGGTCCGGGTGCGCATCCTCAACACCGGGACGGTGAGCGAGCTTCGCGTCGAGACGCCCGGCGGCATCGTGGAGTATCTCGGCGACGCCAGGATCGACGGGGCGCCCGGGACGGCCGCGCCGATCGCCATCGATTTCCTCGATGCCGAAGGGTCCGTCTGCGGCGCGCTGCTGCCGACGGGCCGGGTCGTGGACGTGATCGAGGGCGTTCCGACGACGCTGATCGACAGTGTTCCCGGCACGGCGGCCGCCATCCATCTCGCCTTCGTCGATGCGGCAGGTTC
>CAZJCW010000201.1:0-8173 GCA_964544365.1 uncultured Alsobacter sp.
CTCGGTGGCGGACAGGCTCTTCGCCTTCAGCGCGTCGCGGGCCTCGGCGAGGGTCAAAGCGAGGGCGTCGGTCATGGCTGGGTCCCTTACTCGACGACCTTGGGGACGAGGAAGAAGTGATCCTCGGTCGCCGGCGCGTTGCCGACGATGACGTCTGCGTAGCCGCCGTCGGTCACCACGTCCTGCCGCTTCTTCATCGTCATCGGCGTCACCGACGTCATCGGCTCGACGCCCGACACGTCGACCTCGGAGAGCTGCTCGACGAAGGCGAGCATGGCGTTCAGCTCGCCCTGGAGGTGCGGCACCTCCTCATCGGTCACGGCAATGCGCGCCAGATGCGCGATGCGGCGGACGGTCGCCTGGTCGACGGACATGAAAACCTCGCGGAAATCGGGCCGAAAAAGCCACGCGCGGCTATAGCACCGCCGCCTTCGGCATCGCAACCGGGCCGGGGTGGCGGCGTGGGCGAACCCGCCGCCGCGCTACCACCGCATCACGATGCCGCCCAGCCCCGCCACATCGGCGAACACCGCGAGCACGACCCCCAGCGCCGTCAGCCCCAGCCCGACCTTGAAGACCCGGATCGCCCGGCGGTGGTTGGCGAGTTCGAGGCTCTCATAGTCGAGCAGGGAATAGATCGCCCGGATCTGGCAGGCGATCCCCGCCAGGATCACGACGAGCGACGCGAAATCCGTCGCCGACCACTCCCCGGCCACCCCGGCCCAGCGCGTCAGGAACCCCAGCGAGAACGCCGCCACGATCCCCGTCGCAGCCAGCGTCCCGTTGCGGAACGCGGAGTCGACGCGGTCGGGCTCGGGGGGCGGGGAGGAGGGTGGGGTCATGGGGGTTGGTCGGGTGGATGGAAGCACGATTATGGCATGGGTGGGGACTGGGGGAGAGGGGGGGCTCGCCGCTCCTACCGCGCACCCGCCTCCCCGCCGTGGAACTTCGCCTTTCTTGCCCCCGGAGCAACGCCGTAGCGAACGCTCCTTGGCTAGCACGTCGCTGGGGATGGCCTCCTCGGGCAGGGTGGAGAGCGCGAGGAGGGGCTCCCCGATCGCTCAGAACGTCCGGACCGGTGGGACCCAAGCCGCCCGCGCAGGCTATCCCCGCGTCATGCTCGCGCTCGGCGCGAGCATCCACGGCTTAGGCTCGCGCGGCGCGGAAGGAAGCGATGGATGGCCGGGACGAGCCCGGCCATGACGCATAGAAGGTTCGCCTGAGCTTGGGGCCGTGGGGTGGGCAGGGCCGGGCTCCGACCGCGCCGGATCATCCTTGCGTCCTGCCCGCGCTGGGCGCGGGAGAGTTCCCGAGGTCCGCCCCCCCTACACCCCCACCGCCACCCCCTTCTCCGGCACCACCACCTTCGTCTTTGCCCCCGCCATCGCCGCCACGAACGCGTCCGGCGTGGCGTCGAGCAGGCCGAACGTCGCGTAGTGGCAGGGGATGACGGTGTCGAAGGCGAAGAAGCGGCGGCAGGCGAGGGCGGCGGTCTTCGCGCCCATGGTGAAGCGGTCGCCGATGGGGACGAGGCCGATGCGGGGCTGGTGGATCTCGGCGATCAGGGCCATGTCGCCGAAGATGTCGGTGTCGCCCATGTGGTAGACGACGGGCTCGCCCGGCGCCTTCACGATCAGCCCGTTGGCGCTGCCGAGCGGGAAGCCGACGCCGGCCTCCACCATGCCGGCCGAATGGTCGGCGCGCACCATCGAGACGGTGAAGCCGCCGACATCCACCGTGCCGCCGGTGTTCATCGGGCTGAAGGTCTGCAGGCCCTGGCTCGCCAGCCACATCAGCAGGTCGTAGTTCGACACCACCGTCGCGCCGGTCTCCTTCGCGATGGCGAGCGTGTCGCCGACATGGTCGCCGTGGCCGTGGGTGACGAGAATGTGGGTCGTGCCCTTCGTCGCCGCGGCGGCGTCGCCCTGGAAGGACGGGTTGCCGGTGAGGAACGGGTCGATCAGCACGACCTTGTCGGCGAAGTCGAGACGGAAGGCGGAATGGCCGAACCAGGTGATCTTCATCGTGTCCCTCACGCGCGAACCGGCGGCCCCGCGGACGCCGTCCACCCATTATGGAGCAGCCGGGGCCGGGGGAAAATCCCGGCGCGGCGCGAAGTGGGTCGTCGGTTCGGGCGGCGGATCGTCGGGCTGCGGGTTGTTGGGTCGATGCCTGCGGCGTGGTAAGCCCCGCGGCGGAGACCCGCCATGGCCGCGCCGCCCATTCCCACGCTGACCCTCGACGAGATCGCCGCGCTGCCGCGCGGGGCCCGGCTGATGGGGCTCGACCTCGGCACGAAGACCATCGGGCTGGCGCTGTCCGACGTCGACCGGCGCATCGCGACGCCGCTCGACACGGTGCGCCGCACGAAGTTCCGCGCCGATGCGGACGAGGTGCTGCGCCATGCGACGAAGCAGGGCGTGGCCGCGCTGGTGCTCGGCCTGCCGCTCAACATGGACGGGACGGAAGGGGCGCGGGTGCAGAGCACGAAGGCGTTCGCGCGCAACCTCGCGGCGATGACGCCGCTGCCGATCGTGTTCTGGGACGAGCGGCTCTCGACCGCCGCCGTGACGCGCGCCCTGATCGAGGCGGACGCCTCGCGGGCGAAGCGGGGCGAGGTCGTCGACCGGATGGCCGCCGCCTACATCCTGCAGGGCCTGCTCGACCGGATGGCCGCCATCGCCCGGGCCAGGGCCGAGCGCGAGGGCGACAGCATCGCCTGAACGAAAATCCCCGGCCGCGAGGGCCGGGGAGGGGGAGTTTTCGGGGAGGGCGTCTTCTTCGTCAGGGATCGGACGGCTTCAGCGATAGGAATCGCGGAAGTTGTCGATCTGCCGCTTTGCGGGGCCGCCGGCATGGTGTCGGCGGGCCGGACGGTTGTCGTAGGTCACGATCGGCTCCTCGTAGTAGCGGGGGCGACCATAGACCGGGGCGGGCTCGTAGTAGCCGTAGGACGGCTCCTCGACGGCGACCGGGGCGCCGTAATAGCCGTAGGCCGGCCCGGGCTGCTCGTAGTAGCCGCCCGGGGCGTAGCCCGGCGCATAGCCCTGGGCGTAGCCCTGGCCATAGCCCGGAGCGTAGCCGGCACCGTAGCCATTGTCGTAGCGGTTGCGCGACGCGAGGGCCGCGCCGATGCCGAGCGCGGTCACGCCGGCGATCGCGCCGAACACGGCGGCGTTGCGGCCGTTGCGGACCTGCACGATCGGCAGGCTCGACTGGGTCGCGAGATCCTGTCCGGCGACGGCCGAGAACGGCGCGGCGGCGGCGGGGAGGGCGGTGGCCGCCATCGCCGTGGCGACGGCCGCGATCACGGCGTTGCGGGCGGTCCGCGGGGCGGTCATGCGCATGGTTATCTCCTTCATGGCGGCTTCTGCTCTGCCTCGGTGGCGCGTCCGGATGCCGGACCCTTCCCGAAGGCTCCCGCCATGACGCGGACCATGCTCCAGGGCGGCTGAATGCGCTCTGAATGGACCGTGGCAGGATCATGGCGGCGCCGGTTCCAGGCCGGCTGTCCCCCGATCAACCGGCCGCGGCGCCGTTCGTTCCCGCACCGGGACGCACGCCGGCCCCGCGCGGGCCATTGGCAGCGGGGCCGCCGCGTGCTTGAAGCAGCCAGCGCCTCCGCCCGCCCGTCCACGATCCGCAGCCCCCATGACCGCCGTCGCCGCCAGCCTGCTCCCCATCTTCCTGCTCATCGTCACCGGGTGGGCGACGCGGGTGACGCGCGTGATCGACGAGCAGCAATGGGCGGGGTTCGAGCGCGTCACCTACTACGTGCTGTTTCCGGCCCTGATCGCCGAGACGCTGGCCATGGCCGATCTCGGCGCCGTGCCGATCATGCCGGTGGCGGCGTCGCTGGTGGGGGCGATCGCCGCCGTGGCGACGGCGCTGGTCCTGCTGCGCGGCCCGCTGGAGCGGGTGTTCGGCATCGACGGGCCGGCCTTCACCTCCGTCTTCCAGGGCGCCACGCGGTGGAACACCTTCGTCGCGCTGGCGCTGGCCGCCAGCCTGCACGGCCGGCCGGGCACGGCGCTTTGCGCGGTGGCGATCGCCACCATGATCCCGCTTCTCAACGTGCTCGCCGTCCTCGTGCTGTCGCGCTACGCCACGCCGACGCGGCTGTCGCCGAAGCAACTGCTGGTTACATTGGTGCGAAACCCGTTCATCTGGTCGAGCGCGCTGGGGCTGGCGATCAACATCAGCGGCGTGCCCGTGCCCGCCGTCATCGCGAGTTTCGGCGAGATCCTCGGACGCGCCTCTCTCGCCGCAGGTCTTCTGGTCGTCGGCTCCGGACTTCAGCTGGCGTCGCTGCGTCGTCCGCGCATGTCCATCGCCCTGTCTTCGGTCGCGAAGCTCGCCATCCTGCCCGCGATTGCCGCCGGACTCGCCCGGATCGCCGGCCTGGAGGGCGTCGGACTGGCCGTCGTGGTCCTCTGCACCGCCGTCCCGACCGCAAGCGGCTCCTACGTCCTCGCCCGCCAAATGGGCGGCGACGCCCCCCTGATGGCCGAAATCCTCACCGTCCAGACCCTCCTGGCGATGCTGACGCTGCCCGTCGCGCTCGCATTGCTCGCATGACAGGCATTTGGGGTCGCATATTTACAACCTATGGTAGTAATCGCCGCGAAATTGGCGCTCGACGCGAAATTACAACCTGAAGAAATTTGTTCCCTACTGTACATGTTATGCGTTTAGTGGCACCGTCTTGCGACTCGTTGCGTTCGTCCATATTTCTAACGTTGATTGGAGCATCCCATGAGTTCGGCTCTCGACCGCAAGACTGACGGCCCGATGCCCACCCCTTTTCCCCGGCAGCTTCCGCGCGATCGCAACATCACGCCCGATCAGGCGCTCGAAGTGGCGCGATATGTTGCGCAGATCACCGGTGAACTCGGTCTTCTCACCCGGGGCGCCAAGCTGGACGGCCTGACCTACTTCCTCGAGATGGCGCGCATCGAGGCCCAGACGGTGGCATCGGCAGGGCGCGTCTGACACCTCCCGCGCCGAAGGCGCGGGCGCTCAATCGGGGCGCCGCGACACCAGCCCGCCCGCATGGCGTTGGAGCAATCCCCGGTTCTCCATCTCGAACAGCGCCACCGTGACGTGTCGGATCGGCACGTCGACGGCCCGGGCGAGTTCGTCGACCGAGACGGGCGCGGCGCCGAGGAGCGTCTCGAGCCGGTGCAGCGCGTCCGGGTGATCGGGCGTGACATCCCCCTGTCCGGCAAGCCGGGGCTGGGCCATGGCTCCCTCCCTGGCCGGCCCGTCCGGCTGCGGCGCGCGCGTTCCTGCCGCGCGCGCCGCAGGGTCGACTCCGGCGGTCAGCGGGACCCCGGGCTCGCCGAAGAAGTCGAATTCGTCCCACAAGGGATCCTCCTCCTCGCCGGAGGGGAGGTCGTCGCTCACGTAAAGGTCGTCGCCGTCGCGGCGCTCCAGCAGGGGGCGCAAGCCCTCCACGACATCGGCCGGAGCGGTCGTGAGGATCGCGCCCTGGCGGATCAGGTCATTCGTTCCCTCGGCGCGCGGATCGAGCGGAGAGCCTGGAATGGCGAAGACCTCGCGACCCTGCTCCAGCGCGAAGCGTGCGGTGATCAGCGATCCGGAGCGTCGTGCCGCCTCGACGAGGACGATCCCGAGCGACAGCCCGGACACAAGGCGGTTGCGGCGCGGAAAGTCCCGCCCGCGCGGTTCCCAGTGCAAGGGCATCTCGCTGACCGCTGCTCCGCGCTCGAGCATGCGCTCCAGCAGGGGCACATTCTCGGCGGGATAGATCCGCGCATGCCCACCGGCGAGGACGGCGACGGTGCCGGTGTCGAGCGATGCCTCGTGAGCCGCAGCATCGATGCCCCGCGCGAGGCCCGACACGATGGTGAAGCCGGCACGTCCCAGATCATGACCGAAGAGCCGCGCGAGCTTGAGCCCGGCCGCGGAGGCGTTGCGGGAGCCGACGATGCCGACGGCCGGCGCCTTCATCGCCTCCGTCGAGCCCCGGACGAGCAGGAGGGGAGGAGCGTCGGCAATTGCGGCCAGCGGCGTGGGGTAATCGGCTTCCCCCGTCGCCACGAGCCTCACCCCGAGTTGCCGGCAGCCTTCCCACTCGTGCTCGGCTTCCGCAAGCGTGGCCACGCGCACACCCGCAAGGCCGCGCTGGCGTGCGAGATCGGGAAGCCCGCGCAGGGCTTCGCCAGCCCCGCCGAAATGGTTGACGAGCTTGCGGAATGTGCGTGGCCCAACCCCTTCGCTGCGGATCAGGCGGAGCCAGTCGAGGCGCTGGGCATCGCTCAGGCGGATCGGCGGAGGGCGACCCGCAGCCGTCATCCCTTCTGCCCGATCTTGCCCTCGCGCCCCTCGCGCAGGCGGGTGATGTTCTCGCGGTGTTTCCACCACAGTGCCGCGGCCAGGACCGTAAACACGGCTGCAGCTTCCCATCGTCCCGTTGCGGCGAGCAGGACGGGGGTGGCCGCGCTGGCAGCGAGAGCCGAGAGAGACGAGTAGCGGAACGCATAGGCGCAGCCGAGCCAGATCCCAGCAAAGCCCAGCGCGACCGGCCATGACACGCCGATCAGCGTGCCGAGAAAAGTCGCGACGCCCTTGCCGCCCTTGAATCCCAGCCATACGGGGAACAGGTGGCCGGCGAAGGCGCCGATGGCGCCTGCGAGCGCCGCCGGTTCACCCCACCGCGCCGCGATCAGCACCGCCGCGGTTCCCTTCAGGGCGTCTCCCAGAAGCGTCGCCGCCGCGAGCCCCTTGCGACCCGTGCGCAGCACGTTCGTGGCGCCGATGTTGCCCGACCCGATGGTGCGGATGTCCTGCGTGCCGGCCAGACGCGTGATGACCAGGCCGAAAGGGATCGAGCCCAGCAGGTAGCCAAGTATCAGGGCAGCGGCGAGGGTCGTCAGCACGGGCAGCTCCGGATCGCGAGACCTTGGGACAGCGCCTGCGACGGCGTCAATCGCCTGCAGGCATTTTCAGCCCATACGAGCAAAAGCCTTTGAACGCACGCAGAAATGGAGGCGCGGGTCGACTTGCTTCCTGCCTTCGCCCTGGCTGGCGCGGTCCCGGGCCATCCAAGGGTTCCCGCGGATGGGAGCGAGACTTGGATCAGCGCGCCGGGCGCTGTGACGACGGGGGACGTGACCTGGCGGGCCCCCTTTGGCGAAGCGCGGAGGTGCGGGCCTCGTGGCTCATCCCACCTCGTGGACGACGCGCCCTTCGACCACGGTCATGTGAACCCGGCCCTGCAGGCGGGCGCCCTCGAGGGGGGTGTTCTTGGATTTCGAGTGAAGATCCGCGACATCGAGCACGAACGGCTCGTCCGGGTCGAGCAGGATCAGGTCGGCCGGCGCACCGACGGCGAGGCGGCCCTGCGGCAGGCCGAGGATGTCGGCCGGGCGAGTGGAGAGGGAGCGCAGCAGCGTCATCAACCCGATCTCGCCGTTATGGACGAGCCGCAGGCCGGCAGCGAGCATGGTCTGAAGGCCGATCGCGCCATCGGCGCACTCGGCAAAGGGCACGCGCTTCGTCTCGACGTCCTGCGGGTTGTGGTCCGACACGACGACGTCGATCAGCCCGTCCGCCAGCGCCTCGACCATGGCGATGCGATCGTCCTCGTGCCGCAGAGGCGGGGAGAGCTTCAGGAAGGTGCGGTAAGGCCCGATGTCGTTCTCGTTCAGCGTCAGCGAGTTGATGGAGACACCGCAGGTGACGTTCAGCCCCTCCGACTTGGCCCGCGCGATGACGGCGATGCTGTCGGCGCAGGAGACCATGGCGGCATGGTATCGGCCGCCGGTGAGGCGCACGAGGCGCAGGTCGCGCTCGAGCATGATCGTCTCGGCCTCGCGCGGGATGCCGTGCAGGCCGAGGCGGCTCGCCAGTTCACCCTCGTTCATCACGCCGTCGCCGACGAGGTGGGGATCCTCGCAATGGTGGACGATCAGGGCGCCGACATCCCGCGCGTAGGTGAAGGCGCGGCGCAGCACCTGCGCGTTGGTGATCGACTTTGCGCCGTCGGTGAAGAAGGCTGCCCCCGCCTCGCGGAGCAGGCCCAGCTCGGTCATTTCCCGGCCCGCAAGGCCTTTCGTCAGCGCGGCCGCGGGAATGAGCCGCACGATCGCCGTATCGCGGGCGCGTCGCACGAGATAGTCGACCACCGCCGGATCGTCGATCGGCGGGT
>CAZJCW010000202.1:0-8087 GCA_964544365.1 uncultured Alsobacter sp.
GCCGCAGCGGCGCAGCCGCGGAGGGGAAGGGGACCCAGGGGCCGTGCCTCGCGGGCGGGGCGCGCCCTGCCCCGCGACTACCGTCGCCACGGCGACTCTTGGCCCCTGGATCCCCCGATGGCCTAGGCCTGCCGGCCCCCTCCCGCCGTCGTCCCCGGCCGCAGCGGCGCAGCCGCGGAGGGGAAGGGGACCCAGGGGCCGTGCCTCGCGGGAAAGCCTCGCCTTGCCCCGCCGTTGCCCGTCGCCGGGGCGATGCGTCCGGGCGACGCCCTCGCATCGATCGCAATCGTCCAAGACCACCGGCGAGGCGTTGCCCTGGATCCCCGTCCCGCGCCTGCGGCGCGCCGGGGACGACGGCGGGAAGACCACGCGTCCGGCTCTGGACGCGGCGGGCGGGGTAGGAAACGATGAGCCCATGACAGAGACCCCGCTTCCCGGTCCCGCACGCGTCGGACCCGCGCCCGACGTTGCCGCCCCGCCGGGGATCTCCCTGACGCAGGCGGCCCTTCGCGACGACGTGGGCCGGCGCATCGCCGCCGTGCAGCGGCTCATGGCGGCGCGGGACGTCGCGGTGCTCCTCGTGGTCGGCGACGGGTCGCCGAACGGCACGGCCGGCGTGCGCTACCTGTCGAACGCCCGCGCCTGGGCCGGCCCGCTGCATGCGGTGCTCGACGGGTCCGACCCCGATCCCTGGGTCCTCTCGCACAGCTCCTACCAGGCCCGCTGGACGGTCGAGGGCACGACCACCCGGCCGGAGCGGGTCGAGGCCCCCGCGGACGTCATCGGCCGCATCGCCGACCTCCTGCGCGCGCGGTCGGGGCCCGCGCGGCGCATCGGCGTCGTCGGCCTGCCGCGCATGGGGATCGCCGACCATGCGGGACTGCGCGACCGGCTTCCCGGCTTCGACCTCGTCGACCTGACGCCTCCGTTCGACGCCCTGCGGCGCGTGAAGTCGCCCTTCGAGATCGCCGCCTTCCACGAGAACGGCACGCTTCTCTCGCAGGCCATGGAGGCCTTCGCCGCCGCCGCCGGCATCGGCGTTCCCTATGCCCGGGCCTGCGCGCAGGCCGAGCTGCTCCTGAAGGCGAACGGCGCGTTCTGGGGTCGGTCCAAGGTGTCGTTCGACCTGTCCCCGATGACGGTGCCGCCCGCGCCCGACCGGCTGATGGCCGCAGGCGACGTGTTCACCTTCGAACTCGTCTACGAGTCCCCCTGGGGCTACTGGACGGAGATGACCACGCACTGCGCCCTCGGCTCCTTTCCCGACGCCTTCCGGGCCCTGTTCGAAGCCTACTGGTCCGCCTTCGAGGCCGGGCGTGCGCTCGCCCGCCCGGGCGCGGCGCAGGGCGACATCGCCGCCGCGGCCGATGCCGCCCTTGCCGCGCGGGGCTTCGCCGTCGTCGGCAGGCACACGCCGGACTGCCACAGCATCGGCCTGGACGGCGGGGACGGGCCCAGCGCCATCGCCGATCCCGCCTTCCCGCTCGTCGAGGACATGGTGCTCTCCCTGCACCCGGGCGCCGAGGTCGCGGGTGGCCGGGCGCTGCTGGTCAGCGACAACGTCCGCGTCACGCCGCGCGGCGGCGAGCGGCTGTCCCCGCACGACGCCGGCCGTCGGCTGGTCAGCCTGCCTCTCCGGTAAGCAGATCGCAGCGCGTCGGCAGCAAGACCGGCCCGGCGCGGGACGATAAGCACTGCCCTTTCTCCCCCTTTTCCCGCACACTGCATTTTTGGCGAAGGTAGGAGGACGGCCCATGCGGCTCAGGCTTGGCTACAGGATCGCCTACGAGTGCACGCAGCCGACGCCGATGCTTCTCATGCTCCGCGTTCACCCGTCGCGCGAGAACGACCTGCTCAACCCGGACATCGTCGCCACGGATCCGGTGGTGCCGGTACAGTCCTACATCGACGGCTTCGGCAATCTCTGCAGCCGCATCACGGCGCCGCCTGGCATCGTCACGCTGTCGACCGACGCCACGATCGAGAGTTCGCCGGTGCAGGATCTCGTCATGCCGGACGCGCGGCAGATCGAGGTCGGCCAGCTGCCCAGCGAACATCTCGTGTTCCTCCTGGGCAGCCGCTACTGCGAGACCGACAAGCTGTCCGACATCGCGTGGTCGCTGTTCGGCTCGACGCCGCTGGGCTGGGCGCGGGTGCAGGCGATCTGCGACTTCGTGCACAACCACATCCGCTTCGACTACATGGCGGCGCGGTCGACCAAGTCCGCCTTCGACGTCTATCACGAGCGCACAGGCGTCTGCCGGGACTTCGCCCACCTCGCGGTCGCCCTGTGCCGCTGCATGAATATCCCGGCCCGCTACTGCACCGGATATCTCGGCGACATCGGGGTGCCGAAGGATCCCTCGCCGATGGACTTCAGCGCCTGGTTCGACGCCTATCTCGACAATCGCTGGTATACGTTCGACGCTCGACACAATCGTCCGCGCATCGGCCGGATCCTGATGGCCCGCGGTCGCGACGCGGCGGACGTACCGCTGTCCAACAGCTTCGGGATGACCACCCTGCGCCATTTCGAAGTCTGGACCGACGAGGTCGGCTGAAGCGCAGGCGCCGTCCCGCTAGCGGGCGACCCGCCGGCATACACCGCGCGTGTGCCGCTCGATCTCGGCCAGCGCGTCGTCCAGCGATGCGTGCGGTCCCGGGTTCAGCCCGGCCATCGTCTCGAGGGCATGGCCCTCGGGGCGGATGGTGAAGCGTCCCGCGCTGTCCTCGTCGATCGTGCCCATCGACCTGTCCAGCAGGTCGCTCAGCCTCCACGCCGTGCCGCTCTCCGCCTGTTTGACCGTCACATCCATCGTGTCCTCCAGCCCTCCGGCGCGGCGCGCCGCGGATCATGGGCAATGATAGCACCATGATGCAGTATGCTGGTTGGCAATCGTAGAGATCACGCTTTCCCTGCGCGAATCCGGAACCGCAAAAAACATAATTCGGATCTGGAAAAATAAAGATCCGCCGGTTCGTCATCCAATGATAGAATTAAGACGAAGCGGTGCATTCGGTGCACCTGTCGAAATCGAGGAGATATCCCATGTCCAGGGGCGAAAAACGTGGCAACAAGGAAGTCAAGAAGCCGAAAAAGGTGAAGGTTGCGGCGGCGCCCGTGGCGACGGGCTTCCTGTCCAAGGGCACGCCGGCGACCGCGCCACGCGGCAAGGGCTCCGCCAAGGGCTGAACCCGACCGACGCGCGACAGCGGTTCCAGGACCGCGGTCGCGCGGATGTCGCCGCCGGGCGTCGCGACGCCGTGCAGCGCCGGCTCGATCCGGCGGTGGCCGGGGCCCTTCCGGCCTGTGCGGTTTCGTCGCAATGATGCTGCGCTGCACAGGCGGATTTTGCAGTGGTGCGCCGCGCTGGCGTTTCTTAACCTTGAGCATGGGCTCGAAGGACCACCGTGATCGTACCACCCGCCTCGCAGCGCAGCTGACGCATTGCGGCGACGACGAATTGTCGAAGCGCTGGGCCGAACTGCTCGGTCCGCTGCTGGGCATGAGCCCGCAGCAGCTTCTTTCCGAACAGGATCCCGACCGTTCGAACGCTCAGCGCGACGAGATCGACGTGCTTCGGGCGGAGAACGCGACGCTGAGGGCGCGCATCGAGGTCCTGTTGCGCACGGTGCAGGACCTCTCCCGCAAATAGGCCCGATGGTCGCGGCCGCGCGCCGTGGCGGCGGCTCGCGTCGGACGCTAGCGCTTGACCTCGACGATCCGGCGGGTCTCGTCGACCACGAACACGGTATCGCCGACGATCAGGATGCCATAGGCGGCCTGCCCCCGGGCGGCGCCGCGCGCCGTCTCGGCGGGCGGGAACCACACGCTGACGCGCTGCGGCACGACGTCACCCACCCTCATGTCGCCCTGCGACCGGGGCTCCGTGCGCTCGCCGGCTGCGACGGCGCCGGTGATGCCGAGGGCGAGAATTCCTGCAACGAGGGAGAGGCGGATGGTGATCATGGGTCTGCTTGCCAATGGACGACGACGGCGCGCCTCTTCTTGAACCGGCACACCTTTCTGAATCGTCATCCACCACGGCGAAACGTGGCGGGATGTGCGTTTTCGCACACGCGCCGCTCCCGATGGCGGCGCCCGGCGCGGCGCGGCCGTCCCCTCAGGGATCCCGGCGGCGCGCCCGGCGCGGCCAGGCCAGCGGCCAGCGGCGGATCCGCGTGAGCAGTTCGTCGAGCATCACGTCGTCCTCGCCGGCATGGACGCGGCCCTTCACCGAGATGCCGGCCTCGACGACGCTTTCGGCGCGCCCGGAGACCAGCGGATGCCAGTGCGGCAGGTCCTTGCCGGCCGCGACCAACCGGTAGGCGCAGGTCGGCGGGAGCCATTTCAGCGTCCGCACCGCCTCCGGCGTCAGGCCGACGCAATCGGGCACCACGGTGGTGCGGTTCGCATAGTCGCGGCAGCGGCAGGTGCCGGCGTCGAACAGGCGGCAAGCGACGTCCGTTGCGTGGATCGCGCCCGTGTCCTCGTCCTCGAGCTTGACGAGGCAGCAGCGGCCGCAGCCGTCGCAGAGGCTCTCCCATTGACCCGGAGTCATCGCCTCGAGCGCGGTCGTGCGCCAGAACGGTTCCTCCGTCGCTGGCGGGTCGGTCTGCGGGTCGGCGGCGGGCGGCTTGCGGGGGGGCATGGGCATCTCCGGCGCGGGGATAGCACGGCGGCGGCGCGCGTTCACCCGCTTCGTCCGACCGCGTCCCCTCGTCAGAGCGCCAGCTTCATGCCCTCGTGGCTCGCCACGAAGCCGAGGTCCTCGTAGAAGCGGCGGGCGTCGGGCCGGCTCTTGTCGGTCGTGAGCTGGACGATCCCGCAGCCCCGCCCGCGGCACGCCTCGATGGCGCAGCGCATCAAGTCCCGGCCGATACCCGCGCCGCGCCGCGCGCCCGAGACGCGGACGCCCTCGATCAGGCCGCGCCACATCCCCCGGCGCGTGATGCCCGGAATGAACGTCACCTGAAGGCAGGCGACGACCGTCCCGCCCTCGTCGCCGACGAGAAGCAGCTGGTTCGGATCGGCCGCGATGGCCGCGAAGGCCTCGACATAGCGCCGGTCCAGCGGAACCGTGGCGTCCTCCCGGGATGCGCCCAGCGGATCGTCGGCCAGCAGCGCGACGATGGCGGGGAGGTCGCCGTCGCCGGCGGGACGGAACGAGACGGATGCCATGCTTCCCAAGCCTTCCCGGTCCTCGCAGGTACCGCGTCCGCGCCCTGCCCCAACGAAAGAAGGCGCCGACCGCGGTCGACGCCCTCCTGCAACCAGTCCGTGTAAAGCGGCGATTACTTCCGCTTGCGGCGCTGCTGGCCGAGGCCCATCTGCTTGGCCAGCGCGGAGCGGGCCTGCGCGTAGTTCGGGGCGACCATCGGATAGTCGGCCGGCAGGCCCCACTTCTCGCGATACTCTTCCGGCGACATGTTGTACTGCGTGCGCAGGTGGCGCTTCAGCGACTTGAACTTCTTTCCGTCCTCGAGGCAGACGATGTAGTCCGGAGTGATGGACTTCTTCACGGAAATCGCAGGCTTCGGCGCCTCGGCGGCCACCTCCACGCTGCCCGAAGATACGCGAAGAAGTGCGGTGTGAACGTCTCCGATGAGAGCGGTCAACTCGGACGCGGACACGGAATTGTTGCTCACATAGGCGGACACGATGTCCGCAGCCAGTTCGATATAATTCGGTCCGTTCGACGTGTCAGCCATAGCCACGGGGGTCCCTGAGGTGTCGACGCTTCGTTTTCGCGTTGCGTCAATTGTTACCGGATTTCTGACGTTGAGTCCGTGACGACTTTCCGTACAGGCTACCGTCAGGAAATCGGGGCGACTTCAACTGCGGGTAACCCGGGACGGACGCAAGCCGCCTAAAGATCAACTTCGATTTCGGTCTATGGCAGCTTGACAGTTGTTGCAAGAAAAAAGTTCCGAGTATGCTCTCTTTTTTCTCGCATCCGGCAAACTTTGCTCTCAACAACCAGCAACGTCGTTCAGAAACCGTATCACTGCGCGATTCGCCACGCCCCGCTTGCCGCTTTGCCCGGCAGCGACCATATGAGCGCAGTCCAAGCATCGCAGCCATTCGCGGGAGAATCGCCATGAGCGCCAGCCCAACGTCGCGCCGACGGGTCGTGAAGTCGGACGCCGAATGGCGCGCCGCCCTGACCCCCGAGCAGTATCGGGTCACGCGCGAGCACGGCACCGAGCGCGCCTTCACGGGTCCCTACTGGGACGAGAAGAAGCCGGGCCTGTATCGTTGCGTGTGCTGTTCCGAGCCGCTGTTCGACGCCGGAACGAAGTTCGACTCCGGCACCGGCTGGCCGAGCTTCTTCGCGCCGGTGGGAGCCGACGCCGTGGCCGCGCACGAGGATCGCTCGTGGTTCATGCGCCGCACCGAGATCCGCTGCGCTGCCTGCGACGCGCATCTCGGCCATGTCTTCACCGACGGCCCGCCGCCCACGGGCCTGCGCTACTGCATGAACGGCAATGCCTTGACGTTCGAGCCGGAGACGACCAAGGACTGAGCCGCGTCCCGCCGGAAGAGCGTCCGGCGGAGCGACGTAGCGATACGAACGACACGACGCACATCGAGCCCCGGGCTCCGCCTCGGCCCGGGCGCTCCGGCGAACGGGCCGGCACCGGCCGCACACCTCCTGGCCAGGACGACGATTCCATGACCGACAGCACCACCCGCCCGGCGCGCGCCACCCCCCACGCGCCGGCCCGCCCGCGCGAGACCGTCGTGCACGGGCGCCGCGTCGTCGACGACTTCGCCTGGATCAAGGCCGACAACTGGCAGGAGGTGCTGAAGGAGCCCAAGGCCCTGCCGGCCGATATCCGCGCCTATCTGGAGGCCGAGAACGCCTATGCCGACGCGCTGATGGCCCCGCTGGCGGATCTCGAGGCCACCCTGGTGGCGGAGATGCGCGGGCGCATGAAGGAGGACGATTCCACCGTTCCCATGCGCGACGGCGCCTTCGCCTACCATACCCGCTACCGCACGGGCGGGCAGCACCCGCTGGTCTGCCGCCGGGCGGCGGATGCTCCGGCGGGCGGCGAGGACGTGATCCTTCTCGACGGCGACGCGCTCGCCGAGGGGAAGCCCTTCTTCGAGATCGGCGGGCACACCCACACGGACGACCATCGCCTGCTGGCCTGGAGTTCCGACGACACGGGCTCCGAGTACTATACGATCCGCGTGCGTGACCTCGCCACGCTGCAGGACCTGCCGGACCTGATCGAGGACACCGAGGGCGAGGTCGTCTGGGACAAGGCCGGCGCGTCCTTCCTGTATGTCGAGATGGACGACAACCACCGCCCGCGCGTGGTGAAGCGGCACGTCGTCGGCACGCCGGCCGAAGCCGACACGCTCGTCTACGAGGAGCACGAGGACGGCTGGTTCGTCGGCATCGAGGCGAGCCAGTCGGGCGACCATGCCTTCATCTCGATCAGCGACCACGAGACCACCGAGGTGCATATCCTCGATCGCGGCGACCTCACCGTCCCGCCCCGGCTTCTGGCCGCGCGGGAGGAAGGCGTGCGGTACGAGGCGGAGCACTGGGACGGCGGCCTCGTCCTCCTCACCAACGACGGCGGCGCCGAGGACTTCAAGATCGTCGTCGCGCCGCTCGACGCGTCCGGGCGGGGGGCGTGGCGGGATCTCGTCCCGCACCGTCCAGGCGTCATCATCCTGGGGATGATCGCCCTGCGCGACTGGCTGGTCCGGCTCGAGCGCGAGCACGCCCTGCCCCGCCTCGTCGTGCGCTCGCGCGTCGGCGGCGAGGAGCACGCCGTCGCCTTCGACGAGGAGGCCTATGCGCTGCGCGGCATTCCCGGTTTCGAGTACGAAACCGACATCCTGCGCTTCGCCTACTCGTCCATGACCACGCCGACCGAGACCTGGGACTACGACATGGCGGCGCGCAGCCGCGTCCTGCTGAAGCGCCAGGAAGTGCCCTCCGGGCATGATCCCGCCCGCTACGTCGCCCGCCGCCTGACCGCCACCTCCCATGACGGGGCGTCCGTGCCGGTGTCGATCCTGCACCGGCGCGACATGCCGCTCGACGGCTCGGCGCCCTGCCTGC
>CAZJCW010000203.1:0-8067 GCA_964544365.1 uncultured Alsobacter sp.
TGCGCACGTGCCTCCAGGGGTGTCTGGCGTGCGCGGGCGTCGCCATAGCAGAAATGCCCGCCGGCGACAACCGCCGCACCGGGGCGGCCCGTCAGCCGGGGATCCTGCGTCTCAGGAACTCCCGCACGGCCGGGTCCTCGCTCAGGCCGATCGCCAGCCCGAAGGCCTCCCGGGCGGCGGTCGCATCGTTCGTCCGGACCAGCAAGTGGGCGCGCAGGGCCCAGTAGGGCTGGTAGCTCTTCACACGATCTGCCGGCAACGCGTCGAGCAGGCTCAGCCCGGCCGCCGCGCCCTGAGCCTCGGCGTGGGCGGCTGCGCGGCTGACGAGCACGCCGATAGTGGGCGACATCTCGGCCAGCACATCGTGCAGCAGCGCCACCGCCCGCCAGTCCGTCCGCCCAGAGCGGGATCGCAGCGCATGCACGGACTGGATGGCCGCCTCCGTCTGGAACCGGCCGACGCGCCCCATCGCCGCTGCCCGCCTGAGCGCGTCCTCGGCATCGCGCTGCATCGGAACGGTCCAGAGCGAGGTGTCCTGCTCGGCCAGGGCCACGAAGGAGCCGTCGGGCGCTCGCCGGGCCGGCTTGCGCGCCTCGCAGTGCAGCACCAGCGCCAGCAGGCCCAACGGCTCGGGTTCGCCGGGGAGAAGGCCCGCGAGCAGGCGGGCCAGGTCGATCGCCTCGGCGGCAAGGCCGGCGCGACGGGGATCGCTGCCCGTGACGTCTTCCCAGCCGGTGCCGTAGGCCGCATAGACCGCGTCCAGCACGGCGTCGAGCCTCTCGGGCCAGTCCGGCCGCTCGGGGATGTCGAAGCTCAGCCCTGCATCGCGAATGCGCGACTTGGCGCGGACGAGGCGCTGGCCCATCGCCGTCGGCGACGTGAGGAAGGCGGCCGCGATCCGCGAGGCGTCCAGTCCTAGCACCGTCTGCAGCATCAGCGGCGTCCGCGCCGCCGGATCGATGGCCGGATGCGCGCACACGAAGAGCAGCTTCAGGCGCTCGTCCGGGAACTCCTCCGCCGACATCGCGATGCGCTCCTCCTCGGCCTCCTCGGCCGCGACGACCAGCGCCGCAGTGGCCTCGCTGCGCGTGGCGAGGCGGCGCGCGGAGTCGATCAGGCCGCGCCTTGCAACGGTCAGCAGCCAGGCTTCCGGCCGGTCGGGCACGCCCCGCTCGGGCCATGTCTCGAGCGCCGTGCGAAAGGCGTCCGCCAGCGCGTCCTCTGCGGCGGCCACGTCGCGCGAACGGGCCGAGAGATAGGCGACCAGCCGTCCATAGGAGGTTCGGGCGGCCTGTTCCGCCGCCCGCCGCGCCTCGTGGTCCACACCGTCCCTGCCAGTCCCCGGCATCTCAGCCCGGCGTGGGCATCGGCGGGAGGACGGGCCGGACCTCGACGCACCCGTAGGCCGCGGCCGGACTGCGCGCCGCCCACTCGAGCACCGTGTCGAGGTCCGGAGCATCGAGCACGAAGAACCCGCCCAACTGCTCCTTGGTGTCGGCGAAGGGACCGTCCTGCACGTGCCGCTTGCCGTCGGTGACGCGCACTGTCGTGGCCATCGCGGGTCCCTGCAGCCCCTGGCCGCCCTTGACGAGACCGGATTTCTGCAGGGCTCCGATGTAGTCCATCCATGCGCCCCAGTAAGCGCCGCTCTTCTCGTGATCCTCGCGGTCGGCGAACAGCGCGGCCGGCTCGTAGAACATGATGACGTAGTCCATGTGTCCCTCCATCGGGCAAAGCGTTGCAGGATCGGGCGTTGCGGTAAAGCGCGCGGCTCAACCGCTCCCGAGCCCATGACGCATGGGGAATGGAGATTTCGACAGGCGGCAGAAAAAAATCGACGAGCCCTGTCGACGGGCCGGCACGAACATCGCCGGCCTGGTACGGCCGGTCGACCGCGTCAGTCGAACAGGCTCGACACGCTCTCCTCCAGCGCCGTCCGGCCGATCGCTTCGCCGAGCAGCGAGGCGATGGAGATGACGCGGATGTTGCGAGCGACCTTCACGGCCTCGGTGGGCTGGATCGAATCCGTCAGGACCAGCGTCTTCAGCTTCGAGGCTGCGATCCTGGCGACCGCGCCACCCGACAGAACGCCGTGCGTGATGTAGGCATGGACTTCCTTGGCGCCATCCTTCAGCAGCGCTTCCGCCGCATTGCAGAGGGTGCCGCCGGAATCGACGATGTCGTCGACGAGGATGCAGGTCCGTCCCTCGACGTCGCCGATGATGTTCATCACCTCGCTCTCGCCGGCGCGCTCGCGACGCTTGTCGACGATGGCCAGCGGGGCGTCGATGCGCTTGGCGAGCGCGCGGGCGCGCACCACGCCGCCGACGTCCGGCGACACGACCATGAGGTTCGAGAGCTCCATCCGCTCCTTGATGTCGCGCACCATCACCGGCGCGCCGAACAGGTTGTCGGTGGGGATGTCGAAGAAGCCCTGGATCTGCCCGGCATGGAGATCCACCGTCAGCACGCGGTCGGCACCCGCCTCGGTGATCAGGTTGGAGACCAGCTTTGCCGAGATCGGCGTGCGCGGGCCGGCCTTTCGATCCTGCCGTGCATAACCGAAATAGGGCAGCACGGCCGTGATGCGGCGGGCCGAGGAGCGGCGCAGCGCATCGATGATGATGAGCAGCTCCATCAGGTGGTCGTTGGCCGGGAACGACGTCGACTGGATGACGAAGACGTCCTGACCGCGGACGTTCTCCTGGATCTCGACGAAGACTTCCATGTCGGCGAACCGCCGGACCTGGCACTTGGCGAGCGGCACTTCCAGATAGGCGGCGATCGCGTCTGCCAGCGCCCGGTTGGAGTTGCCCGCAACGAGCTTGATCGCGGCTTTCATGGGCGCGGCCTTCATTCCATCGAGAGACGATGGGGACTCGCAACCGGAGGCCGCGTCCCGCATCCGATCGGTCTCCTAGCAGTCCGGGCCTGCGCTCACAATATGACGCGCCCGTCGCATCAACACCAAAGATGAGGCACACCAACCGGATCCGGGCCTGCGGCGCATACCGTCCCGAACGTCGCAGCCGCGCCGGATGGAGAACAGGGGCGGGGCCTCGAACGGCCCTGGCTCACTCGTCGGGCGTGTAGCCCAGCGCCGATCCGCCGGCGACGCGGGAGCCCGGTGCGGTCCCGCCGCCGGTGCCGGCAAGGAAGGCCGCCACGTCGTTCATGCTCTGCGCGGTGGCCTTGGCGATCTGGCTTTCGCCGATCTTCGACCACGGGTCGTCCGCCTGGCCGGTGGCGAGCGTCGTGGTGGACACGCGCTGCGCCCTCTTCTTCGAGGAGTCGAAGACATCCCAGACGATCGCGAGCGCCGTCTCGCCCGTGTCGGTGGAGTAGGCGGTGAGATAGCCCTTGAGCCGGTACCGCGGCTGCGACTCGCTTGACACGATCTCGATGCGCCGGGCCGAGGCCTGCGAGGCCACCTCGGCCTTCACCTTGTCCTGCAGGGCGACAGGCGCGCCTTCGATCGTCTCGACGGCCACCGGGACCCCGGCCGCGGAAACGGCGCGACCCTCGATCTGCTGGCATGCCGCGAGCGACAGCCCGAACAGCGCCGCGAAGACCGCTGCCGGCATGCCCGCAGGCGTGAAGCTCTCCCGTGCCATGTCCATCCCGCGTTGGGCCGGCTGCGAGCCGGCCGGGAGGATGATTACGCCGATCGGTCCATCAGGTCCAGTTGCGCGCCGTTCAAGGCCATGCCGTCTCGATGAATGCGCGCCGCTTCCACCGGGGCGTCCGTCGTCCTACATCTGCGCCATGTCGCAATCCCGAAAGCCCACCGATTCCGACCTGCCGCCCGACTTCGCCGGAGATCCGGAGGACGAGGCCTTCGAAGACGAACCGGCCGGTCCGGAGACGGCGGAGCACGATTCCGGCGCCGATCTCGCCTTCGACGACGAGGCCGGCAGCGCACGCCTTCGCGCCGGGGTGGCGGTGATCCAGCAGGTCTGGAAGACGCTGCCGAACGGACCCGGCGTCTATCGCATGATCGACGGCAAGGGCGACGTCCTCTACGTCGGCAAGGCCCGCAGCCTGAAGAAGCGCGTCGCCTCCTACACACGCGGCGTCGGCCACACCAACCGCATCGCCCGCATGATCGTCGAGACGGCGGCGATGGAGTTCCTGACGACCGAGACGGAGACCGAGGCCCTCCTGCTCGAGGCCAACCTGATCAAGCAGCTCAAGCCGCGTTTCAACGTGCTGCTGCGCGACGACAAGTCGTTTCCCTACATCCTGATCACGGGCGACCACGTCTCGCCGCAGCTCACCAAGCATCGCGGCGCGCGCAACAGGCCGGGCGACTATTTCGGCCCGTTCGCCAGCGTCTGGGCCGTGAACCGCACGCTGAACGCCCTGCAGCGCGCGTTCCTTCTGCGGTCCTGCACGGACAGCTATTACGAGAACCGCACGCGGCCCTGTCTGTTGCACCAGATCAAGCGCTGCGCGGGGCCCTGCACGGGCGAGGTCGGCCATGTGGAGTACGCCCGGCTCGTGGCGCAGGCGCGCGACTTCCTCAGGGGCGGCAGCCAGGGCGTGAAGAAGGCGCTCGCCGACGACATGCAGCGGGCGTCGGACGAACTCGAATTCGAGCGTGCCGCCCGCTACCGCGACCGGCTCGCCGCACTCTCGGCGATCCAGGCGAGCCAGGACATCAACCCGCAGGGAGTCGAGGAGGCGGACGTGTTCGCCCTTCACGAGGAGGCCGGGCAGTTCTGCATCCAGGTGTTCTTCTTCCGGAACTTCCAGAACTGGGGAAATCGCGCCTATTTCCCCCGTGCCGACCGCTCGACGCCCGCCGACGAGGTCCTCGGCGCATTCGTCGCCCAGTTCTACGATGACAAGCCGGCGCCGCGCCTTGTGCTGCTGTCGCACGACACGGAGGAGCGCGAGCTGCTGGCCGATGCGCTGTCCACCCGCGCAACGTCCCGCGTCGAGATCGCGGTACCCAAGCGGGGCGAGAAGAAGGACCTGGTCGATCACGCCGCCCAGAATGCCCGTGAGGCGCTCGGTCGCCGGCTTGCCGATACATCCTCCCAGCAGAAGCTGCTGGCTTCTCTCGGAGTGGCTTTCGGCGTGCCCGGCCCCATCCGGCGGGTCGAAGTCTACGACAACTCCCACATCATGGGCACGAACGCCGTTGGCGGCATGGTGGTCGCCGGTCCCCAGGGCTTCTCGAAGCCGCACTACCGGACGTTCAACATCAAGTCGACCGAACTCACGCCCGGCGACGACTACGCCATGATGCGCGAGGTGCTCACCCGCCGCTTTGCGCGTCTCATGAAGGACAACCCGCGCGACGAGCCGGACGCGTCCGCCCCCGTCGCCGTCCCGAACGCGCCGCAGGCGGCGAATGCCGGCGATCCGGAACAGGGTACCTTCGCGCCATCGATCGACAGCGCAGACACGGGAGACCTGCCTGCCTGGCCGGATCTTGTCCTCATCGACGGCGGCCGCGGGCAACTCGATGCGGCGCTCGGCGTGCTGGCCGAATTGGGCCTCAGCGGCGTTCCGCTGGTCGGGGTCGCGAAGGGCCCGGACCGGGACGCGGGTCGCGAGACGTTTTTCGTCCCCGGCCGGGAGCCGTTCAAGCTGGCCCCGCGCGATCCGGCGCTTTACTTCGTCCAGAGGTTGCGCGACGAGGCACACCGCTTCGCCATCGGAACCCATCGCGCCAAGCGCAAGCGTGAATTCACGAAGAGCCCTCTGGACGAGATCCCCGGCATCGGCCCGGCTCGCAAGCGCGCGCTGCTGCTCCACTTCGGAACCGCCAAGGCCATTGCTCGCGCCTCGCTCGACGATCTCGCCGGGGCTCCGGGCGTCAACCTCGCGACGGCCAGGGCTGTCTATGACCACTTCCATGAGGGTCGTGGGTAGTCCGGAGATCGCGGCCAAGCGTCGACCCGGCCCACATGGCGGACCGGCGGAGCGCACGCGATCCACAATCCGCACCTGGTTCCGGTCCGCGACGGGCCTCGCGGCTTGACGGCAGGTCCGCTCGTGTGGAACGACCGCATGGCAGCCGCGTGCCATCTCCCGGTCGGCCGTCTCCGGAAAGTCCTGCTTGCCTCTGCGGAGAGCCGATGACCCATTGCACAAGGCTCTTGAACGTCCCGGGGCGCCCATGACCGGTCCAGCAAAATATATTTTCCCCGTTCTCATGTCGGGCGTGATGGCTTTCCTCATGACAGCGCTCGTAACGGCGCTGAATCTTGGGTTTCCGCCGGACTTCCTGCGCCGATGGGCGATCGCCTTCGTGATCGCGTGGCCCTGCGCCGCGGTTGCGGCCTTCATCGCAATTCCTGTCGCGCGGCGCGCCACGGCCGCGATCATGCGCGCCGTCGAAGGACACCGGGCATGATCAGCATCCTCGATCTGCGTCGCCGCATCGAAGCGGGCGATATGAGCCCTCTCGACGCCCTGTCGCAGGCGCGGGAGCGCATCGCGGAACGCGATGGCGATCTCGCGGCCTTCGTGGCGCTCGCCGCCCTGCCGGAGGGCATCCTCGATCCGGCCAAACCGCTCTCGGGCATTGCCGTGGGCGTGAAGGACATCATCGACACGGCCGACATGCCGACCGAAATGGGGCTGACCTCCGTGTGGGGCGGCTGGCGTCCGCGTGCCGACGCGGCCATCGTGAGCCAGATCCGGGCCGCCGGCGGGTGGGTGGCCGGCAAGACATCCACGACGGCGCTCGCCCATCTCGATCCGACCCCGACCCGCAATCCTCACGACCCGACACTGACCCCGGGGGGATCGTCTTCCGGATCCGCCGCCGCCGTGGCGGCTGGCCTCGTGCCGCTCGCCGTCGGGACACAGACCGGCGGCTCGGTGATACGCCCCGCCGCGTTCTGCGGCGTGGCGGCGGTGAAGCCGTCGTTCCGTCTCTTGCCGACCGCGGGCGTCAAGGTGCAGGCCTGGACGCTGGACACGCTCGGACTCTTCGGTGCGACCGTGCGTGATGTCGCCTACGCGCTGGAGGCAATCAGCGGACGCCCGATGCCGATCGCGGCGTCGACCGGGCTGCCGCGTTTCGGCGTCGTGTTGCCCGAGGTTTGCGGCGATCCGGAACCGGCCATGGCCGCGGCGATCGAGCGGGCCGTTGGGGCGTTGGAACGGGCAGGGGCCAGCGTCACTGTCGTGACACTTCCGGCGGACGTCATGGATGGATGGCATGCGGCCCCGACCGTGCAGGGCTACGAGGCGAGGATTGCCCTGGCGTGGGAGTTCGAGCACCACCGCGACCGCCTTCCGCCGGGGATCGGCGGCAACCTGGATGCCGCCGTTTCCATTACCGCTGCCGCATACGACGCGGCCCGCGGCAAGGCCCGGCGAGCCCGGAGTGCGCTGCGTGCCGTCTTCGCCGACAACGGGATCGACGTGCTGCTGACGCCGTCGGCTCCCGGCGCCGCGCCACCCCGGGCGACGACGGGCGACCCGAGGTTCAACCGCCTGTGGACGCTTCTCGGGGTCCCCTGCGTGAACGTGCCGGGGCTTCGCACGCCGGCTGGCCTGCCGCTCGGGCTCCAGGTCGTCGCTCCATTCGCTCGAGATCTTGCAGCTTTGTCAGCCGCTGCGACGCTCGAGAGCGTAATACGGACGCTCGACTGAAACTATACATGATGGATCAGAGCCTTTCACGCTCGGGGCCAGCGTGTAACGGGTGCCCGAATCGGACGTACCTGCAGCCGGCGCCAGTTCAATCTCATCAAGTTGAACTTAATCTCTGATCATTCGCACAAGACTTGTGCATTTGTGCAGTGCACCGTCAAAAAAGCTTCGCATGGGCGGCGAGGGGTGTTATATTAAGAATGCGTAAACAGCGCAGGGACGCCAAAAGGAGGACCCAATGGTCATCACCCAGAGGCTGAATCTGGTCGTCATGTGCGCGGCATTCGCCCTTGTGGGAGCCGTCGTACTGGGACTGATCTGACGCGTGAGCCGCAGCCGGGGTTGGCAGGTCGTGGGGGAGCGATCCTGCCGGAGGGACCCCGGAAGCGAAGGACAGGGACAACAAGCGGACGCCGTCGGGGAAACCCGGCGGCGTTTCCGTGCCGGGCC
>CAZJCW010000204.1:0-8059 GCA_964544365.1 uncultured Alsobacter sp.
ACTGCTGCCCTTCATCCCCACGGCGGGCGAACTCAAGACCAAGCCCACCCAGCACTCGGTGAAGGAGCTGCGCTCCATCGGCATCCAGCCCGACATCCTGCTGTGCCGCACCGACCGCGAGATCCCGCGCGAGGAGCGCCGCAAGCTCGGCCTCTTCTGCAACGTGCGCGAGAGCGCCGTGATCGAGGCGCGCGACGTCCACTCGATCTATGCCGTGCCGGCGGCCTACCACGCGGCCGGCCTCGACCAGGAGGTGCTCGCGGCCTTCGGCATCGAGCCGGCGCCGAGGCCCAACCTGGCCCGCTGGTCCGAGGTGACGGAGCGGATCGAGAACCCCGAGGGCGAGGTCACCATCGCGGTGGTGGGCAAGTACACGGGCATGAAGGACGCCTACAAGTCGCTCATCGAGGCGCTGGCGCACGGGGGCATCGCCAACCGGGTCCGCGTGAAGCTCGACTGGATCGAGTCGGAGGTCTTCGAGAAGGAAGATCCGGCGCCGGTCATGGAGCATGTCCACGGCAGTCTCGTGCCCGGCGGCTTCGGCCATCGCGGGGCCGAGGGCAAGATCCGAGCGGCGGGTTTCGCGCGCGAGCGCCGGGTGCCCTATTTCGGCATCTGCTTCGGCATGCAGATGGCCGTGATCGAGGCGGCGCGCTCGCTGGCAGGGATCGCCGACGCCAACTCGACCGAATTCGGCCCGTGCAGCCAGCCCGTGGTCGGGCTGATGACGGAGTGGATGCGCGGCAACGAGCTCGAGCAGCGCGCGGCCGGCGGCGATCTCGGCGGGACGATGCGTCTGGGCGCCTACCGCGCGACCCTCGCCGAAGGCAGCCGGATCGCCGGCATCTACGGCGACACCCAGATCACCGAACGCCACCGGCACCGCTACGAAGTCAACATGGGCTATCGCGACGTGCTGGAACGGCAGGGCATGCGCTTTGCCGGCGTGTCGCCGGACGGGCTGCTGCCGGAGACGGTGGAATTCCCCGACCACCCCTGGTTCGTGGGCGTCCAGTACCATCCCGAGCTGAAGTCCCGCCCCTTCGAGCCCCACCCCCTGTTCCGCAGCTTCATCGCCGCGGCGGTGGAGCAGAGCCGGCTGGTGTGACGGCGGGGCACGCGCGCCCCGCCTTGGACCGTCGCATGGACTTCACATGTCGCCCGGCGCGAAAACCCGTATGCGGTGACCGTCCGGATCTTGCGCCGTGAAGGTGAAGCCGAAGTCCATCTTCGTCGGCGCCTGCGCGATCGCGATGCCCCGTGCCGTCCAGTCCTCGTGAAGGGCGATGACGTCGGCCGCCTTTTCGACGGCGGCTGCGATCTCGCATCCCCCGGCGGCCACCGTCGGAGCCGGCAGCACGCCTGCGCGCTTCCAGACGCCGAGTTTCAGGCCTGTGGGCAGCACGAAAAGGGCAAAGCCGGGCGTTTCCTCCACCGGTGGCGCCGCAAGCAGGCTGCTGTAGAACGCCACGCTGGCCGGCACGTCGTGGACGTAGAGAAGGGTATAGTCGATCGAGTTCATGGGAAGCGCTCCTTGTTTGTCGCCTCCTGGAACTAGCCGGGCCAACTGCCAGATTCTGTCAGCAGCGTTGGATCCCGGGCCAGTTCAGCCGCCGACCTCCTCGTTTCGCCACTGCCTCAGCAGTTCGCGCCGCCGGCCGGGATACCGCTGCCCGAGTCGCGCCAGCGTGCGGATGCGGTCCAGTCGGAAGTGCCGGAAGCCGTCCCGCATCTCGCACCACGCCACCAGCACCAGGACGTGCTGGAAATAGCCGATGGCCAATGGCCAGACGATCCGCTCGCTGTCCGAGCCTGCGCCATCGCTGTAGCGCAACAGGAGCTTGGACTGCGTCCGAAGCGCATCGCGCACCAGAGCGGCATCGATGAGCGTTTCCGGGATTTCGGCAGGCGGCACGATCAACCGGGCGTCATCCGCGTCCTCGATCTCGCCGGCGAGGGCTGGAGGCAGCACGGCCGCGATCTTGGCGAGCGCGTCGTGCGCCGCCGCGGCGAGATCCGTATCGCCGCGATGGGCGACCCAACGGCAGCCAAGGGCGAGCGCCTCGATTTCCGCCACGCTGAACATCAGCGGCGGCAACAGGAACCCCGGTCGCAGCACGAAGCCGAGGCCGGCTTCGCCATCGATAGGGGCTCCTTGAGCCCGCAGGCTGTCGATATCGCGATAGAGCGTGCGCAGGCTCACGCCCAGTTCGTCGGCCAGAGCCGCTCCAGTCGCAGGGGCCCGTCGACGGCGCAGCGCCTGCACGAGTTCGATCAGCCGTTCGGCGCGCGACATGGGCTCGAGGTGTCCGGGGCTTTGGCGGCGGCAGGTTGGCAGTCCAGAGGAGGCAGTGTCCAGACCACCCGCGCGGCCGACGTCGAGTCTCACGTCGACATCGCTCGCCGGCTGGCGCGACGGTGGAACTTCAGTCGGTCCGGCGAGCCCCGGAACGTCCTGCGTCGCCCGTCAATGGCCGGTGCCGAAGGTGTAGCTGAACCCGATCCGGACGAGGTTCATGTGCGCCGAGTTGTCCGCGATCCGCCCCTGGACACTCGCGAAGCTGGCCTGCGCGCCGCCCCGTCCGTCGGGAAACCGGAACGTCGCGTCGGCGAATCGCACATGCAGGTAGTCCGCGCGCAGCGACCACCCGCCCACGATCCGCCATTCGGCACCGGCGCCCAGCGCAAGACCGGTCCGGGTGGCTTCCGAGGTCTCGGAGAACTGGGGGACGCTCGTGCCGGCGATGAGACGGTACTGGGTCCGGGTTTCCTGTTCCGGGGCCAGCGCCAGACCGCCCGTGCCGTAGACGAGGACGTTGCCGAAGGACCATCCCGCCGTCAGCCGGCCCGTGGCGAGCAGGCTGGTTTCGTACCGGACCGTGGCCACCGGCTGCGCGCTCGCGGCCAGCAGGTTGAAATTGGTCGCGTCGTGGTTCAGCCCGGTGACGTCGGCTTCGATGCCCAGGACGAAGCCCGGATCGAACCGCCGCCGCCAGCCGACGAAGGCGCCCAGTCCGCCAGCCCGGTCGTTGACCTGGGCCGATTCCGCGCTGGCGTTCGAGCCGATCCCGCCGTCGCCCCTCAGCGTGAAGCCCTTGATCACGCTGCGCGAGAACGCCCCCATGGCCCCGGCATAGACGCCGCTCCACGGATCGTGCGCCGGCGCCTCGCCGGCCCGGCCCGCATCGGCGCCCGTCACGACGGCCAGGCAGCCCAGCCAGATCCCAGCCCATTTCGAGAGGAGCATGGCCCCGCAGTCCTCATTGTCCGCCACGCTCCAGCTAGCCCGATTCAGGGCCGTCGGTACACGGCGGGCAGAAAAATACCGGGGATTGCAGCAGCCGGGCCACAGGGTGGTTGGAGGCCTGCCTTGGTTCGTGGACGGTCCTGATGACGGGCGAGCGCATGCGGTGCATGGTGGCGCCGCGATTCACCTCATCCGGATTGATGCCATGGCCCGCGGCCTCGACCACCTCGTCATCGCCGTTCACGATCTCGACGCCGCCGGGCGGCTTTACGAGGCCATGGGCTTCACCGTGGGCGCACGCAACCGGCATCCGTGGGGGACCGAGAACCGGATCGTCCAGTTCCCGGGCGTGTTCCTCGAGCTCATCACGGTGGGCGAGGGCGCGGCCATTCCGCCGCATGCGGAAGGCGTTTTCTCCTTCGGGGCCTTCGTGCGCGACAGTCTCGCGCGGCGCGAGGGGGTCTGCATGCTCGTCCTCGAATCGCACGATGCGGAGGCCGACCGGTCGGCGTTCGACGCGGCCGGCATCGGCGGCTTCGCGCGGTTCGACTTCGAACGCCAGGCCGCCCGGCCCGACGGCTCGACGGTGCGGGTTGCCTTCAGCCTCTCCTTTGCCAGCGCGAGGCTGATGCCCGAGGCGGGCTTCTTCGTCTGCCAGCAGCACGAGCCGCAGAATTTCTGGAACCCGGCCTTCCAGAGGCACCCGAACGGCGCGATGGGTATCGCTTCGGTGACATTGCTGGCGGAAAATCCCTCCGAACACGCCGAGTTCCTGTCGCATTTCACCGGCGTGCGCGAACTCGTGTCCAACTCGGCCGGCATCGGGGTCCCGACGCCGCGCGGGCGCATCGAGGTGACGAGCGCGGCCGCTCTGGCATTCCACACGGGCGTTGACCTGGCCGAAGCCCCGCCGCGGATCGTCGGCTACACCGTCGGCGTGCCGGATCTCGAGGCGGTCGCCCTGCGGCTCGCCTCGGCCGGCATTCCCGCGAAACGGCGGGACAATGACGTCGTCGTCGATCCGCGGGACGCTTTCGGAACGCTGATCGTGTTCCGGGGATGAACCCACGCGCCTCCCGGTAGCCATCGCCCGGCCCAGCGGCTATAGCGGACCCATGACCGACACTCGTCCGAATTCCGTCGTCGCCGCCGGATCCGCCCGCTTCGGCAATCACCTTCCGCTGGCCCTGATCGCGGGTCCGTGCGCCATGGAGAGCCGGGCCCACGCGCTGGAGATGGCGAGCGCCCTGAAGGAGATCACGGGGCGGATCGGCATGCCCTTCGTGTTCAAGAGCTCCTTCGACAAGGCCAACCGCACCTCTCTCGCCGGCGCGCGGGGCATCGGTCTCGAGACGGCCCTGGCCGTGTTCACCGAGATCCGCGAGAGCCTCGGCCTGCCGGTCCTGACGGACGTGCACGACGCAGCCCAGTGCGGTCCGGTGGGCGAGGTCGTCGACATTCTTCAGATCCCGGCCTTCTTGTGCCGGCAGACGGACCTGCTCGTCGCCGCCGCCCGGACGGGGAAGGTGGTCAACGTCAAGAAGGGGCAGTTCCTCGCGCCGTGGGACATGGCCAACGTGCTGGCCAAGGTGACCGGTGCCGGCAATCCGAACGTCATGCTGACCGAGCGTGGCGTCTCCTTCGGCTACAACACGCTCGTGTCGGACATGCGCGCCCTGCCGATCATGGCGGCGACGGGTGCGCCCGTCATCTTCGACGCCACGCACTCGGTTCAGCAGCCGGGCGGGCAGGGGACGTCGTCGGGCGGGCAACGCGAGTTCGTGCCCGTCCTGTCGCGCGCCGCCGTCGCCGTGGGCGTGGCCGGTGTCTTCATCGAGACGCACGAGGCCCCGGAGCGCGCCCCGTCGGATGGGCCGAACATGGTCCCCCTGAAGGAGATGGAAGCGCTGCTCGCCACCCTCATGGCGTTCGACGGGATCGCGAAGGCCCGGGCGTAGTCGAGCGCCGAACGCGTCCCGGGGCCTTCGGCGCCGGGCTCTTCGGGTGCCGGTCCGCTATCGTCCGCGGTAAGGCGCCACGCCCTGGTCCGGCAGCCATAGACCCTCCGGCGGCGCCGATGTCTGCCAGAACACGTCGATGGGAATCCCGCCGCGCGGGTACCAGTAGCCGCCGATGCGCAGCCATTCGGGTTCCAGCAGATCGACGAGGCGCTTGCCGATGCCGACGGTGCAGTCCTCGTGGAAGGCGCCGTGATTGCGAAAGGAACCGAGGAAGAGCTTGAGCGACTTGGATTCGACCAGCCAGTCGCGCGGCGCGTAGTCGATGACGAGGATGCCGAAGTCCGGTTGCCCGGTGACGGGGCACAGCGACGTGAACTCCGGGCAGGTGAATCGGGCGAGGTAGCGGCTTCCCGCGTGGGGGTTCGGCACGCGGTCGAGCACCGCATCCTCGGGCGACGAGGGGAGGGCGCTGGCTTTGCCGAGTTGCAGTGTTTCGATGGTCATGGCCCGGGTCCCTTGCTCTGTCCTCATGCGCCGGGGAGGCGGCTGGCGCCGTCATACAGCTTTTCGCGAGAGGCTTCATCGTCACGATGCCGGCCGATGCCCTTGCGCCGGCGCAGCCATGGCGTAAAAGCCGCCTGACAACCCGACGTTTCGACCCGTTCCGACGGGCGACCAGCGCAAGGAGACCCGCATGACCGCCATCGTCGACATCGTCGCCCGCCAGATCCTCGACAGTCGCGGCAACCCGACCGTCGAGGTGGACGTGACGCTCGAGGACGGTTCGCTCGGCCGCGCGGCGGTTCCCTCCGGCGCGTCCACGGGCGCGCACGAGGCGGTGGAACTGCGCGACGGCGACAAGAGCCGCTGGATGGGCAAGGGCGTCGGCAACGCCATCGACGCGGTGAACCGCGAGATCTTCGATGCCATCGGCGGGATGGACGCCGAGGAGCAGGTCAAGATCGACGAGACGATGATCGCGCTCGACGGGACGCCGAACAAGGCGCGCCTCGGCGCGAACGCCATCCTCGGCGTGTCGCTGGCGGTTGCGAAGGCCGCGGCCGAGGCGAGTGCGATGCCGCTCTATCGCTATGTGGGCGGGACTTCGGCGCGCGTGCTGCCGGTGCCGATGATGAACATCGTCAACGGAGGCGCGCATGCCGACAACCCCATCGATTTCCAGGAGTTCATGATCCTGCCCGTCGGCGCGCCGACCCTTGCGGAGGCCGTCCGGGTGGGTGCCGAGATCTTCCACACGCTCAAGGGCGCGCTGAAGAAGGCCGGTCACAACACCAATGTCGGCGACGAAGGCGGCTTCGCGCCGAACCTGCCGTCCGCCGAGGCGGCGCTCGATTTCGTCATGAAGGCCATCGAGACGGCCGGCTTCAAGCCGGGTGACGACGTCTTCATCGGGCTCGACTGCGCTTCGACGGAATTCTTCAAGAACGGCGCCTATCACTATGAAGGCGAAGGCAAGACCCGCTCGATCGAGGAGCAGGCGAAGTATCTTGCCCGGCTGGTCGGCGACTACCCCATCGCGACCATCGAGGACGGCATGGCCGAAGACGACTGGGACGGCTGGAAGCAGGTGACCGACCTGATCGGGGACCGCTGCCAGCTCGTTGGCGACGATCTCTTCGTCACCAACGTGACCCGCCTGTCGCAAGGCATCCGGCAGGGCGTCGGCAATTCGATCCTCGTGAAGGTGAACCAGATCGGCTCGCTCACCGAGACGCTGGCCGCCGTCGACATGGCGCACCGGGCCGGCTACACGGCGGTGATGTCGCATCGCTCCGGCGAGACCGAGGACGCGACCATCGCCGACCTCGCCGTCGCCACGAACTGCGGGCAGATCAAGACGGGCTCGCTCGCGCGCTCCGACCGCACCGCAAAGTACAACCAGTTGATCCGCATCGAGGAGGAGCTGGGCTCGACGGCGCGCTATGCCGGCCGCGGCGCGCTGAAGGCACGCCGCTGAGCCCGCGGCGGCGTTAATCGCTCGTCAACCATGGCCCGCCCATGCTGCGGGCCATGGTTGTTCGCCGCCGTCTCCGTGCCGTCCTGATTCCCTTGCTGCTCTATGCCGTGTCCGGCGGAGCGGTCTATTACTTCATGTACCACGCCCAGCATGGCAGCCGGGGCATCGAGACCAAGGCAGCGCTCAAGCAGCAGATCGTCGAACTCGACGGCGAGCTTGCCGCGCTCAGGTCCGAGCGCAAGGATTGGGAACGTCGGGTGGCGATGATGCGCTCCGGCAACGTCGACCGCGACCTGCTGGAAGAACGGGCGCGCGTGACGCTGAACCGGCTTCATCGCAACGACGTCGTCATCATGACGGGTCCGAACGCCGCACTCGGCCAGTAAGTGCGCCGCAGCATCGGATCGCTGCGCCGCAGCATTAGAACCGAAATCCGGTTCATCAATTAAAGCTGCGCGTAATCAAGGGTTTGACTTCACCGTCAGTCTCGCTTGCAACCATTCTGCCGCTCGCCAACGCCCGTCCACTGCGCTAGTGTTCCGGCCAGATGACGGGCCCGGGGAGGGCCCTCCAAGGAGGTGCCGATGGCGGTTGCCGCCCGCAAAGCAGGGGGCGCGTCGAAGACGTCCGCTTCCAAATCGTCCGTGTCCCGTGCGTCGGGGTCGGGGAAGGCCGTTGCCGGGCGCAAGCCGGGCGGCCCGGCTCCGCTGACCCGCGATCAGGACATCGCCGCCTATCGCGAGATGCTGCTCATCCGGCGCTTCGAGGAGAAGGCTGGCCAGATGTACGGCATGGGCCTTATCGGCGGCTTCTGCCATCTCTACATCGGCCAGGAGGCCGTCGTCGTCGGCATGCAGATGGCGACGAAGCAGG
>CAZJCW010000205.1:0-8014 GCA_964544365.1 uncultured Alsobacter sp.
GGGTTGCGGGCCCGCAAGACGCCACCGGCGGACATCGCCCGTCGGGTGGCACGCGCGCTCGAGAGGGTGCGGCTGGGGGCCTTCTCCCAGCGGTTCCCGACGCAACTCTCGGGCGGGCAGAAGCAACGGGTCGGGCTGGCCCGCGCAATCGTCATCGAACCCCGTCTGCTCCTCATGGACGAACCGTTGTCGAACCTCGACGCCAAGTTGCGGATCGACATGCGCTCGGAAATCCGCCTCCTGCAGCGCGAACTCGGCATCACGACCCTTTACGTCACGCACGACCAGGAGGAGGCGCTTGCCGTCTCCGACCGCATCGCCGTGCTGGACAAGGGCCGCATGCTGCAGGTCGGCGGGCCGAAGGCGATCTACGACGAGCCGGCGCACCGCTTCGTCGCCGACTTCATCGGCAATGCGAACCAGATCCCGGTCCGGCTGGAAGATGGCCTCGTGCACTTCGCCGGCGGAGTCTCGATGCCGTTCGCCGGCGCGGCTACCGCCGCGGCGACCGCGACGCTGCGGCCGGAGGACTTCCGGTTGTCGCCCTCGCCCGACCATACGCTGGCGCTTCCGGCGCGCGTGCTGCTGGTATCCTACCTCGGCGCACGGCTCCGGTTGTCGTGCGAACTGGCCGACGGCGTGGCGCTGCAGGCGGACGTCGAAAGCGATGCGTTGCCGCCCGGCGCGGGCGAGACGGTGTCGCTGTGGTTCAATCCGGGCAAAGTGCGGCTGTTCGGGGCCGACGGCTGGCGGCTGTGAGCGCGCCCGCGGTGCCCGTTTCGCGCGTCGTCGATCCGTGGCGGATCATCGGGCTGGCCGCGCTTGCCCTGCTGTTCGTCTTCGTCGCGCTGCCGGTGTTCGAACTCCTGCGGCAGAGTTTCGTGGGGCAGGACTGCGACTGCGTCTCCATCGAGAACTACGCGACGTTCTTCACCTCCCGCTATTTCAGCCGCGCTCTTTTCAACAGTCTCGTCGTGTCGAGCGGGGCGACGCTCATCGCTCTGGCGATCGGGGTGCCGCTCGCGATCGTCCTCAGCCGGTTCCGCCTCAGGGGCGCTCCGTTCCTGAGGATCATGATCGTCATGTCCATGCTGTCGCCGCCCTTCGTCGGCGCCTATGCATGGATCCTGCTGTTCGGGCGGGCGGGCTTCGTAACCCAGCTGGGGCGCGACCTCTTCGGCGTCAGCCTGCCGACGATCTACGGGCCGTTCGGCATCGCGATGGCGAGCGCCTTAAACCTGTACCCCGTCGTGTTCTTCATCGTTTCCGGCGCGCTCCAGCGCATCGACACCTCGTTGGAGGACGCCGCTGCCGGCCTGGGCCGTCCGCCTGCCACGGTGTTCGCGACGATCACCCTGCCGCTGATCATGCCGAGCCTGGTCACGGCTGCGCTGCTGGTGTTCCTCGGCACGATCTCCGACTTCGGAACGGCGAACATCCTGGGCGAGGGCGAGCGCTACCCCGTGCTCGCGACGCTGGCGTTCCAGCTCTATCTGAGCGAGATCGGCAGCGAACCGGGCATGGCAGCGACGACGAGCATCGTACTGCTCGTGATCGCGCTGGGGCTCGTGCTTCTCGTTCGGTTCCTGTCCGGACGGCGCTCGGTGGCGGCCGACGGTGGCCAGCCGCGCCGCCCGATGGACTTGTCCGGCCGGCGCGCCGTGTCGGTGACGGCACTGGCTTTCGGGATCGTCGCCTTCGCCAACCTGCCGCTCTTCATCATCGTCGGGTCGTCGTTCCTCGAGGTGAAGGGGGCGGTCTTCCAATGGAGCCTCAGCCTCGGGAACTACGCCAAGGCCTACGCGCTGATGGGCGACGCGCTCCTGAACAGCGTGCTCTTCTCGCTGCAGGCGCTGGCGATCATCCTCGTGGCCGGTGCGCTGCTCGGCTACTACGTCAGCCGCTTCGAGGGCACGCTGCCGCGGCTGGTCGACGGGCTGGTGACGATCCCCTACGTGATCCCCGGCACGGTGCTCGGCATCGGCTACGCCTCGCTTTTCAACGGACCGCCGTTCTTCCTGACCGGGACGTCGGCGATCATCGTGATCGTGTATGTCGTGCGTCGGCTGCCGTACCTCGTTCGGTCGAGTTCCGGCATCGTCTACCAGATCGACCGCGGTCTCGAGGAAGCCTCGCAGAGCCTTGGCGTGCGGCCGATGGAAGGCTTCCTGCGGATCATGGTCCCGCTGATGCGTCCCGGGCTCGCCGCCGGGCTCATCATTGCATGGCTGGAGGTCTTCAACGAGTTGTCGGCCTCCATCGTGCTCTATACCGGGGCGACGCGGACCCTGCCGATCGCAGCGTTCCAGCAGGCGTTCGGCGGCGATATCGGCATCGCAGCGGCCTATTCATCGATCATGATCGCCGTTACGGCGCTCGCGCTGCTGCTGCTGGTGCGCCAGGACGGCGTCGACTCCGTGATGCGCTGAAGCCCGGCCAGGTGCTGAAGCGGCTGCCGGTCAATCGCCGGCAGCCGCTCAGCATTGCAGGTCGATGGCAAGCACTTGGAGAGAACAGTCGCGTCTTCTCGGAAAAGGACTTCGTGATCGAAGGTGGAGCGCACCCCGCCCGGTCCCATGTCCGGGCGGGGCGCAGGCCCGGTCAGGCCACGCGTCGGGTGCGGGCGTGGCTGTCCGGGAAACGGGGATCGTGGCGGGCCTCGGGCCGCCCGAAGCCGTTCCCTGCCTTCGTGCGGAAAGCGGCCACGAGATCGTTGAGCTGGCCGATGCGGTCGAGCAGAGCGGCGGACGATGCGGCGCTTTCCTCGGCGAGAGCGGCGTTCTGCTGCGTCATCCCGTCCATGTGAGCGACAGCCTGGGTCATCTCGTCGATCCCGTTGGCCTGCTCGCTGGCCGCGCTGCTGATCGTCGCGACGGTCGCGGCGACCTTTTCGGATGCATCGACGATGCGTCCGAGGGCGTCGCCGGCGGAGCGGACCAACTGGACGCCCTGCTGGACCTCCTGGTTGGATGACTGGATCAGCGCGGTGATGTCCTTGGCGGCATCGCTGGAGCGCTGCGCCAGAGTCCGGACCTCGCTGGCGACCACGGCGAAGCCTTTCCCGGCCTCTCCAGCCCGCGCAGCCTCGACGGCGGCGTTGAGCGCAAGGAGGTTCGTCTGGAAGGCAATGTCGTCGATGACCGAGGTGATCGCCGAAATCTTCTGGCTCGCCTGCTCGATGCGCGCCATGGCGTCGACCGCCTTCGTGACGATGGTTCCACCCGTCCCGGCGACGCGGGTCGCCTCGCCGGCGAGTTCGGCGGCCTCCCGGGACGATCCTGCCGACGCCTTCACGGATGCAGCAAGCTGTTCCGTGGTCGCGGCGGTCTCTTCCAGCGAAGATGCCTGCTGCTCGGTGCGTCCCGACAGATCGTTGGCACCGGCGTTGATTTCGCGCGCCGCCGACGCAACGTCGATCGCCGTGGCCTGGATCGTCGCCACGGTCTCGGCCAGCCTGCCGATCGTTCCGCTGATGGCCTTGCCCATCTCGCCGAGGCGGCCCGAATAGGTCCCCGACACATCCCTCGTCAGGTCGCCCGCGGCGACGGCGTCGAGCACGCGCGTGAAATCCTCAGTGGCGCCGTCGACCGTCGCATTGATGCGGTTTATGCCGTCGACGATGACCGCCAGTTCGCCGTCGGCCCCGGCCGCGTCGATCCGGTGGCTGAAATCCCCGGCAACGGCGCGCTGCACGGTGTCACGCACGCGGGAGACGATCTCGGCTGCGACCTGGGCCTTCCGACGCGCCTCGGCATCGGCAGCCTCCTTCTGTCGCTCCAACTCGGTGCGCTCGTCGAGCGTCTGGCGCAAGGACTGGAACGAACGGGCCATCGAGCCGATTTCGTCGCGCCGCCCGGTGAAGGGGAGGTCCGTGGAGCGCCCGGCTGCCAGCTCTTCCAGAGCTTTCGTCGTTGCGGCCACCGGCCGAGCGATTGCGCGCGAGGCGGCGGTCGCGCCCAGCACGCCGACCAGCGCCAGCCCGACGATGAGGACTGCCGCCCAGAGGTAGCTGCGCTTCATGGCCGCCGTAAGCGTCCCGACATTGGCGTCCTGCTGGCGATCGACCTCCTGCTCAATCGCCTTCACCTGCTTCTCGAGGCCGGCAAAAGCGCGTTCGGCTCCCATCATGAACATCAAGGCCGCACCCGCGTCGGTGTCGGCCATGTTGATGACGTTGCGCACCTGCTTGAGATAGGCGGCGAGCGCGACCGCCGTTTCGTCGAGCAATGGAGATGCCTCGGTGCCCGAAAGAGCCTGGCGGACCTCAGCGAACGCGACGTTGAGCGGTTCGACTGAGGTTCCCACCTCCTTGGCCGCGGCCGTTATCTTGTCGGCGTCGCTTTCATTTGCGGCCGTGGCGGTCAGGCGATAGAGGCGACCCTGAAGGCGCATCAGCGACGTTCCGAATGCCGACGCCGTCGCATGCTGCCTGTCCGCGACCTCCGTATGCTGCAGCAGCGCCGCCTGATTGGTCTCCATCTTTCCGATCAGCAAGACTCCCTGCGCGAGCAGGGCCGCCACGAGAGCAAGCGGTGCGGCCAGCACTTTCCAGCTGATGCTCGCGTTCGCGAAGTGTCGGGCCAGGGGTAGGGTCATGGCAAACTGCTACCTTCTTGTCCGTGGCGGCTGCTCAGGCTGTCAAAACTTGTAGACACCGCCGCAGACGGCGGTATCGCCGAGCCGCTCGCAGTACATCTGCTTGGGTTCGATCTTCTTGCTCACCGGATTCACGAACTTGTAGTCCTGCCAGAACGACGTGTTCGCCTTGGCGAGTTCGACACGCTCCTTGACGAAGAACTTTCCGTCGACGTCCTGGGCGTCGATCATTTCCTTGCCGACGAGCTTTTCGTTGGCACCGTGGGCAAGCACCTTGCCGTCGAGGCCGTAGACGACGACGTAAAGGTCGCGATCGACGAATTCAGGCGTCTTCTTGGTGAAGGCGGCATAGGCCTTTTCAGGACCCTCGGACTTCACGAAGGCCACGGCCTTCTTGACCATGGCCTGCGCTTCATCCCGCGTTGCCCATTCGCTACCCGCCGGAACAACGGCAACGGAGGCCGCAAGGACAGCGGCCGAAATTGTGACGAGCTTCCACGACATTGCTTCCTCCTTTGTGTGATCGAACCTAGGTCACACCGGGGGGTTGTATGCGTGGGACATGACTAAGGAACGACTTACATTGTAACCGAGATGGAAACGCCGTGAATCTGTCGTAAAGAACTGGCGTTGCTCCAAGAACAGGGCAAACTTCATTTCAACAATTGTCAAACGACTAGCTTGAATCTATTTGCCGCGGGCGCAAAGCCTCGCTGGAAAAAGAAAACCCCGGGCACGGAGCCAGGGGCTGAGGTGTGGGAGGACCCGCTGCCGGCGGGAAGGGCCGATAACGCAGCGACGGATCAAACATACCGCGACTCGCCCGCCAGGGCTGTTGCACCATTGCATCAGTGCGTTTGTTTCGGAAAATGTTACAAATTAACGGGCAGAAACTGCCAAAAATCAACAGATCCGAGCCGGTTTCGATAACTGCCTAAAGCCCCTGTTGACAGTTGTCGGCCACCTTTGCGCGGAACAGGGAAGCACCGTCCATGACATCGTCCCGCGCCGTCCTGATCGTCGACGACAGCCTCGCATCGGGGCATGCGATCGGCGGCGTCCTCCGGCGCTCCGGCATCGAAGACGTCGATGTCGCGAGCAGCCTGTCGGCCGCGCTGGAACAGCTTAGCCGTCGTCGCTACAGCCTCGTGATTGCGGATTACTTCGTCGGCGATGCCACGGGCCTGGAGCTTCGACTGGCGATGCGTGACCTGCCGCTGGCCGCGAACGTGGCCTTCATTCTCCTGAGCAATCGTTGCGCCCGCGACAAGGAGGGCGCAGTCAACGGCTGCACGAGCCTGACCAAACCGGTCGATCCGCGCCTGTTGCGCGAACTCGTCGCATCCTCGCTGGCGGAAGCGACGACCTGACCTCTGCGCCAAGGGCGGGATCCGCTTCGCGGCCCCTCCGATCTGCGCCTAGGCGGTCGGCTTCCAGTCATAGAGCCAGGCGTAACGGTTCATCAGGCCTTCGCCGCCGAGCCGCCGCATGACGAAGTCGCGCGCCACGGCGAGTGGCTCCGGCATGTGATAGATCCGCCCATTGGCCCGGCCCGCGTTCTGCAACGCGGCAGCGCGTGGCTTGCGGATGGTCTCGAAACTCCGCAACGCGGCTTCCAGGTCGTTCGGCGAAGCCGCGATGCGAGCGGTCAGGACGGCGGCATCCTCGATTGCGCAGGCGCCGCCCTGAGCCAGGAACGGCAGCAGCGGGTGAGCCGCGTCGCCGATAAGCCCGATACGTCCGCGGACCCAGTGCTCGCGGGGCGTGCGGTCGAACAGAGACCACACCTGCCACTCGGCAACGGCTTCGAACAGGGTCTTCAACTCCGGCGTCCAGCCGCGGAACCGGCGCTGGAACAGGACGGGATCACCGGGGCGGGACCAGCCAGGCTCGGAGTTTCGATCGGAGATGACGGCAACGACGTTGATCACTTTCCCGCCGCGCAGCGGGTAGTGGACGACGTGGGCATTCGGACCCAGCCACAATCCCGTCTCCTGGCGGCGAAACGCGGCCGGTGCGTGCTCGACCGGGACAAGGCCGCGCCAGGCGACGAAGCCGCTGAAATCCGCTTCCGAATGATCGCCGATGGCATGGGCCACGCGCGACCATAGGCCGTCGGCTCCGACGAGGATGGAGCCACGATACGTTTCCGGACCGCCGCCGGCTTCCACCGAAACGACCGCCTCGTCGCCCTCGGTGCCGGCGGAAACGACACTGCGGCCGAAGACGAGGCGAACCTGCGGCAGGCTCCGGACGGCATCGAGCAGGATCGTCTGCAGATCGCCGCGGTGGACGACGTAGTAGGGCGCGCCGAACCGCTCCCGGGCGCTCTTGCCCAGTGTCATCTCGACAAGGCTGCCCCCACCGATCCCGCGGCGGACGACAAGCCGCTCTGGCTCGCCGGCGGCCCGTGCGAGCGCGGCACCGAGGCCGAGCGACAGCAGCACCCGCGAGGCGTTCGGCGAAAGCTGGATGCCGGCCCCGATCTCTTCGACCCTGGTCCGCTTCTCGAGCACCGTCACGGACCGCCCGGCACGCGCCAGCATCAGGGCCAGCGTCAGGCCCGCGATTCCGGCTCCCGCGATCAGGATGGGCCGCTCGACGCCGTCCGCGGCGGCGCTCATGGGTTGGCCTTGTTCATGTCGCGTAAGGGGCGGGGCTTTGCCGTCCGCTCAGGCGGCCGCCTTGTCGTCCTTGGCCGACCAGGCGCAGCCGGCCGGTTCGGTGTCCGCTCCGTGAAGCGAGGGTTCGAAGACGTACAGCGTCGAGCAATACGGGCAGATGATCTCCCGGTCGTCGCCCATGTCGAGGAAGACATGCGGGTGGTCGAACGGCGGCTTCGCGCCGATGCACATGAATTCCTTCGCCCCGATCCGGATGGAGCGGGCTCCGGCATCGTTATGGAAGTGCGGGACGCCGATGTCGGCCATGCGATGGCTCCGGTCATTCTACTCGATTTCGGCCGCACCATAGTGGGTCGCCGGCGCTTCGGCTAGGCCGGCCGCCCGCATTTCGGCCGTCCGCGACGAAAGGCCGAGGTGCAGCGCTTGCGGCGGGGCGCGCCGGTCGCCTAAACCTTCGCGCGGAGGTTCCAGCCCGCCATGCATCGCTTTTCTTCCGACGGCGTATCCATCGCCTTCATCGACGAGACGCCGGCGGATGCGATCGGCGAGCCCATCGTGCTGGTGCACGGCTTTGCGTCGAACCACGCGGTGAACTGGGTCAACACCGCGTGGGTCAAGGTGCTGCTCGCTGCCGGACGGCGCGTCATCGCGCTCGACAACCGAGGGCACGGCGCCAGCGACAAGCCTTACGATCCTGCCGCCTATGCGTCCGATGTGATGGCGCAGGATGTGCGTCGCCTGATGGACCATCTCGGGCTCGCGCGCGCCGACGTGATGGGCTACTCGATGGGCGC
>CAZJCW010000206.1:0-7896 GCA_964544365.1 uncultured Alsobacter sp.
CAGCAGATCAACCAGGGCCAGATGGACCGCTGGTCGATCGTCACGACGCTGAACTACCTGCCGCACGACAAGGAAGTCGACATCGTGCTGGCGAAGGCCAAGCACTACACGGGGAAGGAAGGCCGCGACATCGTCAACAAGATGGTCCGTGTCGCCGACCTGACCCGCAATGCCTTCATGAACGGCGACCTCTCGACGGTGATGAGCCCGCGCACGGTCATCACCTGGGCGGAGAACGCCGATATCTTCAAGAGCATTGGCTTCGCCTTCCGCCTCACCTTCCTGAACAAGTGCGACGAACTCGAGCGGCCGCTGGTCGCGGAATTCTACCAGCGCGCCTTCGGCCAGGAACTGCCCGAGAGCGCGGTGAACGTCGCGCTGAGCTGAGGCGGGGATGGGCCAGGTCGTCGTCGAAAGCGAGCCCAGGGCGGCAGAAGCGGCGGCGGCGACCATTCTGGCGGGCCTGCTCGGCTTCAACCGGGGCGTCCTCGGGGACGTGGGCGCCGAACTGGTGACGGTGAGCGTGCGGGACGACGACGGCCTCGTGGTGGGCGGCGGGGTCGGCGAGGTGGGCCTCGGATGGCTGTTCGTGAAGACGCTGTGGCTGGACGGGAGACTGCACGGCCGCGACATCGGCTCGCGCGTCCTGGCCACCCTCGAGGATGAGGCGCGCACGCGCGGAGCGACGCACGCATATGTCGACACGTTCAGCTTCCAGGCGCCCGGCTTCTACGAGAAGCAGGGCTACCGGGAGTTCGGGCGCCTCGACGGTTTCCCGGCCGGCCACACCCGCTTCTGGATGACGAAGGCGCTGTAACAAAGGCTGCATGAGCAAGGCTGCATGAGCACCTCCAACCGCAAGCCGCCCCAGGCGAAGGAAGCACCGGCAGAGCCGTTCAAGCGGTCCGTCGCCAGTTGCCTCCGGGCGATCGCCGGCAAGACCGAGCTCGAGGTGACCTACGGCACGGACCGGCCGTCGCTGACGCCCGACCGGGCACGCCTGCCCGAGCCGCCACGGAAGATGTCCGCCGCCGACGCGGCCGTGCTGCGCGGCCATGCGGACTCGATGGCACTTCGGCTCGCCTGCCACGACAACGGGATCCATCGCCGGATGGCGCCCGAGGGGCAGGCGGCACGCGCGGTCTTCGACGCGGTCGAGCAGGCGCGCGTGGAGGCGATCGGTTCGCGTCGCATGACCGGCGTCGCCGGCAACCTGTCCGCCATGCTCGAGGACAAGTACCACCGCGGCAACTACCACGAGATCACCGACCGGGCCGATGCTCCGCTCGAGGACGCCGTGGCGATGATCGCGCGCGAGCGGATGACCGGGCTGAAGCCACCCCCCGCGGCACAGCGTATCGTCGATCTCTGGCGGCCCTGGGTCGAGGAACGCGCGGGCGCGGAACTCGACCGGCTGGGCGGCTCCCTCGAGGACCAGCGCAACTTCGCCCGTTCCGTGCGAGACCTCCTCGTCAGCCTCGACATGGCCGAGGATGCCAGTTCCGAGCAGGACGACAGCGAGAACGACGAGGACGAGGGCGAGCAGAGCCAGGAGCAGGAGGACCAGCAGGGCGAATCGGACGAGCAGTCCGCCTCCGAGCGCAGCGAGTCCGAGCGGTCCGAGGACGCATCCGAGGAGATGGAGGAGGGCATGTCGGAATCGGCCGAGGGGCCGACCGGCGAGATGCCCGAGGATGTGGACGACGCCGACGGCGACGATCCCTCGGAAGCCTGGCGCCCTCCGACCTCGAGCACGCGCGACCAGCGGGGCCCGGACTACCGGGCCTTTTCCACCGCGTTCGACGAGATGATCGCCGCCGAGGATCTGTGCGACGCGGACGAACTGACACGGCTGCGGGCCTATCTCGACAAGCAACTCGGCCACCTGCAGGGCGTCGTCGCGCGCCTCGCCAATCGCCTGCAGCGCCGGCTGATGGCGCAGCAGAACCGGGCTTGGGAGTTCGACCTCGAGGAAGGCACCCTGGATCCGGTGCGCCTGCCGCGCATCGTCATCGATCCCTACCAGCCGCTGTCGTTCAAGCGGGAGAAGGATACGAACTTCCGCGACACGGTCGTCACGCTGCTGATCGACAATTCGGGTTCCATGCGCGGACGGCCGATCACGGTCGCGGCGACGTGCGGCGACATCCTCGCCCGCACCCTCGAGCGGTGCGGCGTGAAGGTGGAGATCCTCGGCTTCACGACCCGCGCCTGGAAAGGCGGACAGGCGCGCGAGGCGTGGCTTCAGGCCGGCAAGCCGGCCAATCCCGGCCGGCTGAACGACCTGCGGCACATCGTCTACAAGTCGGCCGACGCGCCGTGGCGGCGGGCACGCAAGAACCTCGGCCTGATGATGCGCGAGGGACTCCTCAAGGAGAACATCGACGGCGAGGCGCTGGACTGGGCGCACAAGCGCCTGCTGGCGCGGCCCGAGCAGCGCAAGATCCTGATGATGATCTCCGACGGCGCTCCGGTGGACGATTCGACGCTGTCCGTGAATCCGGGCAACTACCTCGAGCGGCATCTGCGCTGGATCATCGAGGAGATCGAGACACGCTCCCCGGTGGAACTCATCGCCATCGGCATCGGACACGACGTCACACGCTACTATCGGAGGGCGGTGACGATCGTCGACGCCGAGGAACTGGGTGGCGCGATGACCGAGAAGCTGGCGGAGCTGTTCGACGACACGCCGCCGGCTCCCTCGCGGACCGCGGCGCCGAAGCGTCGCGCAGGCACGGCGCGCGCGTGAGCGGTCTTTCGCGCCGCGGGGCGCTCGCCCTGCTGGGCGTTGGCGGTGGTGCCGCACTGGGGCTGGCGACCCTGCATCGGACGGCGACAGCCGAGACGCCTGGCGGGGCGGGCACCATCGCCGTCAAGGCGACGCGCATCGAGCATTTCATGCTGCGCGAGCCCGATCTCCGGCGCTTCGGCCGGCTCGAATTCCTCGGCGGCCTGGAACTCGCCTCGGCCGACGGCCGGTTCGGCGGCCTGTCCGGCCTCGCCGTGTCAGCGGACGGTCGCCGGGTCACGGCGGTGACCGACAAGGGGTGGTGGCTGGGCGCAACGCTGACGACATCCGCCGCCGGCGCGCCGACGGCCTTCTCCGATGTGACGATGGCCCCCATGCTGGGCCCGGACGGCCGGCCGCTGGCGGAGATGAAGCGTTCGGATTCGGAGGGGCTGGCGGTGGCGGACGGCGTGGCCTATGTCGCCTTCGAACGGACGCCTGATATCCTGCGCTTCGCCTTGCAGCGTGATGGCTTCAGCGCACGAGGCGACATCCTGCCGCGCCCGGCCGGCGTCATGCGGCTCCACGCGAACAAGGGACTCGAGGCGATCGCGGTCGTCAACGCCGGCCCCTATGCCGGCGCCGTCATCGCCATCGCGGAGGCACCGCCCCGCGGCGAGGATGAGCGGGCCACGGTCCCCGGCTGGTTCGTGACGGGGCCACGCGGTGCGACCTTCGAGGTTGCGCGCCACAGCTCCTTCGCCATCACCGATGCCGCGTTCCTTCCGGACGGCGACCTGATCATCCTCGAGCGCAGCTTCGCATGGCTCGACGGCGTCGCCATGCGGCTCAGACGCGTCCCGGCCCGCGACCTGAAGCCGGGAGCCCGGCTCGAGGGCGAAGAGATCCTGAAGGCCGACATGCGCAGCCAGATCGACAACATGGAGGGTCTCGCCATTCATCGAGATCCCGACGGGTCGGTCATCCTGACCCTGGTGTCGGACGACAACTTCTCATTCCTGCAGCGGACGATCCTGCTGCGGTTCCGACTGGTCGGCTAGCAACCCCTCTTCGAGGGCATAGGTTGGAAGGGGTCAGCGGGTCCAGCCCGGGGCCCTGGCCACAGGCTTGACCGGCGGAGCAGCATCGACGGGCTTCACCACGGCGAGCAAGGCGCCGTAGGGCACGAGCGCGACGACGGCGACAAGCATCTTCACGCCGAAATCGCAGATGGCGAGGCTCACCCACAGGGGGAGAGGACCCAGACCCGGAAACATAACGGCGCCGGACATCTCCGCGTCCCCCGCGAACGCCATCGAAAAGAACAGCGCAGTGTCCAATGCCGAGCCGACGACGCTGCCGACCAGCGGCGCCTGCCACCAGCTGTGGCGACGCAGGCGATCGAAGATGGTGACGTCGAGCAATTGGCCGACGAGGAAAGCCGTTCCGGACGCCGCAGCGATGCGTGGTGTCGCGAGCAGGACCGAGAGAACCACGGCCACGACGAAGCCGACGGCGACGAGCCGGCGCGCCATGGCGACCCCGTATCGACGGTTCGTCAGGTCCGTGACGAGGAAGGCGATGGGATAAGTGAAGGCGCCCCAGGTAAGAAAATCTGCGAGCCCCCAGAAGGGGAACGGGTGCTGGACGAGGATATTCGAGGCGACGACAATCGCCGTCATCGCAGCGACCGGCAGCGCGAGCACGCGAATGGCGATGTCCATGGCGTTTCTCCGGCCGCGGCGCGCAACACGAAAAAACCTCGCCGCGAGGCGAGGTTTTTCCAAATTCAGCAATGAACCGGGGATCAGACCGCGGCAGCAGCCTTCTTGGCGATCTCGCGCTTCAGCTCGCGCGCGCCCTGCGACAGCTCAGCCTCAGCCGCCTTCGCCAGGAATGCGTCGAGGCCGCCGCGATGCTCGACCGAACGCAGCGCGTTCGCCGACACCCGCATGCGCACCGAACGCTGCAGCGCATCCGACTGCAGGGTCACATTGAAGAGGTTGGGAAGAAAGCGCCGCTTCGTCTTGCGGTTCGAGTGGCTCACGAGGTGACCCACCTGCACTCCCTTGCCCGTCAACTCGCACCGACGCGCCATGGCTGAACGTCCTTGTCTTTCTGGGCTGGTCAGGTCCGCGGGGGCCATTAACCCCTGTCTAGAAAGACAGAAGGCGGCCGAGGCCGCCGCCGGAACCACGCAGCATTCAATCGTCGGGGCTCTATAGTCGAGGGGGTTCCGAGCGTCAAGTCGCCGAAGCCCCCCCGAATCAGTCACAATGGCGGTCACGAAAGAGTCTCACTCGCGCGCTTGGCTCCCGCCCGGCGTGCGCTACGATTCCCTGCCACGGGATCCATCCCCCGGCCAACAGCGGTCATCTGTCCATGGTGACATTTCGCGGTTCCACAGATTCGGCCATCCGGCAGTACCGGAAGAGGCTGGCGATCGCTTCGATGTTCGCCTTGTCCGTCGCCGCCGCGGCGCCGGCACGGGCGGACACGATCGACATCCAGTACGACCTGAGCCTCGCCGGCCTGCCGATCGGGACGGCGACGCTGGGTGGAACGGTGAACCGCGACGCCTACAAGATCGACGTCCGCGCCAGGATGACCGGTCTGGCGGGCATGATCACCGGCGGACGAGGCGCGGGATCCGCCGCCGGTGGAACTGGCGGCGGCCGGCCCATCCCGTCCAGCTACGCGCTGGTTTCGAGCGGTTCGAACGGTACGTACACGGTGCGCATGGCGCTGGCGTCCGGAACCGTGGCCGCGCTGGAGCTGAAGCCGCCTCTGGACGAGAAGGTGGACCGGGTGCCGCTGCAGGATCAGCACAAGCGCAATGTGGTGGACCCGGTCAGCGCGCTTCTGATGCCCGTCTCCCGCGGAGGACCCCTGCTCGAGCCGTCGTCGTGCAACCGGACGATCCCCGTGTTCGACGGGGCGGGACGGTTCGATGTCGAATTGTCCTATTCCTCGCGCGAAACGGTCGACATTCCGGGCTATCGCGGCCCCGTGATCGTCTGCGCTGCCCGCTACACGCCGATCGCGGGTCATCGGACCGGGCGCAAGTCGACGCAGTTCATGGCTGACAACCGCGAGATGGAGGCGTGGCTCGCCCCCGTCGACAATGCGCGCATGCTGGTCCCGGTGAAGATTTCCGTGAAGACCATGGTCGGGACCACCGTGATCGAGGCCAGCCGCTTCACCACGACCCGTTCGACGGCATCGAGCGGGACCGACGCCGACAAGACGCCGCGTTCCGGCGCCAACTGAGCCGCCGACGAAGCCCGGAAGTCTCGGCAAGGGACAAGGCTGTCGCCTGAGGGTGAATGCCGGGCGTCCGCCAGATTGAAGAAGCGCGGCTCGCACCAGGCTCGAATCGACGCGAGTCGATCCTGGATCCGGGATCAGTCTTCATGATTGTTCAATCGGGTCAGGCCGGGCGTTCGAGCTGGTGTGATTCCCGCAAGACTCGCACCATATCTTGTAGTGAACGAATGAAGACTCTCCGCGAGTCAGTGATTCGGCCCCGGTTCGTTCCCAGCACGTTCCGGACTTCGGGCCATTGCCGCCTCGTCGCGCCGGCGTGGTAGAGAACAGTCACGGGCGCGTGCGTCCGCCCCGCGAGGACTCAAGGTCTCGATGCTTCCCCGTTCACTGCCTCCCTCCATCCGGGCCCGCGGCGTCACCGCGGTCCTGGGCCCGACCAACACCGGCAAGACGCACCTGGCCATCGAGCGGATGGTCGGCCATGGCTCCGGAATGATCGGCCTGCCGCTTCGCCTTCTCGCCCGGGAAGTCTACCAGCGCGTGGTCGACAAGGTCGGTCCTGACGCGGTCGCGCTGGTGACCGGCGAGGAGAAGATCAAGCCGGCGGGCGCGCGCTTCTGGGTCGCGACGGTCGAGGCCATGCCGCGCGACATCGACGTCCCCTTCGTCGCCATCGACGAGATCCAGCTCGCGGCGGACCGCGACCGCGGCCATGTGTTCACGGACAGGCTGCTGAACATGCGCGGCCGATCCGAGACGTTGCTGATCGGCGCCGCGACGATGAAGCCGCTGATCGAGCAGCTGCTGCCGGGCGTCAGCGTCGTGTCGCGACCCCGGCTTTCCACCCTGAGTTTCGCCGGCGAGAAGAAGATCACGCGCCTGCCACGCCGCTCGGCCATCGTCGCCTTCTCGGCGGAGGAGGTCTATGCCATTGCGGAACTGATCCGCCGCCAGTGCGGCGGCGCGGCCGTGGTGCTCGGCGCGCTGTCGCCACGCACCCGCAATGCCCAGGTGGCACTCTACCAGTCGGGCGATGTCGACTACCTGGTCGCCACCGACGCGATCGGCATGGGGCTGAACCTCGACCTCGAACACGTGGCCTTCGCGGCTGACAGAAAATTCGACGGAGCGATGCACCGGCGCCTCACCCCCGCGGAATTCGGCCAGATCGCCGGTCGCGCGGGCCGGCACCTTCGGGACGGAACATTCGGCACGTCCGGGCGCTGCGCGCCGTTCGATCCCGACCTCGTCAAGCAGCTGGAGGACCATGTCTTCGATCCGCTGCAGATCCTCCAATGGCGAAATCCGGAGCCGGATTTCGGCTCGCTGGAACGGCTGATCGCTTCCCTGGAAGCGGTTCCGGAGGAGCGCGGGCTCACCCGCGCGATTGCCGCGGACGACGTCCTCGCGCTCGATATCGCGGCAAGGGACCCCGAAATGCGAGGCTATGCCTCCAATCCGGCCGCCGTTCAGCGGCTTTGGGAGGTCTGCCAGGTTCCCGATTACCGCAAGGTCGCGCCGCAGGCGCATGCCGATCTCGTCGCCACGCTGTACCGCCAGCTGATGCGTGACAGCCGCCTCGGCAACGACTGGTTTGCCCGGCAGGTCGACGCCCTCGACCGGGTCGACGGCGACATCGACACCCTGTCCAACCGGATCGCACAGGTGCGGACGTGGACCTTCGTGGCCAACCGCCCGGACTGGCTCCGCGATCCTGAGCATTGGCAGGGCGTCACCCGTCAGGTAGAGGACAGGCTGTCGGATGCTCTGCACGAGCGGCTGGCGCAGAGATTTGTGGACCGCCGCACCAGCGTGCTGATGCGGCGCCTAAGAGAAAACGCGATGCTCGAGGCGGAAATCACGGCGGCGGGTGACGTTCTCGTCGAGGGCCATCATGT
>CAZJCW010000207.1:0-7880 GCA_964544365.1 uncultured Alsobacter sp.
GCGAAGAACGGATCCATCTGCGCCGTCGCCGGGTCGGGCATCAGCGTCATGTCGGACTCGTTGATGGCCTTCCAGCCCGCGATGGACGAGCCGTCGAACATCGTGCCTTCGGCAAAGATGTCTTCATCGATCATGGAGACGTCGAACGTGACGTGCTGCCACTTGCCGCGCGGGTCGGTGAACCGGAAGTCGACATACTTGATGTCGTTTTCCTTGATCGCCTTGAGGACATCCTTGGCGGTCTTCATCAGTGATTTCCCTCTGAACGGAGTAGGTTCGGTGGTGGGTCCGGACCGCCGCGGGCGCGGCGGCCGGTGTCAAAGCGACGTCAGATCGCGTCCAGTCCGGTTTCGCCGGTCCGGATGCGGATCGCCTCCTCGACGGGTGATACAAAAATCTTGCCATCGCCGATACGGCCCGTCTGGGCGGCGCGGCGGATGGCATCGACGGCGCGCTCGACCATGTCGTCGGGCAGGACGATCTCGATCTTCACCTTGGGCAGGAAGTCGACCACGTATTCGGCGCCGCGATAGAGCTCGGTATGGCCCTTCTGGCGCCCGAAGCCCTTGGCCTCGGTCACGGTGATGCCCTGCAGTCCGACGTCCTGAAGGGCCTCCTTCACGTCGTCGAGCTTGAACGGCTTGATGATCGCCTCGATTTTCTTCATCGCACGCCCGCTGCTACGGTCGTTCCGGGCGACGCGCGGCGCCCTCTACACGACCGAGGCTGCTTAGCATCAACCATGCCGGTCCGCCATCGCGTTATTGTTCCCGACCGGACGCGGGCCGGGGACGATCCTGGTCGTCCGAGGAGGGTGGCGTGAACTTGGGCAGTGATCGCCTCAAATGTGTGCATTTGTCCGTAATGAAGGCGATTGCTGCCTTCCCGCCTGCAATGTCGCGGCGAACGGGGCGAGGGGGTGCCTGACGATGAGGCAGGGCGGAGAGCGATGGACGAACTCCTGACGACGGGCGAGATGGCCCGCGCCGACCGGATGAGCATCGACGGCGGCACCCCGGGAAGCACCCTGATGGAGCGCGCCGGCCGGGCCGTGGCCGACGTGGTGGCCCGCCGCTGGCCGGCCGGCTCGCGCGTCCTCGTGCTCTGCGGCCCGGGCAACAACGGAGGGGACGGCTTCGTGGCGGCGCGGGTGCTCGTCCAGCGCGGCTACCGTGTCGTCCTTCACTTGCTCGGCGACCGGGACCGGCTGTCCGGCGACGCGGCCGGGGCGGCGCAGCAGTGGAAGGGGACCGCCCAGCCGCTGGCCGAAGCCGACCCGGTAGCGGCGGACGTCGTGGTGGACGCCATCTTCGGCGCCGGCCTGTCGCGGCCCCTGGAGGGGGACGCGCTGGCGATGGTGGGCCGCCTGCGCGAGTCGGGCGTGCCCGTCGTGGCCGTCGACGTGCCGTCCGGCGTGAACGGCGATACCGGGCAGGTGCAGGGCGACGCGGTCGCCGCGGCCGAGACGGTGACGTTCTTCCGCCGCAAGCCGGGCCACCTTCTCTATCCGGGCCGCAGCCTGTGCGGACGGGTCCGCGTCGCGGACATCGGCATCCGCGACGACGTTCTCGAGACGATCCGGCCTGCCGCGTGGCGAAACGACCGGCCGCTGTGGAGCAGCGCCCTGCGTCCGCCGGCCGACGCGGGGCACAAATACGGGCGGGGCCATGTCCTCGTCCTGTCCGGCGGCATCGAGGGCGGCGGGGCCGCGCGCCTCGCCGCGCGGGCGGCCTTGCGTGCGGGGGCGGGGCTGGTGACCGTGGCCAGCCCGCCCGAGGCGCTTGCCGTCCACGCGGCGGCACTCGACGCGGTGATGGTGCGCCGTTTCGAGGGCCCGGCAGGGTGGGACAGCCTGCTCGCCGCCGATCCGAGACGCAACGCGCTCGTGCTGGGCCCGGCGGCCGGAGTGGGCGAGGCGACGCGCCGCTGTGTCGCCTCGGCCCTTGCGGCCGGGCGCCATGCGGTGCTCGACGCGGACGCGCTCGCGAGCTTTGCCGGCGATGCGGCGGCGCTGTCGGCCCTCGTCGCCGGCCGGCCCGGCGGAGCGGGGCAGGGCGTCGTCCTGACGCCGCATGACGGAGAGTTCCGGAGTCTCTTCCGCGGTATCCCGGAGGTTCTTGAACCGGAGTCGAAGCTCGAGCGGGCGCGGGCGGCGGCGCGCCTCGCCGGAGCGGTCGTCCTGCTGAAGGGGGCGGACACGGTGATCGCAGCGCCCGACGGCCGGGCCGCCATCAACGCCAACGGCACGCCGTGGCTCGCCACAGCAGGGTCGGGCGACGTGCTTGCCGGCATCGTTGCCGGCCTCCTGGCCCAGTCCGTGGGGGCCTTCGAGGCGGCGGCGGCCGGCGTCTGGTTGCACGCCGAGGCCGGATCGGCCATCGGGCCCGGCCTGATCGCGGAGGATCTGCCCGACGCGCTCAGGGGCGTCCTGCGCGACCTCCATGGCGGGGCGGGCTGAGGTCGCGAACACGTTAACGGAGCGCGCTTGTCAGCGCCGGCGGACTGAACCAGTCTCGGCAGAGCAGCAACCGTCGCGCGACGGGATCCCTTCGTGCGTGGCGGAGCTCCGTCCGGGAGGGTTCGTCCATGCCTCGCCAGCCGCTTCGTCTCCTGGCCTCGATCATGTTCGGCGTCACTCTGGCATCGGCCGCCTTCGGCGCCGGCGAAAGCGGCGGCGGTGGTGGTGGCGGTGGCGGGGGTGGTGCCGGCGGCGGCGAGCCGCCCGCGAGCAATGCGCCTGCGGGCGCGCGTCCGAAGGTCGACGGGCTCTTCGTCAAGCCCGAGGCAAAGCCCGGCGACGCCAAGGCGCAGCGGGCCGTGCCCGCCTGTCGAGCGGGTTACGTCCTGAAATCAGGCACTTGCGTCCGCGTGCGCGCCGGAATCATGAGCGACGGGGACCTCTACATCCAGGGGCATGCGCTGGCGCGGCGAGGCTTCTACGAGGAGGCCCTGCCGATCCTCGAGGCAGTGTCGCGCACCGACGATTCGATGGTCTACACGATGCTGGGGTTCACGCACCGCAAGCTGGGCCGCTGGGACGTCGGCATGGCGCTCTATGAGAAGGCGCTGGCGCTGAACCCGCGCAACGTCAATGCGCGCGAATATCGGGGAGAGGCCTACGTGTCCGTCGGACGCGTCGACGACGCGCGGGCCGAACTCGCCGCGGTGGAGGCGGTGTGCGGGCGGACCTGCGAGCAGTATCTGGACCTCGCCCGCGTGATCGAAACCGGCAAGCCGGAAGAACACGACGACGACGAGGACTGAGGCTCACCCGGCGGGATCGCGGACCGCCGGCGGTGCTCAGGTCACCTCGAACCAGCAGGACAGTCCGGTGTCCAGCCGTTCCAGCACCGTCGAGCCGATCAGCCACCGGCCCTTGTTGTCGGCGACGAAGGTGATGCGCTGGGTCTGGTTCTCCAGCAGGATCATCGTGTCGAGCCAGTAGGGCTCCCAGCCGTCGTCGAAGGCGTGGAGCAGGCGAAAGCTGTGACCGTGTATGTGGACAGCCTGTGGAAAGGCTGTGCGGTTCGTCATGGCGAGCACGATGGGCGTGCCGCGCTTCACCGACAGGACGGGCTTGCCGAACTTCTCGGCGGCGGATGTCGGGCCGGGGACGCCGTTCACCGTCCAGATCCGCTGCGGATCCCCGGTCCACGCGGTCGATCCGGCACGAAGGCCGCCCTCGATGACCACGTCGGCGCGCTGCGACCGCTGCAGGGCGATCGCTTCCGGCAGGAGCTTGTTCGGGGCCAGCGGGCCGATCGCCGGCAGGACGGGGCGTCGCGTGATCGCAGGCTCGCCCTCGGTGACGATCTGCACCAGCGGCAGGCCTTCTCCGAGCAGTGCGGTCACAGCGCCGGCCGGGCCCTGCTCGCTCGGGACGTCGAAGAGGATGTCGTAGCGCGACCCGGGCGCGAAGGGCAGGGTGGAGCGCAGCGGCTCGAAGGTGTCCGTCGGCTGGCTGTCCACCGCGATCACATAGGCCTTGATGCCGTCGAAACGGATCCGCATCAGCCGTGCGTTGCACAGGCTGGCGAGGCGCAGCCGGATGCGCGAGCCCGGCGCCGCCGAGATCCGCAACGGAGCGCGCATGCCGTTGACCGTCAGGACCGTACCCAGGCGGCCGGCGCCGGCTCGCTCGGCCGGATCGCCGAACGGCGCGTGGCGGCCGTCTTCCTCCAGGCGCCAGTCGTCCACGGCGACGATCCGGTCGAGGTCCACGGCCGGCGGATTGTCCTCGGCGACGGCGAAGACGCCCGCAAGCCCGCGCTCCTGGAGTTCGCTGGTCGATCCCGGCACCAGAGGGCGGTAGATGAAGGTTCCGGCGTCGGGCGGCGAGAAGCGGATGTCGGTGGAGGCGCCCGCGGCTGCCGGTTCCTGCGTCAGGCCGGCGACCCCGTCCGCCTCGTTGGCCGCCCGGACGCCATGCCAGTGGATGGACAGGGGCCGCTGGAGGCCGTTGACCAGCCGGGCGCGGAAGTTCTCGCCACGCTTCGCCCGGATCTCCGGACCGGGCGCGCGGCCGCCAAAGGCGAGCAGCTCGGTTTCGCGACCGGCCTGGAAGGCGACGAGCGAGGGCTTGGCCTCGAGCAGGACCGTGGGCAGTCCGTCCGCGGCCATGGCGGCATTCGGCGCCGCGGGCTGAGCGACCTGTTGTGCGCGGGCCGGAGGGCCGAGGGCCGGGACCGCCGCCAGGGCGCCGAGGCCGGCAATCACGTGACGCCGGTTCGCCAGCGGAGGGGACGGCGGCTTGCCGGCCTCTCCGGGCAGGTCGGGGTGCAGGGTCGGAGGCGAATCCATCGGACGGTCCGGGCGCGGGGCAATGGCTCTTTTGTGCCACGAGCCGCCAGCAGATGCGAGCCGTGCCGCGCCACCCCGGTTCGGCGTCGCGCCGGGACAAGGTGGCGGCCGAACTGTTGCACGGCCGAGGCGGGCGGCCGTTTTTTCGCTGGCGCGCGGCCACCGCCATGCTATAGAGCGCGCCACCTCGCGGGGACGCCCCCGCGGCGGGGTGTCATTGCGCTTGCGGGCGTGGCGGAACTGGTAGACGCGCCGGATTTAGGTTCCGGTGACGCAAGTCGTGTGGGTTCAAGTCCCTCCGCCCGCACCAGAACCGCCGCCGCCGGCGGCTCTTGCCCCCGTAGTCAACCCGGTCACCTGGCTCTCTTGTCGCGAAGGCACGTCCAATCATGCAGGTCACGCAAACACTGTCGGAGGGGCTGAAGCGCCAGTTCTCGGTCACGCTCCTCGCCAAGGATCTCGAAGAGCGGCTGACGAGCGAACTCGTCGACCTCAAGGACAAGGTGCGGATCAACGGCTTCCGCCCGGGCAAGGTCCCCGTGCAGCACCTGCGCCGCGTCTACGGGCGCTCGGTCATGGGCGACGTGCTGCAGAACCTCGTCAACGAGGCGAACCGCAAGATCGTCGAGGACAACGGCCTGAAGCTCGCCCTCGAGCCCAAGATCGAGTTCCCCGAGGACAAGGCGTCCGTCGAGGCGGCCATGGAGGCCCGGGGCGACCTGTCCTACACGGTGTCGCTCGAGGTGCTGCCGAAGTTCGAACTGGCCGATTTCGCCGGCCTTTCGGTGACGCGCGAGACGACCGAGGTTCCCGAGGCCGACGTCGAGCAGGCGCTCGAGCGCATGGCCGGCCAGAACCGCTCCTATTCCCCGAAGGACGGCGATGCGCCGGTGGCCGAGACCGGCGACCGGCTGGTGGTCGACTTCGTGGGCACGATCGACGGCGTCGCCTTCGACGGCGGCACGGGCACCGACATCTCGGTCGACCTCGGGTCCGGCGGATTCATTCCCGGCTTCGAGGAGCAGCTCGTCGGCGCCGTGAAGGGCGAGACCCGCACGGTCAACGTTTCCTTCCCGCCGAACTACGGCTCGGCCAATCTCGCCGGCAAGGCGGCCTCCTTCGAGGTCACCGTGAAGGACGTCCAGGCGCCCGGCGCCGTGACGATCGACGACGAACTCGCCAAGACGTTCGGGATGGAGAGCCTCGACAAGCTCAAGGATGCCATCCGCGACTCGATCGGGCGCGAGTACGGGGCCGTGTCGCGGCGCAAGCTGAAGCGCCAGCTGCTCGACGCGCTCGACGCGCAGTACACGTTCGACCTTCCGCCCTCGCTCCTGACCCAGGAGTTCGAGAACATCTGGCGGCAGGTGCAAAACGACATGACGGAGCAGGGCAAGACCTTCGCGGACGAGGACACGACCGAGGAAGAGGCCCGCGCCGAATACCAGAAGATCGCAGAGCGCCGCGTGCGCCTCGGGCTGGTCCTGGCCGAGATCGGCGAATCGGCGAAGGTCCAGATCTCCGACGAGGAGCTGTCCGCCGCGCTCGTCGAGCGTGCCCGGCAGTTCCCCGGGCAGGAGAAGATGGTGTGGGACTTCTACCGGAAGAACCCGCAGGCCCTGGCCGAGATCCGCGCCCCGCTGTTCGAGGACAAGGTCGTCGATCACATCCTCGCGTCCGCGACGGTGACCGAGAAGGCCGTGTCGAAGGAAGAGCTCCTCGACGAGGGCGACGGCGAGGCGAAGAAGGCGGCCGCGGACGAGGGCGAAAAGCCCGCCAAGAAGCCGCGCGCACGCAAAACCGCCGCAAAGGCGGACGAAAACGCGACAGAGTAGTCGAAGGGCCTGCTTTTCCGGGGCTCCGGCATCCAGCTGCCCCGGGATCGCGGATCTCGACACCCGATCATTCACCAACGGGAGCCGGCCCCATTGCGTGGCCGGCTCCCGTCATTATGTTGGACCTGTGCGCCGGACCTGGGCGCACGAGCGAATCAAGAACAGGGCACGGCGATGCGCGATCCGATCGAAGTCTACAACAGCATGCTCGTGCCGATGGTCGTGGAGCAGTCGAACCGTGGTGAGCGCGCGTTCGACATCTATTCCCGGCTGCTGCGCGAGCGCGTCATCTTCCTGACGGGTCCGGTCGAGGACAACATGGCTTCGCTCGTGGTGGCGCAGCTGCTGTTCCTGGAGTCGGAGAACCCGAAGAAGGAAATCTCCATCTACATCAATTCGCCGGGCGGCATCGTCACGTCGGGCCTCGCGATCTACGACACGATGCAGTTCATCCGTCCTCCGGTGTCGACGCTGTGCGTGGGCCAGGCTGCGTCGATGGGATCGCTGCTGCTCGCTGCAGGCGAACCGGGCATGCGTTTCGCGCTGCCCAACGCCAGGATCATGGTCCACCAGCCGTCAGGCGGCTACCAGGGCCAGGTCACCGACATCCTGATCCATGCCCGCGAGGTCGAGAGCCTCAAGCGCCGCCTGAACGAGATCTACGAGAAGCACACCGGCAAGGACTACAAGGCGATCGAGGAGGCCCTCGAGCGCGACAACTTCATGACGGCCGAGGGCGCGAAGGCGTTCGGGATCGTCGACCAAGTGATGGAAAAGCGGCCCGTCGACGCGGCCTGAGCCGGCCGCGACGGCACCGTCGCGCAGCCCGATCCCGGAACGGGCTGCGTGCATGTCATGTCTGCACACTGCATTCTCCCGACCTATCGGGAATGCAGCCTATTGATCCCCATCCGGCACCATGTTTGCATCGTCGGACATGGCGACGAATCCGCGAGGGTTTACAGCCGATGGGGATTGTCCCCGGGAAGGGCCTTCGAAGCGCTACCGTTTCTTAGGTTCCCGCCCCATAACCTGACTGACGGTCGAGGAGGCAGAGGTCTGTCCTCGGTCCGGTCGAGTGGAGGATTGCCATGAGCAAAGTCGGCGGCGGCGATTCGAAGAGCACGCTGTACTGCTCGTTCTGCGGCAAGAGCCAGCACGAGGTCCGCAAGCTGATCGCCGGTCCCACGGTGTTCATCTGCGATGAATGCGTGGAACTGTGCATGGACATCATCCGCGAGGAGA
>CAZJCW010000208.1:0-7879 GCA_964544365.1 uncultured Alsobacter sp.
GCGGCCCTGGGTCCCCTTCCCGGCGCTGCGCGCCGCCGGGGACGACGGGGAGAGGGTCAGGCGGGGTGCTGGGGGTCGGTCCGCGGGGTGGGGAGGCCCGGGGGTGGTGAGGCCGAGGGCGGCCGGGCGGCGAGACCCCTGGGTCCCCTTCCCGACCGGCTGCGCCGGTCGCCGGGGACGACGGGGGAGATTCGGGCGGGGTGTTCTGGGCCGGAGGCGGCGTGCGGTGGGGCGGCGAGTGGGGAGGCCGAGGGGCGTTCCTTTTCCGACCTTGCGTCCTCCTGGCGGAGAGGCGCCCTAGCGCTCGGCGATCGTCGCCGTGACCAGTTCGTCGAGGGGATCGGGGCGGTCGAGGCCGTAGACGTCGTCGCGGAAGTGGGCCGCGCCGTCCGGGGTCACCCAGCCGGTGAGGTAGACCCACGCCACGGGTATCGGCTTCGGCAGGGCGATGTCCTTGCGCTCGGGCGCGGCGAGCATCGCCTCGAGCGCCGGCCGGGAAAAGCCCTGCGGCGCGAGGATCCATGCCGCGAGATCGACGACGCCCGACACCCGCACGCAGCCATGCGACAGGAAGCGGCGGTCGCTGGCGAAGTGACGCTTCGCCGGGGTGTCGTGCATGTAGACGTCGTGGCGGTTCGGCATCGCGATGCGCACCTGCCCGAGCGCGTTGCCGGGGCCCGAATCCTGCCGCAACGTGTAGTTGACGGCGGCATTCGTGGACCAGTCGATCCGTGCCGGATCGATCTCCTGCCCCGAGGCGCCGAAGATGCGGATGCGCTGCTTCGACAGGGTCGCCGGATCCTTGCGCATCTTGGGGATGATCTCGTTCTTCACGATCGAGACCGGTAATGTCCAGGTCGGGTTCAGGTTCACGGCGCCGATGCGCGCGGTGATCATCGGCGAGGGATGCTTCGGATCGCCGGCCACGGCGACGTAGCGGCGCGCCACCGCCCCGTCCTCGATCGCCTCGACGGCGGCGGCGGGGATGTTGACCACGACGTGGCGCGGGCCGAAGGCGAAGTCGAGGCCGGCGAGCCGTTCGGCCGAGTAGAGCAGCGCGCGCTGGCGGTGTTCCGCCGTCACGTTCATCGCCTTCACCGTGGCGGGGCCGACGATCCCGGTGTCGGGCAGGCCATGTCGCCACTGGAAGCGCTTCACCGCAGCGGCAAGGGCGGCGTCCAGAACCGGGCTCGCCATGTCGCCCACGTCCTCGCCCTCGACCGCGAGACGGGCGCGGACGGCGGGAATGTGCGCGGCGCTCTGGCCCGGCTTCACGAGAGCGCCCTCCGGCACGGCCGGCCAGCCGCCGCGGGCGGCAATGTCGCCGTAGTGGCGGGCGGCCGCCAGCACCAGCGTGGCGCTGGAGGGGTGCAGCGAGGGCTGCGGATCCTGCGAGATCTTCGCTTCGGGCGGCGGTGGCGCAGGCTTCGCGAGCGCGGTGGCGGGGCGCGGAGCGGGCTGCGCCGGCGTGCCCGGCGCTTGCGGGGACGTTGCCGACGACGGCGAGGCCTGCGGTCCCTGGACCTGTGCCGGCACCGCCGCCTCCGGCAGTGGCGGGCCGGTGAGCTCGCTGCCCTGGCCCCGGGCCGGCGCGGTCGCGAGAAGGGCCGCCAGGGCGAGGCCGGCGGCACCATGGCAGGTCATACGCACGAACACAGGCATCGACGGGGGTTCCGATTGTCCCCGTCATGGTGAACGAAAGGGGTTAATCAATTCGCAGCGGCGGCGCCCCGGCGTGCCGGACGGGGCGGGGACGTCAGTCCCGGACGAGGACGATGTGCACGCTGCGCGGCCCGTGCGCCCCGAGCAGGATGGTCTGCTCGATGTCGCCCGAGCGGGACGGTCCGGTGACCCAGTTCACCGTGCGCGGCATGACGCCCTTTCCGAAGCGCTCGCGCAGACGCGCCCACAGCGCCTCGTAGTCGCCCGTGATCTCGCTGCGCTTCACCACCGCCACGGCGTAGTCCGGCAGGAAGTTGAGCGTGGTCGGGCTGTCGGGGCCGGAGACGAGGGCGAGCGTGCCGGTCTCGGCGACGCCGCCGAAGGCGCGGTTGACGGCGACGAGGTCGCGACCGTCGCTGGCGCCGGTCGTCACCTCCAGCGCCGTCGAGCCCCAGGGCAGGCCGGACAGGCCGTCGCCGACGCGGGCGCGCGCCGGCAAGTTGCCGCGCCGCAGGTAATCGGCGACCGCCGCGGGCACGTCGTCGAGGCTGGCGACCTCCTCCAGCGTCGCCAGCGTGGCCGCCGACTGCGCCTTGAACAGGTCGAGAAGGGCTTCGCCCGCCAGGTTGCCGCGCTCGGGGACAAGCCCCTTCGGCGCGGCGGCGATGCGCTCGTCCACCGCTGTCCGGCGCGGGCGCTCCTGCCCCGTGACGCCGAGCGAGCGCCGAATGGAGCCGAGGATCTCGTCGCGCGCCGACATCAGCGGCCTCCCCGCTTCGCCTTCCACTGCGCCTGGAACGTGCCGCCCTGCGGGGCGGGGAAGTCGCGGGCGTCCGTCCAGCCGCCGGCCAGCGGCAGGCTGGAGAAGCGGCCGCCCTTCCGACGCCCGAACCAGGCCAGCGCGCCCATGGCCGCCCGCGTGGCGAGCCGGTACAGCGCAGGCCGCCGGGCGAAGAAGCCCCAGAAGGCGATCCCCGAGCGCACCGTCGCCGGCGACAGGTGGCGCTCGAACTCGCGCTCGCGCCAGTGACGCATCATCTTCGGCAACGGAATGCGGACCGGGCAGACGCTCTCGCAGCGGCCGCAGAAGGTCGACGCGTTGGGCAGGTGGCCCGCCTTGTCGACGCCGATCAGCGACGGCGACAGCACCGCTCCCATGGGACCGGGATAGACCCAGCCATAGGCGTGTCCGCCGACCGCGTGGTAAACCGGGCAGTGGTTCATGCAGGCACCGCAGCGGATGCAGCGGAGCATGTCCTGAAAGGCCGTGCCGAGCATCGACGAGCGGCCGTTGTCGAGCACGATGACGTGGTACTCCTCCGGCCCGTCCGGGTCACCCGGACGGCGCGGACCGGTGGAGAACGTGGTGTAGACGCTCATCTCCTGCCCGGTCGCCGAGCGGGCGAGCACGCGCAGGATCTGCGACACGTCCTCGAGCGTCGGCACCACCTTCTCGATGCTGGCGATGACGATGTGGATGCGCGGCAGGATCTGCGTCAGGTCGCCGTTGCCCTCGTTGGTGACGATGACGGAGGTTCCCGTTTCCGCGATCAGGAAGTTCGCGCCCGTGATGCCGACATCGGCCGAGAGGAACCGGTCGCGCAGCACGCCGCGCGCCTCGGTGAGCAGCTGCACCGGCTGAGACAGGTCGCGCTGGGGATCGAGATGGGTGTGGACGCGGCGGAAGTCGCTCTCCACCTGCGTCGCGTTGAGATGCACTGCCGGGGCGATGATGTGCGACGGGAGTTCACCGCGCAGCTGGATGATGTATTCACCGAGGTCGGTCTCAACCGGCGTGATGCCGGCCGCTTCCAGCGCGGTGTTGAGGGCGATCTCCTCCGAGATCATCGACTTGCCCTTGGTGACCGTCCGGGCGCCGACGCGGCGGCAGATGTCGAGGACGGCGCCGCGCGCCTCCTCGGCCGTGCGGGCCCAGTGCACCTGGCCGCCGGCGGCGGTCACCTTCTCTTCCCAGCGCTCGAGATAGAGGTCGAGGTTCTGGAGCGCGTGGTTCTTGATGTCGCGCGCGCTGTCGCGCAGCGCCTCGAATTCCGGCAGCTTGGCGGCGACCGCGGCGCGCTTGTCGATGAAGCCCTGGCGGACGTTCGACATCGCCTTCTGAAGCTGGTCGTCCGCGAGCGCGCGCGTGGCGTTCTCCTTGAACTGCGGCGAGGTGACGTGCGCGGTCATGGGCGGGACTCGCTGGAAAAGCTGCGACGCGGGTTCGGTGTCTCGGCCGTCCGTCGGCCGGTGAGGACGGCCGTCACGCCGCCGGCTCCCGGGCAACGCCGATCGGGGGCTCGTCGGTCATGCCGGCCAGCACCTCCGCCACGTGGCGCACCTCGACCGGGCGGCCCTCGCGCGACAGCTTGCCTGCCATGTTCATCAGGCATCCGAGGTCGCCGGCCAGAAGCATCCGCGCGCCGCTGGCGGCGACGTTGTCGGTCTTCTTGCCGACGATGGACCCTGAGATCTCGCCGTATTTCACGCTGAACGTGCCGCCGAAGCCGCAGCACACCTCGTTCTCGTTCATCTCCGTGAGGGTCAACCCCTCGACGCTGGCAAGGAGCAGGCGCGGCTGGGACTTGACGCCGAGCTCGCGCAGCCCGGAGCAGCTGTCGTGATAGGTCGCGTTGGCCTCCACCTTCGCGGTGACCGCTGTCACGCCCATCACGTCGACGAGAAAGCTCGTCAGCTCGAAGGTCCGGGCGGCGAGCGCTGCGGCCGGCCCGGCGAGGTTCGGATCGCCGGCGAACAGCTCGGGAAAGTGCGCCTTGATCATCCCGGCGCAGGATCCCGACGGCGCCACCACGTAGTCGTAGCCGGAGAAGGCCTCGATCGTGCGTGCGGCGATCGCCTCGGCGGTGGCCCGGTCACCGGAGTTGAAGGCGGGCTGGCCGCAGCAGGTCTGGCTCGGCACCTCGACCACGCAGCCCGCATCCTCCAGCAGCTTCACCGCGGCGAAGCCGACCGAGGGCCGCATCAGGTCGACGAGGCAGGTGACGAAAAGGGCGACGCGCGGCCGGACGGGACGAGGCTTCGCCGGCGGCATGGAATCCAGAAGCACGGTGGCCATGGGCCGGGGCGTCTCCAGCAGGTTCTTCTTCGGCGCGGGACATTAGATCCTTTTTCCGCCGAAGGGGAGCGCGGCCGCCGAGGAAATTCGAGCATGACGCCTCTGCGATCACGCTGCCGTGAGCGGGGCATTGATCCGCCGGGCGATCTGGTACGCATATAGCAGGGTGTGCCGCGACAAACGGCCGCGCCATTCTTCATCGTGCGACGGGACGCGGCTGCGGCAGCGGCGCCCCGGTCGGTTTCAAGCGACTGCCGGCGAGTGCGAGCCAGGATGACCGCCCAGACGAGGATGACCGACGACGCGCCCGAGAGCTTCTCGCTTCATCCCCACCCGTCGCGGGACGCGGTGCTGGGCGAGGTGCATGCAAGGCCGTTCCACCCGATTTCGACGCCGCGTCGCCTGCTCCATTTCGCGTTCATGACGGCGGGTGCCGTGCCGGGCGCCGACCGCGCGGCGCTCACCGCCTTCTGCCTGGCGCGCGGGCTGCCCGTGCCCGGCGAGACGGCGCGGCACCACCGGCTCACCCTGCCGCAGGGCTCGCTGCGCTGGGAGGCGCATGCCGAGTTCACCACCTACACCTGGGAGCTGGACGGTTCGGGCGAGCCGTTCCAGCCCTCCTCCGGCATGCTCGCCTTCGTGATGAAGGCGCTGCCGCAGCCCGGTCCCCTCCTCGCTGCGGTGGATCTGCACATCACGCGGGCGACCGGCGCGCCACCTGCGTTCGAGACGCTGTTCGATCCCGCCAGCCTCGCCGTTTCCCGCGTGGACGGCGACGCGGCCACGATCGCCTCGGATTTCCGGGCCGATCCGGCGGGCTTCGTCCGCCTCCTGGTGCTCGACGAGGGCCTCGGGCCCGCGCGGGCCGGTGCGCTCGTCCAGCGGCTGCTCGAGATCGAGACGTATCGGACGCTCGCCCTGCTCGGCCTTCCGGAGGCGCAGGTCATGGCGCCGCGGGTCAAGCACATCGAAGACTCGCTGACGCGCATCGCCAAGGGCATGGACGAGGGCGGCGGGCTGGAGGCGGACCATCGCCTGCTGGACGAACTGACATCGCTCGCCGCCGCCATGGAGGCCGACACGGCGTCCTCAGGGTACCGCTTCGGCGCGAGCCGCGCCTATGACGGCATCGTGCAGCAGCGCCTCGCCGTGATCCGCGAACACGGGGTGGAAGGCTGGCCGACCTTCGAGGACTTCCTCGCACGCCGCATGGCGCCGGCGATGCGCACCTGCACGATGCTGGAAGAACGGCAGGCTCGCCTGTCCGAGAAGCTCAGCCGCGCGGCAAACCTCCTGCGCACGCGGGTCGACGTCGAGATCGAACGGCAGAATCGCGACCTGCTCAGCGCCATGAACGATCGCACCCGGCTTCAGCTGCGCCTGCAGCAGACCGTCGAGGGCCTGTCGGTCGCGGCCATCAGCTACTATGTGATCGGCCTCGCCTCCTACGTCTTCAAGGGCGCGCGGGACGTCGGGCTCCTGCCGGTCGATCCCGGTCTCGCCACGGCCGTGGCCGTCCCGCTCGTGGTCGTGAGCGTCGCCCTGATCGTCCGTCGCATCAGGCTTCGCAACGACCCGACCTGATGCGGGATCCCCCAAAAGAAAGAGGCCGGCTTTTCAGCCGGCCCAAGTCTAGGGAGGAAACGCCCAAGGAGGGCATGTGGCGCGAACGCCACGAGACCTATATAGATGTTGCAGCGCAGCATGACAAGACATCCGGCCAGAAAAAGTTGCTCGCACCATTTTTTTCTTGTTTAACAGCGCTGTATGGATTCTTGCCTATTTTTCGCCCGCCCCCTGCCCTCCCGCAGTGCAGCATGCCTAAAGCGCGAGCATGACACCCTTCGGACCCCTGGATTCCCGTCGCTCCGCCGGACTGTTGCTCTGGCCCGGGACGCCGGAGGAGACCGCCTCGCAGAAGCGTCACAACGAGCAACGGTCGAACGACACGCCCCTGATGGCACCTGTCCTGGAGGCGGCCCAGGGAGTCGGATCGAGGGGTGGACGGCAGGCCTGGCGGGCTCTGCGAGGGCATTCGGCGAGGCCGCGTCTGAAGTCCCTCCTCAGAAGACCGCCTTCGACAGGTCCAGCTCGACGATCCTGATGTCCTGGTCCTCGGGGTCCGAGCGCGCCTCGAAGCCGAGTGCCTTGCACATGGCGATCATCGTGGTGTTCTCGCGCAGGACCTGGCCGGTGACGCGTTCGAGTCCGTCGGCGCGAGCATACTCGATCATCAGCTTCATCAATGCCCAGCCGAGCCCCCGCCCCTTCAGGTCTGAGCGCAGGAGGATGGCGTACTCGCCTTCCACGTGGTTCGCGTCGGCATGCAGGCGCACGACGCCGAGCAAATCGCCGGTGTCGTGCTCGATCGCCGCGAAGGCCATCGCGCGGGCGTAGTCGATCTGCGTGAGGCGGGCGATGAAGGCATGGCTGAACTCCTTCACCTTGGCGAAGAAGCGGAGCCGCAAGTCCTCCTGCGTCACCCTTGCGAAGAAGGGCGGATACAGGACTTCGTCCTCCGGCCGCACCGGACGCACGTCGACGCGCCAGCCCTCCTTCAACGTCAGCTGCCGCTCCCACTCCACGGGATAGGGCCGGATGGCGAAGCGTGGGTTCAGGCCTTCGCGCCGTGGCGACGGCGGCACCGGGGCGATGCCGATGCGCGCGTCGACGGCGATGCAGCCGTCCTCGTCGGCGACGAGCGGATTGAGATCGAGTTCCCTGATCTCGGGCACGTCGGCGGACAGCTGGGCGAGCTTGACGAGCGTCAGCGCGACGGCATCGAGGTCGGCTGGCGGTACGTCGCGATAGCCGAGCAGCAGGCGGTGGACCCGGGTCCGCGCCATCAGCGTGCGGGCGAGGCTCATGTCGAGCGGCGGCAGGGCCAGCGACTTGTCGTTGATGACCTCCACGGCGGTCCCGCCGCGGCCGAACACCACCACGGGGCCGAAGGTGGGATCGTCGGCGAGGCCGGCGATGAGCTCCCGGGCGCGGGGGCGGTGAATCATCGGCTGGATCGTGACGCCGTCGATCACGGCGTCGGGGCGCTGCCCGGCGACGGTCGCCAGCATCGTGCGCGCGGCGTCGACCACCGCCGTCCGGCTGGACAGGTTCAGCACCACGCCGCCGACGTCGGACTTG